>JAAUTE010000304.1 GCA_012031815.1 Chloroflexaceae bacterium
TCAATAACCCGGTGCGACTGGCCTCCTGTTAAATTTAACTTCCCCAGGGCAACCCGTAAAGCTTGGCTGTTTACTTTTACGCTGGGTCTTTGCCCGATTTTTGCCAAAATAGGCTTCCATCACCTGACGCACCATTGGCCCCGCCGTCGCGCCGCCGCCGCCCCCGGAATGTTCCGCAAAGGCCACGACAACGATTTCCGGCTTATCAAAGGGCGCAACTCCCCCAAACCAGGCATGGGACTGACCTGGAGGCGCTTCCGCCGTGCCACTCTTGCCCGCGATCGCCGGTAGGGAAGGATCGCTCAAGGCCCGACCCGTCCCCGCCGCTACCACCTGTCGCAAGCCAGCCCGCAGGGTGCTGATGGTCGCTGGCTTAAGATTAAGGGATTTCTTGGCGGCCAGGGCCGTTTGGCTGCCCTTAAGCAGGTGGGGTTGCACCAGATAGCCCCCATTGGCCGGAACCGCAAACATCCGGGCAATTTGCAGGGGCGTTGCCAGGGTAAATCCCTGGCCGATGGACATATTCACCGTGTCGCCTTCCGACCATTCCCAATTGTAATTCTCTCGTTTCCAGGCATCATCTGCAATTAATCCCCCGGCTTCTGCCAGGAGTTCCACCCCCGTCCGCTTGCC
Organism: Chloroflexaceae bacterium; assembly: GCA_012031815.1. GTDB lineage: Bacteria > Cyanobacteriota > Cyanobacteriia > Cyanobacteriales > JAAUTE01 > JAAUTE01. The sequence goes on from JAAUTE010000304.1 coordinate 634, forward strand.
AAAGCCGTAGTTGCGGGCCCATTTAATTAAGGTTTCACCCCCGACGCCCCGCCCCACCTGTCCAAAAAAGGTATTGCTGCTCCAGGCCAGCGCTCCCGTGTAGCCCAAGGGCCCAAACCCAGCCCGGTTCCAGTCGTGAAAGCGCGTGCCCCCCACGCTGATAAAGGCAGAGGTTCCCAACACCGTTGACGGGGGATATTTGCCAGACTCCATACCCGCCGTCGCTGTGACGACCTTAAACGTGGAAGCCGGAGGATAGCCCCGCAGTGCCCGATTCAAAAAGGGCTGATCTTGGACCTTGCAGTTGTTTCCAGGTGTCTGGGGTAATGCGGCCCGAAAAAATGTTGGGATCGAAAAACGGATAGCTGACCATCGCCAGCACTGCTCCCGTGTTGGGGTCGAGGGCCACAATCGCGCCTTTGCGATCGCCCAGGGCCAGTTGAGCCGCTTTTTGCAGATCCAGATCCAGGGTGAGGGTCACATCGCCCCCTGCTTTGGCTTCTTTCTGTCCCAGGAGCCGGATGACTCGCCCCGCCCCGTCTACTTCCAGCAAGATACCGCCCCATTCACCCCGCAACAGCGGTTCCAAAGTGGCTTCTACCCCCATTTTGCCGACAATATCCCCCAAGCGATAGCCATCCTCGCGCCGTGCCGCCAACTCTTCCCCATTCAGTTCTCCGGTGTAGCCCAGAACGTGGCTGCCCAGACCCTTGTAGGGATAGTCTCGTACCGTTTCCACATCCACTTCCACCCCCGGCAGTTCCTGGCTGTACTCTGCTAGGGCCGTAATTTGGGCTGGGGTCAAACTGCGGGCAATGCGAATGAGGGTTGGGGAGTTGAAGCCCGCCTGTTCCACACTCCCTTGGAGTTTCGCTTGGGGAATCTCCAAAAGTTCGGCTAAACGCTGGCGCATCTGGGGCCATTCCGGGCTTTTTTGCACCCGCGGCCACAAAAATGCCGAGTGAGACAGGCGCGTCGTGGCCAATACCCGCCCCTTGCGATCAAAAATATTGCCCCGTACGGGCGTCTTGGGCACGATGCGAATGCGGTTATTTTCCGCCTTTTCCTGGTTTTCTGCCCCACGCACCAATTGAAGTTGATACAGTCGGTAGCCAATTCCTGTGAAAAAACCGCTCAGCAGCAGCAAGATTAAAACAAAACGATAGGGCCGGCGACAGTGCGTGCAGTCTGCTGACTATCTAATTTTCCTGAGGATTTCCGCAGCGGCGTCAGGGTGGTCATGGTGCTTGGGGAATTATGCTCTAGCCAAGGGATAAGATCTATCGCTATGCTATCCGAGTTCCTTGGGCTTTTTTCCAAGGAGGTGGCGGTGTCCTACCCGCCCCAATTCGCCCAATCAAGTCTAGCTGGCGAGGCAGATCCTACCCCATCTTCTTAAGGTTTCTACAGTCATAGCGGAAATTGAGCAAGACTTGCTGGAGAACGTCCTTTGTGCATTAAAATCTCTGTGGTGAAAGCAGAGTCTATCCAATTAGCAGATGCTAAATTTTCCTCTTGTCTTGGCGGCCAGTGCTAGTGCGATCGCCCTTAGCAGTGCCAACCTCGCGATCGCTCAAACGGCGACAAATCCCTTACTGTCCCCCGGTGCTGCTGGCGACAGCCGCTTGTCTTTGCCTACTGCGAGGAAAGTGTCTGTAACCTCAATGCCCAAGCCGCAATTGCTCACTCAACAGACCACACCGCCCCAACCGAGCCAGACGCCAGTCGCGCCGGTCGTTGCACCCCAAGTGCCGCCGCCCAATCTGGAAGCCTTGCCGCCCAATCGTCCCGTCCAGCCGGGCCGCGCCCCCACCTACCTTAATCCCGGGCCGAATCCCCTATTGTTTCCGACAACCCCGGCAGAAGTGGAAGCGGCCATCGTTCAGCCCATTACCTTGGAACAGGCCATTGAGCTGGGCCTGCAAAATAACCAGGAACTGGCCATCCAGCGGCTGGCCGTCCAACGAGCCCAGGAAGAACTGCGCATTCAACTGGCCGAAAAGTATCCCACCCTCGATTTTTCCGCTGACATCCAGCGCACCGATTCTGCCAACGCCCAGTTGACCGAATCAGAAGGAACCCTAACGGGTTTGGGCGCAGCGGGGATTACGGTTAACCCCGACACGGTCATTGATACCTTTAGCAGTGCCTTGGATTTAAATCTCGACCTCTACACCGGCGGTCGCAGACAAGCAGAAATTGAAACGGCGAAGCGCCAAATTCGCCTCAGTCAACTACAACTGGAGCAAGAAACTGGACAAACTCGTTTTGACGTGGCTCGCCTTTACTATGCGCTGCAAAGTGCCGATGCCCAAGTCAACATCGAACGGGGCGCAGTGGCCGATGCCACTCAAACCCTGCGAGATGCCCAACTGCTGGAGCAAGCGGGTCTGGGAACCCGATTTGACGTGCTGCGGGCGGAGGTGGAGCTGGCCAACGCCAATCAAAACCTCGTCCTGGCCCTGGCGGATCAGCGGACGTCTCGGCGAGAACTTGCAGAAGAGGTGAATGTGGGCCAGCAAATTGTCCTGGCGGCGGCGGATGTCATTGATGAGGCGGGCACCTGGGAGTTGACCTTGGAGGAAAGCATTGTCCTCGCCTTGCAAAATCGCGCTGAACTGCAACAGTTTCTCCTGGAGCGGGAAATTAACCAACTGCAAGGACAGATCTTTTTGGCGAATGTTCGCCCGCAGATCAGTATTTTCGCTAACTACAATATTTTGGAAGAAATTGATGATACGGATACGGGTTTAGCTGACGGTTATCAGATCGGAGCGCGGTTTCGCTGGCGCTTGTTTGACGGCGGTGATGCCAGAGCCAGGGCGGCCCAAGCTAAAACCGATCGCCAAATTGATGAGCTGGAATTTTCCAACCAGCGGGATCAGGTGCGCTTAGAGGTGGAAGGGGCCTTTTTTGATTTGCAGGCCAACCAGGAAAATATTCGCACCACGGAACGGGCGGTGGAATTAGCGGAGGAAAGCCTGCGCTTGGCTCGCCTGCGCTTTCAGGCAGGGGTGGGGACGCAAACGGATGTCATTGATGCACAAACGGAGCTGACCACGGCTCGCGGTAACTTCCTCAACGCCATTATTAGCTACAATCAATCGTTTAATGCCTTGCAGCGGGCGGTTAGCAATGTCCCGGACAATCTCCTGTTCGATCAGCCCGATCGCCCTTAAGGAGAGATGGTTGGACTTGGCTTGTGAATCCCCGGCGATATCGCAAATTTAAGGAGGTCTTGGCGCAGCGGCAGCTCGATCTGACCGTTTTGAGTGAGGATGTCCACAAACCCCACAATATCTCAGCGCTGTTGCGAACCTGCGATGCGGTGGGTATTTTTGAGCTGCATATGGTCAATCGGCTGGGGCCATTTCCCCTCTCTCGAGCGATCGCCCGCGGGACGGATAAGTGGGTGTTGGTGCAGGCCCACCGGGATATTCAGACCGCCATTGCTGAGTTGCGATCGCGGGGGTTTGGGGTGTATGCGGCCCATGTGAGTGAGGGGGCGGTGGACTATCGGCAAATTGACTATACACAACCGACGGCGATTTTGTTGGGGGCGGAA
>JAAUTE010000305.1 GCA_012031815.1 Chloroflexaceae bacterium
TTAGATTTGGCAAGCTTTTTGCCCCGTGTCCATAGCAATTTCTGGCGATCGCGATTAGTTGTCTAATCTAATGTCAGTGGTTCTAGATAAGGTTAGGGTTAGGGTAAATTAATCACGCTGTCCCTTGATGTCTCGTGACAGTCTCTTGACAGGAGGAACAGGGGAGCCATAGTTTTTGCCAGCCTTTGCGGCGATCGCCCTTGAATTTGTCGGCGACTTTCCCCTCCTAAATTGCCTTGCTTATCCTACAAGTTTCTTAACAATTGAAGAGGCGATCGCTCTCGCGATTACTCTCTAAAAAGAATGCGTCAATTTTAGCGGATGTTACTAGCAAGCTGCCCTAAACTGCTGACGATTGGGGTTTGATTTCAGCCATTAAGTTAACCCTGGACTATTCCAGGGAGTTTTTATCGGGGTCGCGCCGCTGCTGGCGATGGGGAAAGAGGGTAAGGAGCAGATTATTCACATACATTTGACCGACAATCGCCGTTTCTGTGGCAGGCGGAGTCAGCTCGGTCTCAACCCCTGGGGTTTTGGTGTTCGGCTCGGATTTCAGCCGCAGTTGGCGATTCCTCGGCGGCAACCCTAGCCGGTTCAACCTCAGCCGCTCCCAAACCGTTTTGGCTTTCGGTCGCGATCTGACGGGTCGGGTCTCCCAGCAGCGCCGCAGCAGCGATCGCCGTATGGGGAGGAATGTCTGCTTGCAAAATGGTGGTCGCGGCTCCGATGCAGGCATGGTGGCCAATGGTGGCGCGGCCTACAATCAGTACGCCCATGCCTAAAACAGCCCCCTCGCCGATGTCAATATTGCCGGCGCTGGCTTTGAGAATCGCTCCCGAACTAATGCAAGCTCCAGCTCCAATGGTAATGCGGTAGTTGGCAAGGGCTTGCAGGATCGTCCCAGGTGCGACAATGGCTTCGGGATGAATTCTGACATCGCCCCAAATCAGCGTGTCCGAGCTAGCCAATTGCGGTAATGGCAAATACATTGCATTTAGAATTCTCTATACTGAATTCCCTAAAATGGGCGGGTAGCGGCAGAAACCACCACTGGAGAAACCCGCCCACCAGGTTGGCTAGGGACGCTGAATGATTGTTTCCGAAACCCGCCGCTTGCCCTGGGTATCGATCCCGTAGGCGCGGACGTATTCTCCCTGATGCTCGCTGCAACACCCTTCCAGAGCCGTTAGTACCTCACTTTCGCGAGTGCTGGTAATGGGCGAGCAGGTTTGCCAGGACTTGGCTCGGAAATGGCGGCGATCGGCGTGTTCTGTGCCAATTTTGTGACCTTGATTCAGCCAAGCCCGTACCTGAGATACCACCTCTGCCCCCAGGCTAGAACCAGAGCCGCTGGAAGGGCTGGAGAAGCTGTTGTAGTGAGGGGGTTCCGCCACCACTGAACTGGCCCTAACCACGGGGGTTTGTTCTCCAGGGCGCTGGATAATGGTTTCGGAAATCCGCCGCTTCACTTTGGGGTCGATGCCAAAGATACGGACATATTCTCCTGGATGTTCGGCGCAGCAAGCTTCCAACTGGGCCAGCACCGCACTTTCGCGATCGCCTTGGGAGGGTGGGCAGGTCTGCCAGGATTTGGTGCGGAAGCGACGCGGATCGGCATGTTCTGAGCCAATTTTGCAGCCTTGAGCTAGGAGCGATCGCACTAGGGAAATTACCTCCGGGGACAGGCTAGTTGCGGTTGCCGTGCTGGGGCTGTGACCGTGTCCATTACCGGCAGTACCGTAGCTGCGGTAGTAGGACGATTCGCCAGAGGATCTGGTGCTAGCTGCCTCTGTGGGCCGTTGAATAATGGTTTCCGAAACCCGCTGCTTATGCTGGTCATCCACACCAATCAACCGCACATACTCGCCCTCACAGTCCCGGAGGATTTGCTCTAGTTGGCGCAGCACCTCACCCTGGTTGCGGCTGGCGATCGCCGGAACCGTCTGCCAGGATTTGGTTTTAAAGCGCCGGGCTGTCGCATGCTCAACCCCAATGCCGAGACCTTGCTCCAGGAGGCTGCGCACTTGGGATGCCAGATCGCCATTGGTGCCAGTGCTACTGTAAGCAGGGGCAGGGGTAGGACGGCTAGCTGCCGGAGTGTAGCTTGCGCGACCGTTGGTGGGCGGCGCGGTATCTCCCGGACGCTGGATAATGGTTTCCGAAACGCGACGCTTGTGTTGAGAGTCAATACCGACTAGGCGCACATAGTCTCCTTCGTATTCCGAGAGCTTGCTGGCAATTTCTCGGAGAGCCTCTGCTTCTCGTTGGGTTACCAGAGTTCCTGCCGTCAGCCAGGATTTTGTCTTAAAACGGCGCGCATCAGCCCGCTCGATGCCGATATGATAGCCCTGCTGGAGCAAGGCCCGCACCTGCTGGGTGGTTTCAGTTGCTAACATGGTCTCTTGTGGTTGGGAATAGCCGTTCTGGGTGCGAAGCTGGTTGCGAATCGGCAAAATGCAAGCGTCGTCCTCAGCACACTGGTAACCCGCTCGCAAGGCTTCGTTAACTTCGATAAGGTGATCGACAAAGGCGCGATCGCTCTCCTGGACGACGGGAAGGCGATCGGCCTGCTGTTGGTTGGTAATAATGGATCCAGAAGGAACAAAACGCTGGGCGGAATTTCCACGTCTTGAACCAAAGCATGCATCATAACAATGCAGCCTTCTCCGACCCTGGCGTTAAAGATAGTTGAACGAAAGCCAATAAAGCTTTTATCGCCAATATAGGCTGGCCCGTGGACGATCGCCAGGTGCGTGATACAAGATTCGACCCCAATCCATACGGAATATTCTTTTCCATCGTCGCCGACGACTCTGCCGCGATCGAGGCCGTGAATCACTACGCCATCTTGAATGCTTGTGCCCCTGCCAATAGAAAAAGGCGTCCCCTCATCTGCCCGAATTGAGGTTCTCGGTGCCACTAGCACATTTTCCCCAACCCGCACGTCACCCAGAATATGGGATGACGCATGAACATAAGCACTTGGGTCAATTTGGGGTTCGGCTAGGGTTTTCGACCAGGGCGTTGGAGGAGCCGCGCTACTGCGGACTGCCATGGATCAATTCCTCCTTGAGTTATCTCAGCTAATCTTGCTTGCGCGCCGGACTGGTTTGCTGACCGTACCGGCGGATTTGCCCACCCACCTCATTAATAAACCCGTTCGGCATTGCGCTTGCTGTAGAGGAGTCCCTGCTGCACAGTGATGGTGTTGATAATACCAACCACCAGCGCATCAACGGGGCGATTTTCATAGCCGCTTTCCTGGCGAGCCGAGCTGCCACGGGAAACTAGCACCCACTCGTCAATCCCTGCTCCCACAACATCGGCAGCAACCTCATATTCTCCTAAAGATTCCCCCCGATCGTTAACAAACTGCACTAAAAGCAGCTTGACACCCGTTAGGGAGGGAATTTTCTGTGTGCTAACCACCGTACCGCGAACGATCGCAATTTGCATGACTTGCCTTGATGAAGATGAGCTGGAACGGGGTGCCAGAACGGGAGCCGCGGGACAGGGAAAGTTGACTGAACGACTCTCCCCACATCGGCGTTTAAGGCCGTCTCAACGGTTGAGGATTAACGCTTTCGCGGAACTGCTCCACCGCTTCGGTATAGCGAATGGGGAGGACGTATTCTAGGTTTTCGTGGGGACGGGCAATAATGTGATGGGAGAGAACCTGTCCGCCATTGACCCGCCGGACATTTTCGATGCCTGCGGAAACGGAGGCTTGTACTTCCGAAACATCACCGCGCACAATGACTGTTACGCGACCGGTGCCAATTTTTTCGTAGCCCACTAAGGTTACGCGGGCTGCCTTGACCATCGCATCAGCCGCTTCTACCACGGCAGGGAATCCAAGGGTTTCAATCATTCCGACTGCGATCGACATTTCTTTCTCCTTACAATTAACGTTCAGGGAATCTTATGTTGGGCGCAGGGAGGTCAAAAACTCGCTGCCGCGCTCCAATAGCTTGGTTAGTAGCCCTAATAGCTTCTAAATTGCTCGACTTCTTCGGTATAGCGAATTGGAAGCACGTATTCCAGGTTTTCGTGGGGCGGGCAAGATATGAGTAGAGAGGACTTCGCCGCCGTTCACGCGATTGGCTGCCTCAATACCGGCAGAACCGAAGCTTGCACTTCCGAACGTCACCCGAACATT
>JAAUTE010000047.1 GCA_012031815.1 Chloroflexaceae bacterium
TTGCCTAAAACCCCGTCAATAATCTGGTTTTTCTGTTAATTCAGTTGCCGAAGGTGAGGATAAAATCATGGTTGATATTGTTGATATTGCCGTAAATACGGAAGGATTCTCCACCCTGGTTGCGGCGGTACAGGCGGCTGGTTTAGTAGATACCTTAAAAAGCTCTGGCCCCTTTACCGTCTTTGCCCCGACGGATCAAGCCTTTGCCAAACTGCCGCCTGGAACCATTCAGACACTCTTACAAAACATTCCCCAACTGACTCGCATTCTGACCTATCATGTCGTTCCGGGTAAGTTAATGCAGGCAGATTTAGCCAAATTGGAGTTTGTCACCTCTCTTGAAGGCGCGCCCATTCCCATTGATTGTTCCGCGGATTTTGAAGTCAAAAATGCCACGGCGATCGCCCCTGACATTGAAGCCGATAACGGCGTTATTCATGTTATCGACAGGGTTATCTTAATGGGCTAGGGTCTCATCCCGCTTCTCCCCTGGCGATCGCGCTTAATAAGGGGGAAGTTTACCCATCCAATTTCTTTAGGCAAATGACTAATTCAGCGCCTCAAACAAATTAGCTTAAGTTCTGCTTTTTTCCCTAAACTTCGGAACTGTTCTTTTGAAGGGTGTAGCAAACTAAAGTTAACAAATCAACCCTATTAATTTTAGGAGCTGACCCATGCAACTCAAGTTTCTCGGCGCTGCCTACATCGCTAAATCCACTCCGGTTAATCCCACCACCACGATTGCCGGTCGTTTTTTTGGGCGCTAACTACACCGCAGGGCGATCGCTTGGTTCCAAGCGGGGCACCACGGGCAATCTCAAATATCGCGGCATCGCTTACTAACTTAAAGTCGCCAGGGCCGATTCCTCGGTCAATTTTTAGTCAAAAACAGTACACCCGTCGATGAATTTTCTGGAAACACAAAGCAGTGACGGCTTTAGGAGAAAATCATGGTAGACTTAAAATTTCGCGGCGTGTCCTACCGCTACGAACCTCAACTGCCCGCGGCTATTACAACCGAAGTTACTGGACGCTTCTTAGGTTCAACCTATCAGAGCAAGCGACACTATATTCCCAAGGCCCTATCTCAACAAAAGCTCAAATTCCGGGGTATTGCCTATTAGTATTTGTGATTTTCACTCATATTGTCTTTCTAACACATTAAGCAGTTTCCGTCGCTAATCGCGACGGACATTTTTTATTAACACCCTCCATCACCCTGGCTAACCCCCCGCAGCAATGCAGCCCAAATTCTCGGCTCTCACATTCAGCCAATCCCCAAAACCAAAAGCGGGCCTGTCATAGATAATAGCGATCGCTGTTCCCTATACTTTTTAATAAGGAATTGCCAAACCTTAAGCAACTAACGGCAACCTCCCGGCTGACAGCGACCGTCAAACACTCCTGATGAGGTCAACAACTCTGATTTGGGATTAGGAAGAACCTATGGCGACCATCGAAATTCGGGGAGTTCTCCACGCATACGACCTTAGCGCTCCTTCCCCAGACTCCAGCACCCCCGTTCTGGTCTTTATTCATGGTTGGCTGCTCAGCCGCCTCTATTGGCAGCCGATTATTGAACAGCTTTCTCCCCGCTACCAATGCTTAGCCTACGATCTGCGAGGGTTTGGCGACTCTATTTTGAGAAATCCAGCCCCAGATTCCGGCTATACTTTGGCTCACTATGCCCAAGATCTGGGCTTGCTCCTGGAAAAACTCAACATTTCCCGCACTTGGCTCGTGGGGCACTCCCTGGGCGGCAGCATTGCCCTCTGGGGAGCCGAATACGTCGCCGATCGCGTCCAGGGCGTTGTCTGTCTCAACTCCGGCGGCGGCATTTATCTTCAGGAGGAATTTGAGCGCTTTCGAGCGGCAGGAGAGCAATTAATCAAGCGGCGTCCCCGGTGGCTGCCCTATGTTCCCCTCATCGATCTGATCTTTGCCCAAGCAATGGTCGCACGTCCGCTACCCCGTCGCTGGGGATACCAGCGCGTCCTGGATTTTGTCCGAGCTGACGAACGGGCCGCATTAGGAGCCTTGCTGGATTCAACTACCGAAGCCGAAGTTCATTTGCTCCCTCAGGTTGTCGCTCGCTTGAAACAACCGGTTTATTTTGTCGCTGGTGCCAAAGACAAGGTGATGGAACCGAAGTACGTGCGCTATTTAGCAAGTTTTCATGCCAGTTTTCCCAAGGGCAGCAGTAATGTCATTGAGTTAGCTGACTGCGGCCACCTGTCAATGGTTGAACAGCCCGATCGCGTAGCCGCTAACCTCCTCGGCATTTTAAGCAATTCTGCCCTCATTTCTTGAAGATTCCTGCCTCTGAAGTCACCCTAACGGTGGCGATGGGGAAGGAGCTAACCTCAGCAGACTGCTGGGGGGAAATCCCCGCCCGCTACCGCATTGAGTCAAGGATTGTGTCACAATAGCGATATGGCAAAGCAACAAGCATTCCTCGCAATGAAGAGAGTTATTGAAGCGGAACCAATGCCAGCCCCGTGGGTTACGGTTATCCTGAGTCAAGTTTTCGCAAATTGCCCATCTCCTCCCCTCGATCGCCTAAATTTGGCACTGTCAAGATTTCCGCTGCACTAAATTGCAGCGTTGTTGCCAATGATTGGGGGGATTGACCTTGGTTCATCAATTTGTATGCTGTTTAATTACCCTGCTTGGACATGGGCTATCGAGGGCAACCGGGAGAGAAAATTAAGCCAAACGCCAGTGGCTGCCCTTTTTCCTTGGCTCTGCTTGCCTGCCCGCCTTCTTTTAACCCCTTTGGAAACCCTGCTTAGGAGAAGCTTATGTTACACCGCAAGATCTATCAATTCTGTACCGACGGACGCGAAATAGGCGTTTTCTTGCGGGATCAACAGCGTTGGATTGAAAATGCGCGTATCATTTCTCTCGAAGGTGACTTGGTGACAATTCGCTACGAAACCGAAGAAGAAGACGAAATTAGCTCCTGGGAAGAAATGGTGCGTCTCGAAAGTATCGGCGCGATCGCCCAGCGCTTGGCGTCGGTTTCGAAAACCAATCCCGATCTGCTGGTGGCTGATGCTGACGAATGCCCGGAAGCAGAGCAAATTCACCCCCGCCTGCCCGATCAAGACTAGGGAGAAAACCACTCGCCCGCCCGTGCAAACGCGGGACAATAGCCTTCCGGCGCGACTTTGAGGCTAAATAGAGGTGAAGCTGAGTTGGTACAGTGGCCGCTGCAAAAATGGCGGCAGGTTCCACAACAGTCGATGTCAAGGTAAATTTTCTCTTCGCTCCGTTGGGAGAGCAACTCTCGCTGGGAAACGCCCCGCAAGACCAGTTCTTCTCCCTGCCAGCGGGCTTCTACCAACCCCGTATCGGCAAATTTGTGCCAGCGGGGATCGGAGCTGATGTCGTCGGGGAGGGTAATGGTGACAGCAGCTCCGGTTTCGTTGAGTTCCCCCTGGTAGGTAGTGGCGGTGGGGGCGGCGGGCTGTAGGAAGGTTTCGCCCAGGGGCAGCTCCACCAGGGTTCCAGCGGCAGGACAGTGCAACTGGTAGCGATTTCGTAATTCTTCGAGACCCGTCAAATCCGCAAGGTAACTGGGCGCGCCGCAGATAAACAGAACGTGCTGGGGCCGCAGGTTGTGAATGAGTTGGGTTGTATTGCGTCCGTCGCTATGTTCGGCAAGCAGGTAGCTGTCCAGATGTATGCGGGGCGATTGGCTAAGGGCAGCTAATTCGTGGGGATCGGGGGAAAATAAGCCCTGGGGTGTTCCGGAAGCAGCACCTGCCAAAAGCCACTGTCTGGCGGGCAGTAGGGACTGAGAGGACGGTTGTAATCGCAAACGACGATGTAGGGAGAGCGGCTGGGTTCGGGCCGCTGGCCGGGATTGAGGCGGTGCATGCGCGGGCGGACGCGCTCGTCCCAAAGAGGGGCTGATGTTTGGCAAAATTTTGAACTGAGGCAGGGAGATAGGGCATCAGCTCCAGATAGGTGTCGCAAGCGGCTACTAGCTCTCCTCCCACCCAAATGTCTAAGTCTCGGCCTGTGAATTGATGGTGCGATCGCAATAACTTGAGAATTTCCTGACCGATGCCCAGGAGGGGAACGGGCAACAGGACGTTGCGGTGGCGGTGGAGAGCCTCGTCAATCTCGCTCATGAGCTGTTTTTCCTGCTGGCGGCGGTGGGGATGCCGTGCCGTCCCGAAATTTCCCTCAATGATTAAGACATCGGGAGCCAGTCCCCGCAAGGGATCAACGGTCAGCCCTTCGACCAGTTGAAAATTTGACAGACAAAAATCGCCAGTGTAGAGAATTTTGTAGGTGCGTTCTGCGGTTTTGTAGGTCAGCAGCAGGGCAGCGGCTCCGGGTAAATGACCCGCCGGAAAGAGCTGGGCGCTTAGCCCGCAGCGAGATCTACCGGCGTGCGCCAAGGCCAGGGCAAAAATCGAGAGCGGACAGTTTCCGGGTCACGGTCAGGCCAGTTAAAGGGCAGCAGCCGGATGGTCATCTCCGTGGCGAAAATGGGCAATTCCGGATAGCTTCCGCCAGGGCCAGCAAACTGTGGGCCCGGTCTTGGTGGGCATGGGAGCAAAAGACGAAATCCGCCGGGAGTGCTGGCCAGCCCAGCAGGGGGGTCGGGTCGGCTAGGCCGCACTCTAGTAGAATTCGGTGCGGCCCGGCTTGGAGGAGCAGGCACACGCCTTCCTCACCCCGCCCTGCCCCATAGAGAAAGCAGGAGAGGGGGTGGCGAAAAGCCGTCGCTCGCGGGCGCAATTGACTCATAATCGGTGCGATCGCAACTCCCAACAATAAAAAAGGCACTAGCGGCAGAAATCCCTCAGTGGGCGGTGCCGTTGCCGTCGTACTTATCGGTGTCGTAAAAGCCATTTTTCGTGGCAAAAACAAGGCTGAGACCATAAAAGCGCTGGTTAGCACCAGCAAAATGAATTTAACATCCATGTCAGTGTTTCCTCATCGCAGGTTGTCTAACCCTATAGTATTGCGCTACTTTTGGCTGCTGGCAGCAGTGGGTTTTCTCAGGGGAAAAGCTCAACAAATAGCAAGTAAGCTTAAAATTTTTAGAATGAAACCGCGTTTTTTTAGGTTCTCGCCCGTGAAAAATTTATCGCCATCGCCGTTGACCCCGCCAAAATCCTGGGGGCTGGCGGCCATTCTAGCCGATGCTCTGACGATTTTTTGGGGAGACTGGTTGGATTTGCGGGTACGCCTCCCCCAAATTGCGGCAACAGGGCTGATTTCCCCCCTCATCTATCTTCTGGCCTTTGGGTTGGGGTTGGGCAGCGCCATCGATCGCGCGGTGGAACCGACTGCGGGCAATAGTTATCTGGAGTTTATTTTGCCGGGAATGGTGGCCCTTTCCTCCATGACTATCAGTTTTTGGCGGGACGACCTTCTCCATTTGCGGCGATCGCCTATTTACCAAGACCTTTGAGGAACTGCTGCTCGCGCCGGTGCCACCCTTCTCGCTGTACTTGGGAAAAATGCTGGCAGGGGTGGTGCGGGGTTTGCTCACGGCCAGTTCGGTGCTGGCGATCGCCATTATTTTCACCGGTCGGGTGGGCAGTTTTCTCAATCCCTTATTTTTGCTGGTATTGTTGCTGAATTGTGCAATTTTTTCGGGCTTGGGGGTGCTGGTGGGACTGCGGGTACAATCCCTGGAAAGCGTGGGACTCTACAACAATTTTTTGATTGTGCCCATGTCTTTTTTGGGCGGAACCTTTTTTGATCCCGCTAGCCTCCCGCTGGGACTGAAGGCGATCGTTTATGCCCTGCCCCTGACCTACACGAGCCTGGGACTGCGAGCGGCGGCCTATTTACCGGAGTTTCCCTGGTATGTATTACCCATTTTGGGTCTAGCTGCGGCCCTGCTATCGGTGCTGGGAGCGCGCCAATTTGCCCGCCAACAGGACTGATCTCCCCTAGGGGCAAAAAGCCACGACCTGCCCTCAATTTCCTTGGTTTGCCCTAAAAGCCTGGTTTGTTTCTGAGCAATTGTTTAATCCGATGGGTCTTTGGGGTACTTCAGGGATAAGCGGGGATGATTACGAAACTGGCTGACGGGCCCATTGTTGGCCCACAGGGACAGGGGAAAAGCGATGAAACCGGGGAACGATGGGCAAAGAATCAGTAGATGGCTAACTGGGCGGCCCTGGCGATCGCCACCAGTGCCCTTAAGTCAGCGGCGCGGGTTGCCCTGGCTCATTGGCCTAGTGTCTTCCCTGGGAACGCTGGTGCTGTGGTATCAGCTCTCGCGACAAGAGCAATTCCGCTCCCAACAACTGGCTCTCTCGGAATTATCCTCCCTGCAAGGAACCATTGCCGCCGAGTTCAGGGAGCAGGAACAGGGGTTAAAAAGTATGGGCAAACGCTGGAGCGTAGCCGGTAACGCCCAGGAAACCCAACGGAAGATTGACGCGGTTGCCTACATCGAAGATTACTCCAGCGTCAGCCAAATTGGCTGGGTTACCCCCCGCCAGCAGCTCCATTGGCTGGCTCACTCCCGGCCAGGGACAACCTTCGACGGGCCAGCCCTGCCGTCTTCACTCTTGGTTCCCATTGACTGCCAGACGACCTCCCCCCAGGTAAGCTTTGAACGGGTTTCTACACCCACTGGCAATCAAATTTTAATGGGTTTGCCGATCTGCATTGGTGATCGCAGCGATGGCTGGCTTGTGGCCGTCTTCAATGCCGAGACTCTGTTTGAGGCAATCATCGGGGAACATGTCAAAATCCACAAAAACCTTCATCCCTGCGAATATGCAGTCTTCGACGGTAATGATTTAATTTTTCGCAGAGAAGCGCCTGAAGCACCCTTGCGGGTTGTTTCCACCGCTGCGGTAAATGCCCAGTCCAACTTTTTCCTCGCAGGAAAAATCTGGCGGCTGCAAATGCTGTTGGGAGCTGATTCTCCGGAGAATAACCCTCGCCCCTGCCGAGGATTGTGCTAGGGAGTGGCATCATCTTCTCCTGGCTGCTGGCGCTGGTAGTCCATTTAACCCAGGCTCAGTGGCGCAAGATTAAGCAGGTCGAGGGCCTACTCCAAAACCTCCGCCAGGAAATGGGCGATCGCATCCAGTCCCAGCAGGAATTACAGTCCAGTTACCGGCTCTTAGAATCAATGATTGAGGGGATTTGTACCCCGATTTTCGTGAAAAACAGCGAGGGATACTACGTTTTTCTCAATCAGAGCATGGCTCAACTCTTTGCCAAACCCAAGTCCCTGATTTTGGGCCGCTCCGATAGGAAGCTACTGGCATCCTTCCCAGAACTCCTCGCCGTTCTAGTCGAGAGCGATCGCCGCATCCTCCAGAGCGGTCAGCCGGAAACCTTTGAGGCCGATTGGCCCCAAGCGCGGCAACTGCGTTACTTGCTCATCGCCAAAAGTGTCTGGCGCAACGGCAGCGGGGAGATTATTGGACTACTCGGCGTTGCCAATGACATTACCGAGCGGACGCAAACAGAAATCCAACTCCGCTACAGCGAAGAGCGCTATCGCTCCCTGGTGATTGCCACCTCTCAAATCGTCTGGATAACCAACGCCCAAGGCGAGATTATTACCCCCCAACCCAGTTGGAGTACCTACACGGGCCAAGGCATTCGAGGACTGTCAGCAGCGGGGCTGGACAAACGCTCTCCACCCCCTCTGTCGCCCGAATCTGCTAGAGCGATGGCACCAAGCCATCCAAACCATCTCGCCCCTGGAAATCGAATGCCGCATTGCCAATAGCAGCGGCGATTACGGATTTTTCGCCATCAAAGCCGTTCCCGTGCTGGCCGATAGCGGTCAGATTCGGGAGTGGGTCGCCATCGGCAGCGATATCAGCGATCGCAAACAAGCAGAGCAAAAGGTACAGGAACTCAACCAAATCCTGGAACAGCGGGTGATTGAACGCACCGCCCAGCTTGCCGCGGCCAATGAGTCCCTTCAGGGGGCCAAAACGGCTGCCGAAACCGCATCCCGCGCCAAAAGCCAATTCCTCGCCAACATGAGCCATGAATTACGTACGCCACTCAACGGCATTCTTGGCTACACCCAACTACTGCTCAAGGATTCCCACAGCCAGATCCAGCGAGAGCGATTGGCGATCGTCCAGCAGTGCGGCGAACACCTTCTAGACCTAGTTAACGACCTGCTGAGCCTGGCCAAGATCGAAGCGCAAAAACTAGAGCTATACTCCCAACCCCTCCATTTGCCCACTTTTTTGCAGGGCGTGGCCGATATGTGCTGTCTGTCGGCTACCAGCAAACAACTGCAATGGTGCTACGATGCGGCAGAAATTGACTCTCTCAATGCTTGGGTGCTGGCCGACGACAAGCGGCTGCGGCAAGTTTTGCTGAATTTGCTCAGCAATGCCATTAAATACACTGAAAGCGGCGGGATAACCCTCCAGGTCAACCTATTATCCCAAACCCAGGAGCGCCTGTTCTTGAAATTTCGCGTTACCGACACCGGCATTGGCATCGCCAGCGACGAGATCGAGCGGATTTTTCAGCCCTTTGAGCAGGGGGACGTTTGCTGGCAGCGTCACATTGAAGGCACGGGACTGGGACTGGCCATCTCCCAGCGATTGGTTCAGTTAATGGGGAGTCAGCTTCAGGTGACCAGCGAGCTTGGTCGAGGCAGCACCTTTTGGTTTGATCTGGAACTCCCCCTCAGTCTCGAATGCTACCTACCCCAAGAAAATAGCCAGGAAAATCAGTTCATTGTCGGTGTGGCCAAACCAGCGCCCCGCATTTTGGTGGCCGAGCCGTTGGACAGAGAACGTCTGATTTTGGTGAATTTTCTGGATTCTCTAGGGTTTTTAATCAACACTGCCAGTGATAGCGCTATTCTTCAAGATAAGGTAACCGTGTTTGAGCCGCAGTTGCTCGTCGTCGCCGAAGAACTCTTATCCCTGGAACCAGCCATCCAGTCCCAGCTTCACCAGCAGCTCCAAGCCCAGGAGGTCAAAATGATTACGCTTGCCACCAAGGAATTAGCAGAACCGAACCAGCCCCTGGTTGCGGCCAGCGATGCCTTTCTCAGCAAACCCATACGTTTTCAACGCTTGCTAGACACGATTAGCGAGCTGCTGCCCATTGAGTGGATCTATGCCAACCCCACAACGAAAATTTATCCAAAATTCGTCGCCTTATCCGCAAGTGCAGGCTATGCTAGGGATAAAAATTCCCTCATCCCACCGCCGCCAGCGGAGCTAGAGCGATTCTACAAATTGGCGTATAAAGGCGATATCAAGGGACTCCGGGAACAAGCCGCCCAGCTTGAGCAAGAACCCTGCTACGGTGAATTTGCCCGCACAATTTTGACTTTAGCGCGCAACTTCCAAGAAAAAGAAATCCGCCAGCTTATCGATCGCTTCCGCCAATAAACCCTATGAGTCTCTCCAAGCCCCCTGGAACGATCTTGATTGTTGACGACAGCCCAACAAATGTGGGCATCTTATTTGATTTGCTGGAAGCAGGAGGATTTGACGTTAGGGTGGCGCAAGACGGAGAGAGCGGTTTGGAGAAAGTGGCTTGTGAAACACCAGATTTAATTTTATTAGACGTAATGATGCCGGGTATCAGTGGCTTCGAGACCTGCAAGCGCCTCAAAGCCTCTCTCCAATGGGCCGATATTCCGATCATTTTTATGACTGCCCTGGCCGATCCAGTCGATCGGCGGCGGGGGCTGCAATTGGGAGCCGTCGATTACATCACCAAGCCCTTCGATCAGACTGAAGTAATGGCCCGGGTTCGCTTGCACCTCAATCTCTATCGGGTTACCCAGGAACTGCGAAAGGAAGTTTGCATCCGCACCGCCGCCGAAGCAGCCCTGCAACAGCTCAACCAGGAACTGGAACAGCGGGTCGAGGAACGCACCGACGCCTTCAAAAAAGCCCTCAGCCAACTCCGCAAAACTCACTACGAACTGTCTCAGCACAAACAGCAACTCCAGTACGAAGCCCTCCACGATGCTTTGACGGGCTTGCCCAATCGCGCCTGGTTTCGCCGACGCCTGCAAGAGCTGATCGAGCGATCGCAGGCGGATAGCACCTATCACTATGCGGTATTGTTTGTCGATCTCGATCGCTTCAAAATGGTCAACGATAGCCTGGGCCATTTGGTCGGGGATCAGGTGTTGATTCAAGTATCCGAGCGTTTGGGCAATTGCCTGCGCGATCGCGACAGCGCCGCCCGCATTGGAGGGGATGAATTTGTCATCTTAATTGACGGGATGCAGCACGTTGACGAGGCGATTCCCATTGCCGAGAAAATTCTCCAGCAAATGGATAGACCGTTTCACGTGTTGCGCTATCACCTTCAGATTGGGGCCAGCATCGGGATCGCTCCCAGTCATTTTGGCTGCAACGAACCGGATGAAGTGTTGCGGGATGCCGATGTGGCCGTCTACCGGGCGAAACAGGCGGGGCGAGGTTGCTATGTCCTGTTAACGCCAGAGATGCGCCAGCAGGCTTTGCTGCGAATGCAATTAGAAAGTGAATTACGCCTCGCCTTGGAACGTCAGGAATTTTTTCTGGTGTATCAGCCCATTGTTTCGTTGCAGAACATCCAGCCCTTGGGGTTTGAAGCCTTGGCACGCTGGCAAAATCCCCAGCGAGGACTGATTCCGCCGGGGTTATTTATTCCCATCGCCGAAGAAACGGGACTGATTCGAGAGCTGGGCTGGTGGGTGTTGGAGACAGGGTTGAAACAGTTGCAGATGTGGAGCGAACGCTTTGGTGACAATGAAACCAAGTTTATGACCATTAATCTGTCGCCAGTGCAATTACTGGACGAAACCCTGCCTCAAAAGCTGGCAGACCGACTGGCTTACTATGCCCTGCCCCACTCCCGCTTGAAATTGGAGATTACTGAAAGCTGCATTTTGGATGCCCAATCCCCTGCGGCCCAGACCATTGCTCAGATTAAAAACCTGGGTATTCAACTGTGTATTGATGATTTTGGCACGGGTTACTCGGCGCTCTCGCGGCTCCATGAGTTTCCGATGGATACGCTCAAAATTGACAAGTCTTTTGTTTGGCGGCTCAATGACGGGGACGGTGCGATCGTGCAGACAATCATTGCCCTGGCTCATCATTTGGGGATGAATGTGGTGGCTGAAGGCATTGAAACCCAGGCCCAGTGCCAGCAACTCCAGCGCATGGGGTGTGAACTGGGCCAGGGCTACTGGTTTTCTCGACCACTGCCCGTACGAGAGGTTGAGCGCCGTTTGGTGATTTTGTCCGGCAGAAAAACCCTCATCCCCGTGTCTCAGCTTTAAGGGATCTTGGTTTATTGGGGTAGGGATGGGCTGGGCGGGCCGTTGAGGGTGGCGATGTCGTTGAGGGTTTTGTTGCGATCGCGCTCGATGGGTCGCAGGATGGAGCGGGGGAGCTGGTCGGATTTGAGGAGGGCTTGCTCAAAGCAGGTTTGGGCCTGTTGGAGGAAGGCCAGTTTTTCCGTGGGGTTTTCGCTGCCTTTGCTCAACTGCCGCAGGATTTGTCCTTTGAGGTAGAGAACTTCGGGATTGGTGCTCGAGCGGACGAGTGCTTGCTGGACGGCGTTGAAGGCTTCGTCATACTGTTTGCGATCGCGATAGACCACCGCTAAGCCCCGCTGTACCAGATAATCGGGGGCCGCCTGGGCTTGAAAATGGGTGATGGCCGATCGGGGCTGGCAAAGGGCAGGTAGGTGGCGAGGAACAGGTCTAAATAACCCTTAATCAGGTTTACTTCTGGATCGTCGGGAGCCAGGGCGATCGCGCCTCAAAAAACTGGAAGACGAGCTGAAGTTTATCGATGGCTTTGAACAGGTTTTGGTTTTGGTAGTAGGAGACGCCTTCAAGGAAGTGACCCACGCCGATGTAGAGATTGCCCCGCACCGGGTCTTGGGGCTGGAGGGTTTGGGCAGCGGCTAAGGTTTTGCTAGCGTAGGCGCTGAGGGTTTTTTTGTCCCCTTCGACGTAGCCAATGGAAGCAATCATGGCGTGGAGCAGGGGGTCGCTGCCTTCGCTGGTTTCCGCTGAGAGCAGGTCTTGTTTGGCTTGGCGGTAGTTGCCTTCTTGAAAGAGACGTTTAAAGCCCACTTCGGTGCGATCGCCGATGGGACGGGGGTTGGTGGTGCGAAAGGGATCACCGGCCCAGGCGGGAAGGGCAGCGAGACCGGCCAGCAGGACACCGGAGCAGGCAACAGCCAGGCGGGAAGCCAGGGGGCGATGCCACAATGGGAAGAGATTCATGGCTATCTCGGTATTGCTAGAGTGAATTAATGCTGTATCTCAAAAACCTGGTCTATCATCCTCCCGCGACACCGACGCCGATTTTGCAAGGGATTAATTTAGAATTGGCTCCCCAGGAAATGGGATTGATTGTTGGCCCCAGCGGTTCGGGAAAGACGACCCTGCTAGAGATTTTAGCGGGCATGGCCGAAAAAACGGGCGGCGGCCTCTATTGGCGAGAGCAGGAATTGCTGCCTATGCACCTCCAGCAGTTGGCAGGCATCGTTTTTCAGTTTCCAGAGCGCCATTTTTGCGGCAAGACGATTTTGGAGGAGTTGCGCTTTGGCCATCCTGAGTTGCGCCTAGAGCAAGTGCAGGTGGCCTTGCAGGAAGTGGGGCTAGAGGGTGTGGCGCTTTCGGTTTCCCCCATACCCTCAGCGGCGGGCAGCAGCGGCGGCTCTCTCTGGCGGTTCAGCTCATCCGTCAGCCGAATTTGTTGCTTTTGGATGAACCCATGGCCGGTTTGGATTGGTCGATGCGCCGTCAGTTGATCAATCTGTTGCTCAAGCTCAAGACCCACTGGACGCTGTTGGTCGTCACCCACGATCGCGATTTGCTTCCCTATTGCGATCGCTGCTGGGAAATTGCGGCGGGACAATTGGCTCCTGTCGATCCAAAAGCGCTGTTAGAGAAGGTAGAGAACCTGGCGTAATGGCAATGGCATTATGGACGGAATGGGGGGAGTGCTGGCGGGAGACGTTGAACTGGGAGCCGACGGCAGCCCAGCAGGAGCAGTTGCAGCGGCTGTACGCGGGGATTTTGGCGGGAAATCAGCGGCTAAATCTAACGCGCCTCACGGAACCAGGGGAGTTTTGGGAGAAGCATCTCTGGGATTCTCTCTCTGGCGTGGCGGCCCTGACCCTGGAGCCGGGGCGACGGCTGGTGGACATCGGCACGGGAGGGGGCTTTCCGGGATTGGCGATCGCGATTTTTGCGCCCCAGGTGGAGGTGACGTTGTTGGATGCAACGCGCAAGAAACTGGTGTATTTAGCGGAGTTGGTGTCGGATTTAGGGTTAAGCAATGTGCAGACGCTCACGGGTCGGGCCGAAGCCCTTGGGCAGGAGCGGCGCTATCGGGCAACTTGGGATTTAGCCCTAGCGAGAGCCGTTGGGCCGGCGGCAGTTTGTGCGGAATATGGATTGCCGTTGCTGAAAGTGGGCGGAATGGCGGTATTGTATCGGGGACAATGGAGTGAGGCAGAGAGTCAGGGATTGGCACCGGCCCTGGGGCAGTTGGGGGGGGAACTGGAGTCGGTTTCGCGGCTAGAAACGCCTTTAACCCAGAGCCTGCGCCACTGTCTCTATGTGCGTAAAGTAGCGGCAACTCCGGCAAAATTTCCCCGTGCCATCGGCATTCCCCGCCAACATCCCCTCGCATAAACTTGAAATTAACCATGAAAAAACGCTTATTAACGGTTTTCCTGTTGCTGGTTGCGCTGTTTGTCGTTAACTGGCCCGTGGCAGCGGCGATCGCCCTTGAGACCGGAAGTTTATTTGAGGTTAATTGTGCGGGCTGCCATCCGGGGGTGGCAACATTATTCGCCGCGGCAAAACC
The DNA here is from genome assembly GCA_012031815.1 of Chloroflexaceae bacterium. Classification (GTDB taxonomy): domain Bacteria; phylum Cyanobacteriota; class Cyanobacteriia; order Cyanobacteriales; family JAAUTE01; genus JAAUTE01. The sequence goes on from JAAUTE010000047.1 coordinate 13,818, forward strand.
CTCAAAAAATCAGCTTTGAAACGCTATCATTTTGATTCCCCGGAAGCCTTGACGGGAATTATTAGCCAGGGCAAAAACAACATGCCCGCCTATCAAGGCCGCTTGAGCCAGGCGGAAATTCAGGCGATCGCCAACTACATCCTAGAGAGAGCCGAACAAAACTGGCGCTCTTAGCAACCTAAGTTTAATAACTGTCAAAGTTTTATTAATGCAGGATAGGTTATGAAAATTAAAGTGGTTTTGGAAGCTAGCGATCAAGGCGGTTTCACTGTTTATGTGCCGTCTCTGCCTGGTTGCATCAGTGAGGGGGATAGTTTGGAAGAAGCCTTAGATAATATTCAAGAGGCGATCGCCCTTTATCTAGAATCAGACGAAGAAGAGCTACCCACTCAATCGGGTGTATTAGTTCGAGAAGTCGTCCTATGAGTAAGATTCCTAGCCTATCCTACGACCGGATCGTCGCAGCTTTAAATCGCGGTGGATGGGCAGTGACTCGGCAAAAGGGTAGTCACATCCGATTAGAAAAGAAAGAAGACGATAGCGTTTTAAAACTAACTGTTCCAGCCCATCGGCCAGTTAAAAGAACAACCCTAGCGAAAATTATCAAGCAAGCAGGTTTGACGATAGACGAATTTTTGAACTTGCTGTAGACTTGGCGTTTTGCAATCCTATCTCTAAACCGCGATCGTTGGGAACGTCCAGAAAAAGGCGATCGCATCTATTTGATTCCGTCCAAGAGTAATGGCCAAAAAAGCAGACATTGGCAGTAAACGGCTCATCGGCCTCGCCCCGCTCGCTGGGCGCAATGGGTGACTCAACTTGAGGTGAGTGAGTGCGAACTGATTGCCTCAGAATTCCAGTGGCTCAGCCGGGAAGGAGACGTACTCATTCGCGCCCACAGCCCCAAATACGGGCGATTTCTCATCGCTAGCGAGATCCAACTGCGCTACAGCAACCTTATGCCCCGGCGAGTCCATGCCTACACCGCTCTAGCCGAAGAAAAATATCAATGTCCCGTTTACGCGGTTCTGATTGTCATCTTGCCGCCCCAACCCCCAATGGCTATCCCAGCGTGCTACGAGCGAGAATTCCTGGGTCAGCGAGCTTATTTAGACTACCGGGTCATTTGCCTCGCTGAAATAGACGCCAACATTGCCCTAGAGCAGCCACTGCTTCCCCTACTGCCCTTTGTCCCGATTATGAAAGGCGGCAGCAGCGAGGCCAACATTAAACGAGCGCTGCAACTGCTCAGAGCCGATGAGGACTTAGCCGAGTTGGAAAACCTGCTGGGATTCTTTGCTAGCTTTGTGATGGAGACAGAATTAATCAGCGAAATTATGAGGTGGGATATGGCAGTACTTCGAGAATCCCCTTGGTATCAAGAGATCCTCCAGGAAGGCTTGCAGAAAGGTCGCCAAGAAGAAAAGCAGGCAGTTGCTCTCAACTTCTTACGATTAGGCGTAACCGCCGAGACGATTGCTGAGGCTACTGGATTAACGATTGAGCAGGTTCAGCAACTTCAGTCCCAGAACTTAACCCAGCCAGGCTAAATAAGGTGTAAGTCCCGGCAGACTTCCCTGAGCGTTACCCAAAACAACACTAGGGTCTTTGGCGGCGATCGCCCTCTAAAATAAGCAAGAGCCAAAGAACCCAGTAAACCTTGCGTGAGGAGTTTGAGCGTTGAAATTTCCCTTCCGTCAACCCCCTTCGGTAGAGGCGATCGCGTCTCTCAAAGCAACCGCAAAGTCTCTGCTATCCCGCTGGCGTCAACGGCTCCCCAAGAAACACTGCTTTTGGATCGGGTTGGGTCTGGGAATTGGTGTCGGCGGTTTGGGTTGGATCGCTTGGGAAACCTATCGCCTCGAAACCAGTTTGCCCGCAACCCTCGATGATGTCCTGACCTACGCCCGCCCGGAAACCATTTTTATTACCGCCGCCGACGGCACAGTGCTGCAAACCCTCGGCCCCGCCACCCGCCAAACCGTCAAGCTCGCCGACATTCCCCCCACCGTCCAGCAAGCCTTTATCGCCAGCGAAGACCGCCGTTTCTACCGACACCACGGCATTGACTACCAGGGCATCGCCCGCGCGCCCTCACCAACCTGCAAGCACTAAAAATTATTGAAGGCGGCAGCACCATCACCCAACAACTGGCCCGCATCGTCTACCTCGACCAACAGCGCAACCTCAACCGCAAACTCCGGGAAACGCGCCTTGCCCAACGCATCGAACAAACCTTCAGCAAAGACCAAATCCTTGAGCGCTACCTCAACCTGGTTTATCTGGGCAGCGGAGCCTACGGGATCGCGGATGCGGCCCGCCTCTATTTCAACAAGTCCGTCAGCCAACTCACTGCCCTGGAAGCCGCTACCCTAGCCGGATTGACCCCCGCCCCCAGCGATTACTCTCCCCTCGTTGACCCCGAACTGGCTACCCGCCAGCGCGATCGCGTCCTGTACAAAATGGCCCAGGCCGGATACCTCAGCCTCAGCGAAGCCCAAACCCTCAGCGCCCAACCCCTCATCCTGCAACGCGGCCCCCTCAATCGCTTCCAACGTCAAGCTCCCTACTTCAGCGATTACGTCCGCCAACAATTACCCAAACTCGTCAAACCCCAACTCCTGCAAGCCGGAGGCATTCGCGTCGAGACCACCCTCAATCCCCACTGGCAGCAGGCCGCCGAAGCAGCGATCGCCAAAGTTGTCCGCGAACAGGGAAAAGGGCAGCAGTTTCAGCAAGCCTCTTTGGTCGCCATCGATCCCCGCAGGGGAGCCATCCAAGCAATGGTCGGCGGCATCGACTACAGCCAAAATCAATTTAATCGGGCCGTCCAAGCCCAGCGCCAACCCGGTTCCACCTTTAAAACCTTCGTCTACGCCACGGCGATCGCGGCGGGAATCTCCCCCTACAAAAGTTTTTATGATGCCGATTACGTGATAGACGGTTACCGTCCTCGCAACTATAACAACCACTATCGCTACGCCCACGTCTCCCTGCACAACGCCTTAGCCGCCTCCCTCAACGTCATCGCCGTACAAACCCTGGTGGATGTGGGCTGGAAACCCACCATCAAAATTGCCCGCCAACTAGGCATTGAATCCGAACTCGCGCCGACCTATTCCCTGGCATTGGGTGCATCGGAAGTCAACTTGCTAGAGCTAACCAGCGCCTACGGCACTCTCGCCAACCGCGGCCAGCGCCACGCCCCTTTCGCCATCCAGCGCATCTTAGACCGCCAGGGTAAAGTCCTCTACCAACGCCAATCCCAACCCAAAACGGGCATCGACTCCGACACGGCGGCGATCGTCACCTGGATGCTGCAAGATGTGGTTAATGCCGGGACAGGCCAATCTGCTCGTCTCGGTCGCCCCGTCGCCGGAAAAACCGGAACCTCCGACCAAGCGAGAGACCTGTGGTTTGTGGGCTACATTCCCCAACTAGTCACCGGGGTTTGGCTGGGTAACGACGACAGCAAACCCACCCAAGGGGCCAGCACCACCGCCGCCGCCACCTGGCGAGACTTTATGCTCAAGGTCGTTCCTGGCCTGCCCGTAGAACCCTTTCCCAAGCTGCCGAAACTCGAAGGACGCAAAGGCACGATCAAAGCCGAAGCGATCAAGCCCAAGCGCACCTACTACGCCAGCACCGCGCCCCAGTATTCCCCGACGCCTCGCCGCCGCTATCGTCAAACCCCCCCAAATTCCGTTCAAACCTACGCTCCCTCCAGCCGCTCCCGCTCTCGCCGCCCGTACCGACTCCGCTCCTCCACGTACGCTGCCCCAGCCCCCGCACCCGCCGTACTGTAACGCCTGAACCTGCCCCCGCCCCGGCGATCGCCAAACCGGCCAAAGAACTCCCGATTCTTCCCCTTGCCCCAGTTTCCGAAGGCGAATAAACCTACCTTAGGGAGAAATCCAGGGTTCACTCATGAAAATCCGCTTCCCAAACCCCCACATAAATCCGGTCTTCGGCGTTGCGTTGGATAATGCCCTTGAGATTACCGGCTTCAAAACTTCGTAAATCGGTTTGTCTTAGATAGACTTGCTCTAACCCTTGGGCAGCGGCCGGGGGGAGAGTGCCACCAATCATGCGGGACAAAGTTGCTTGCATGGAAGCCAAATCCACTGGGGAGGCAAAGGAAGCTTCTGTTTGTCTGACCCTGCCACTGTTGGCGTCGAGGAGATAACCCGCATCAACTTCGTTGGGAACGAGATCTTTATACAACCAGGCGCGGCTATTGGGCCAGAAACCCTCCCGTTTCTCCGTGGGTTCTCCCAGGGTTGCCTGAAGCTGCTCCTCACTGCTACCAGGGGCGATCGCCACAACGTCAACGGAGCGAGTTTGACTGGCTGGCGGGGGGTCGGTGGCTTCCGGTTCGGGGAGGGGTTCTACGGGAAGGCTTGGCGCTTCCGGTTCCGGCGTGGCTGGCTCCGTGGCGACGGGAACTTCGGGGGTGACTTCCGGTTCTGGTTCTGGTTCTGGTTCCGGTTCCGGGGCACTTACCACGGGCGGCTCGCTAACCCTGGGTAAATCGGGCTGGATCTCGATGGCTCTATGCTCCTCCGGTTCCGATTGGGAGAACAGGTTATAGCCGATGGCAAACGCCCCCCCCGGCGATCGCGGCCAGCAAGAATAGCAGAAACGCCAAACCCCAGCCCTTGTTCGATGAGGTTGGTGGCGCAACGTAGGCATAGGTGGGAGCG
>JAAUTE010000306.1 GCA_012031815.1 Chloroflexaceae bacterium
GACAGGGGGCGTTTCTGGGGCGATCGCCGCTGTTGGTTGACGAGATGCCACAAACAGGGACATTTTGCCCAGATTTATCGCTTTTTTCTGGAATTTCTGGCGTTGGAGGCATGGTTTCCGGCGTGCCGCCTAACTGTACCTGGAGGCGATCGAAGCGTTTGAGAAACGATTTTAATTCCAGTTCTTCGAGCAACCCACGTAAGGTTTGAACATCACAACCAGATAACTTACTATCTTGTAGGTCGAAGTTTAGGGGTGTATTTAACTCGATCTGGGCCAGATATTGAGAGTGAAAAGCATCTTCTTTTCCGGCAACTAGCTTGCTTTTTACCGCCCCAGAAACTTGCTCTAGATTCTCATAAATAGATTCAAGGGTGCCATATTCTTGCAGGAGTTTAATGGTAGTTTTCTCGCCAATGCCTTTAACGCCGGGAATATTATCGGATTTGTCTCCGCAAAGGGCTTTATAATCCACCACCTGCTCCGGTTTAATCCCTAGTTTTTCTTCGACAGCTTTGGGGTCAAATTCTGCGTAATGCACCCCGTCAGCGGTTCTAATCGCACTATTGCTCAGATACAAAACCTTGATTTTGCCCGCGTCATCTACTAACTGAAATAAATCGCGATCGCGCTTAAAATTTTTACTTGACAGCCCTCCGCACTAAGCTGCTTCGCCAGCGTTCCTAAGACATCATCAGCTTCATAGCCAGCCGCCGTCACGATGGGAATGTGCATGGCCGCCAGCAATCGCTGCAAGTTTTCCAGGTCAGGAATAAAATCTTCGGGAGTTTCCTCTCGACCAGCTTTGTAGTTGGCATCGGCTTGGTGGCGAAAAGTGGGTTCTCCGAGATCAAAAGCAACAGCTACATATTGCGGCTGATGGAGTTCAATCACCTGGGTTAAGGAATTGAGAAATCCGAAGCAAATACTGGTAGGAATGCCCGTGGCTGTTCGCAGCGGCCCCTTGCGAGAGGTGGCAAAGGCATAATATGAGCGAAACGCCAGGGAGTGACCGTCAACCAGGATTACTAGCGGTGCCGTTGCGGTATTAGCGTCGCCTATAGCAGGAGAAAATGAGCGGGATTCAGTGTTATTCATATCTGTATTTTAGCGAGATTTTAGCGAGATTTTAGGGAAAGAATTGCAATCCCATCGGGCCAGCACTCCCTTTTTCTACATGGCGCGATCGCGCTGGTTAATGCCTTAAGTTCTTTGCCGGGTTACTCTGATTTTGGTTTCATCTTCCCGGTGCTATACAAAACTTAAAGATTTTCTCATCTTTTTCTGGTTAGGATTGAAATAGTAGTAGTGTCATTTCAGCCCTCTTTTAATACAAGCTGGTTTTCAAGCAATCGATAGGGGCGAACCGGTAGGCAATTCGGTGTGAATTTAGGGAGTTAGTTGAAAAGCTTTTCATTTTGAGCAGCTTTTGTCAACAATACTATCTTGGTTGGCCTGAACCGTCACGATTATTCTCTTGGCAGTGGCGTTTACACAAAAAACCATCCTTGGAAAGGGGTCTTTGCCAATTCGTGCTTTATCATCTTTCAGGAGGAGAATTTACATGGATACTCGCCAATTATTAGCTCGATACGTTGCTCAAGAGTTGAATTTTGCCGGGATAGTTTTACGAGGGGCCTGTTTACAGGGCAAAATGTTGAGCCGCATTAACCTTGCCCATGCCGATCTCAGCGCAGCCGATCTCAGTAATGTCGATCTTAGCGGTGCTTGTCTAGAGCAAGCTAACTTAACCAATGCTGAGCTAAACGGCGCTAATTTAGTCGATGCTAATTTAGCAGAAGTTAATTTAATCGGTGCGGAGTTAGTCGGAGCAGATTTAACCTCTGCGGATTTAAGCGGTGCCGATCTGCGCTGTGCTAATCTCCGGGGCGCAAACTTAAGCTGTGCCAATTTGACTGATGTTAACTTGAGTGGAGCCGATCTCAGCGAGGCGGATTTACGGTTTGCCAAGCTCGCCGGAACCGATCTTTCCCTTGCGGATTTGACTAGGGCTAATTTGATGGGCAGCGATCCCAACGGCGGCGATCGCAAATACGCGGGAACCTCCCATCATTGGGTGACCTGGGCAGGCCGTTAAGGGTTTAAATTTGGCGATCGCTTTTAGGTCGGCTCAGCAGGGCGATCGCTAAAAACGAGGAATTCTGGGTTAATCTTGACCGTAAAAGTCTTCGTCAAGGATCTGCTCAATGGAAAAAGGACAGGTGCTGGGATAGACCGCTTCCTCAGGAATACGAATCCCAAACCTCGCCAATTTCCCTTGCTTAATTGCTAGTTTTCTGCCATCGGCATAGGCTTTTTCGAGCATTTCGGCCAAATAGGTTTTAAGAGAAGGCGTATCGGTTAAATTGTTGAGAAGGCGCTGACGATGTTCCAAAATGGAGCTATACCAACTGGCTTTCATGAGGTCGGGAACCTCGTGTTGAACCCTCAATTTCAGTAGATGAGCCAGCAAGATCATTAAATTACTTTTGAGGGCATTCTTTTCTGATTTTCCCAAGTCTGCCAGTTCCTCAATCAGATGCTCCACATCCAGCGCTTCAAAGTCGCGGTTCTGCAAACTGCTGGATCGTTTGCTCAATCCACCCTTGAAAATTGCGATTGTATAAAACTTTAGACATTGTTTTAACTATTTTTGCGCTTTAATGTTCTGACAAATAGTAGTATTTTAGCAAAAATAAGCTTCCATCTCATCTGGCATTGATTTTGTTCAATCAACAAGACCAAAACCAGAGATGGATTCCTGGGTTGACTTGAGCCATTGTGTGAGAACGTGATCTCAGTTGCTCTAGACTCTTACGGGAAGTTGCTTTATGTATAACATTGCCACTGAAGACCTTCAGTATAAAACCTACCTTCTCACCGATGAATCGTCGCGATCGCAAGTCACAGTTGTACCGGAAAAAGGAGGCATTGTAACGACCTGGCGCTGGCAAAATCGAGATATTTTCTACCTCGACACCGAGAGATTTAAAGACCCTCAGCTATCGGTTAGAGGCGGCATTCCCCTGCTGTTTCCGATTTGTGGCAATTTGGTTAACGATAGCTATACCTACGACGGTCAAACCTATCAACTCAAGCAACATGGTTTTGCAAGAAACTTCCCCTGGGAAGTGAGCGATCAATCCACCGAAAACGGCGCTAGCTTAACGGTTAGTCTCAAAAGTAACCCAGTAACCCGTGAGGTCTATCCTTTTGAGTTTGAGTTGAACTTTATCTATACCTTAAAAGGAAATACGCTAGAAACTCGCTATCGTCATAGCAATTTGTCTGACAAACCGATGGCCTTTGCTACAGGTATTCACCCCTACTTTTATGTTGCTGACAAAAGCAAATTGACCTGTGATATTCCGTCAACTCAATATCAAGCCAAAGGAGATCCTACCGTTCAATCTTTCGCGGGCAAGTTTGATTTTGAGCAAGACGAAATTGATATTGCCTTTCAGAATTTATCCCGAAATTTTGCAACTATCAGCGATCTAGACCGCCAGCTCAAACTTACCGTCAACTATGACGAAAATTATTCAACGCTGGTTTTTTGGACAGTTAAGGGTAAAGATTTTTACTGTTTGGAACCCTGGAGTTCTCCCCGCAACGCGCTTAACACCGGCGAGAAACTCCTCGTGGCTGAGCCAGGAGCAACAGTCGAAACGGTTATTTCTATGCTGGTTGAACCATTAACCTAAAAACAGTCACCGATTAAATTGCTGTTAGCGGGTCAAGGTAAGAGCCTTACTCTCAGCAGAAAACTTGGCCCGTTAAATCGAGTTTTACCTTGGCGCGATCGCCAAATTGGATTGACTCCTGTGCCGGAATCTTGGGGAAAGACCTTGCTGGCCCGGGGTAAGCTAGAATGCAAGAGGATTATCGGTTTCCCATCTTTCTCGTAATGTTCGATAACTTGCAAATTCAGCTTTATCATCTCGAACAATCTGCCGATCGCCTTGTCGCTACCCAACTTGATCACCTGAGTTTATTGAGTTTAGGCATTATTTTTGGAGCGGGGTTACTCACCAGTTTGACGCCCTGTATGCTCTCGATGCTTCCTATTACCATAGGCTATATTGGCGGTTACGAAACGGAAAATCGCTGGGGAGCCGCGCAAGCAGTCCACCTGG
>JAAUTE010000307.1 GCA_012031815.1 Chloroflexaceae bacterium
ACCGGCTTGTTCGGGCATCCCGATATTGCGATCGCGTCAACTCTCGGTTGCCCCCATCTTCAATGCGGTGATAGCTGACTCCATAGCCGTCCGTTTGCTCAAAAAGCTCACTGATCAGCTCAATAGTTTCTCCGTAGGCGGTTTGTTCCCCGTTGCTGCCCTTAACGTACCCCAGCATGGAACCACTCCCGTCTACATAAACCTCAACCGCCAAGTTTTCAGTGAGGGGCCGGGTGGCAGCCTTGCCCGTGGTTTCTGCCACACAGACCAGACCCCGCTCTTTCTGAGATTCGGTGGGCAAAGGAATATCAGCCGGAGCGCAAGCGGTAACGCTCCAGAGCGTGGCCAGTACAACTAAAAAATGCGATCGCGCCATATAATTCCTATCTCAGGGGATTTTTCTGTACAGATAGTTGATTTAGCGACTTTGGGTTGCCAAAGCGAGGAAGTTGTGAGATTATGTCACATAATCCTAGCTTATTTACCTTGCCAGTATATTTTAGGAGAAAAAGTAGCGTTTAGAGCTTTTTTCCAGACAAACTGAGTCAGTGCCGCCAAAATCGGGGAAGACAGATGAAGCCGTGGGAAATCATTCGTATTATTATTATCACCATTATTGGTGCAGTGGCGATGTTTTGGGGGCAATACTCCCTCTACAGCACCAAGATAATTTTTCTTGGAGATGTTCCAGTTGACCGCTGGCTCGCTGCGGACTACACGCCAGCAGCCCTGATTGTTTTTGGCGTATGCGTCCTTTCTACCGTCGCCTGGTATTTCCTCGCAGCCGTCACGCCTTTTGCGATGGGTCGGGATGTCTCCCGCTGGACATTGGTGTGGTGGCTATTGGGGCTGCTGCCCCTGGGGAGTATTGGCGTCAGCGTGTTTATTACCAATCGCAGCGGCGACGCGCAGTTTTCTCTTATAGGACTTTTTGTATTAGATGCGCTGTTACTTTACTGGCTGGCAACTGCCACCAGTTCCCCAGAACCCGTTAAATACATTCCGCCGGGTGCTTTCTTAATTCGACACAAACTCATGGGAGATTAGCAATTATGTCGGTTTACGTCATTGGTATTGGGGGAACCGGAGCGAGAACCATTGAATCGCTGGTGCAGCTTGCCGCCGTAGGACTGCTGGATTGCGATACCCTGCAAGTATTATTTGTGGATGCCGACGAAACCAATGGCAATCTAGAAAGGGCTGCCAGAAGCCTAGAAATTTACCAGCGCTGCTACAATTTGCGCCTTTTCGACGACAAATATCCCTGGATGAGAACCAGAATTAGCTCTTTGGGATTGTGGTCGCCCTTTGGCAAACATAGCACCAACAAAAACCTCAGCTCATTTTTTGAGTACAACAACCTTAAAGCTGAAGAGCCAGCCCTCGGCGCTCTGTTTGACATTTTCTACACCCAAGCTGAACGGGAAGCCACCCTAGATGTGGGATTTCGCGGACGGCCGGCGATCGGGGCAGCCGTCATGAGTCAGGTTGACCTCAACGACCTCGACGAACAGCCCTGGGGAACCCTCATTAGCCAAATCCAATCAGAACCTGGCGGTGGCAGCAAGGCACAGATATTTTTGTGTGGGTCAATTTTTGGCGGGACGGGAGCCTCTGGATTGCCGACCATCAGCCGGCTCATTCACAACAAGCTGGATCGCTTAAAAGTTCGCGATAAAGTCAAGTTGGGCTGTTTATACATGCTGCCTTACTTTGGCTTTACCCCAGCCCCTGGCGAAGATCCCGAAGGGGTTTACGCCCGTTCTGAGCAGTTTTTGCTCAATACGGAAGCCGCACTCCGTTACTACGGCAATCAAGCCCAGGACATTCTGGATGGAGTTTTTGTCTTAGGCAATCAAGATTTATCGCCGGTTAAGTTTAGTATTGGCAAAAACACTCAGCGCAATGAACCCCACTTCATTGAACTCTACGGAGCGCTGGCACTGCGGGAGTTTGTCACCACCCAGTCCGAAGACGACGGGGCCGTTACCCTCATCAGTCGCGATCGCCTGACGAAGCCTGACCTGGAATGATATTCCTGGCAAGGTAGCGGTGAAACAGGAGTTGACCAATGCGACCCGCTTTGCCTTTGCCTGGCTGGGCAATATTGTGACGGAACTGGCGGAAGCCAAGGAAATGGGCGTCGATCGCTTTAAACGTTTAGCTCCCTGGTTTGTCAAGTTTTATCAGTCCCAACGGGGAATTTTGGGCCGCAACCAGGAAGGAGTGGTGGATTTTAACGCCCTCGATCAGCAAGATGCGATCGCAACGATTAGTGCCTGGTGTCGGGACTACTTGCGCTGGCTCAGCCAACTCCATGATTGTTCCCCAGAGAACATACAACTGTTCAAGACCAACTATTTTGCCAATCCCGACGGCAAATTTGATATTAATGTCCTGGCCGACCTAGTAGTGGAGGATAGTCGCGATCAGGGACAAAAAGAAAGAGACACAATTCAAAGACTCAAAGAGCGGTTTAATCCCGAAGCGCTATCCTTGCCCAATCAGGGGACGGCGGGCCTCGCCAAGGCCCTGTATTTGGTTTGTCGGCTATAACAGTATTGAATAAAGAGAGAATTTAAAGATGGTGAGCGCCAATCAACAGTCTGCCTTACTGCTACCCAAGCTCAAAGACGATTGTGATGTCCGATCCGGCAAACCACCAGGGGAATGGGACTATCAACAACCCGCTGCTTTCAATAACATCGCCTCCAGTTTGGACTATCGCGCCCCCGGAGAAACCAAAAGTGTCAGTTCCGTCCCCACCATCTGGGCTAGACCTCTATCGGTGGAAATGGCGCTCCATAACGACGCTTATCCCATCCGCGAGCAAGTTATCCCCCTCTGGCAGGGGATGCTAGCGGCGATCGCCCTGGCAGAAGTACGGGGCTTGCCGCTCCAGGCAAAACTGCTGCAACTGGCCGAGAAACGAAGCCGCCATGCCTTTGCGCGATCGGCTTGGGAATTGCTACCTGATGCGACCAATGCGCTTTATACCCTTAAAGATAAAGAACCTTGGGAAGACATTTATCTTTTCTCTTGGAGCGGCCAGCCGGTGGGAATGACTTCACCGAGTACGTTGGTGGTTCCCTCGGAGGAAGGAAAGTGGACGGGATTGCCCTGGTGGAATGGCAAGCACTTGGAAGCGCCCCACCGCTATTTGAACGATATGGAAAAAGTGCAATTGGCGAGCTGGTTAGACCATCTTGGCAAAGAAGTTAGAAACCACAGTGGTGCATTGAGGGACGCAAAAGGGAATAGCAAGCCCATTGACCGGATTATTGGCTTAATCAATAGTTATATCGACAGTTTGGGCGCTAGGGTTGAACAAAACGTCAAGTTAAGTGATAGCGCCGCCTTTTTCGGAGAGGATATCAATCGAGGCTCCCTGATTGCTCTAAATCGCCCGGTTAAGGCAGAATCCCAAGAATCCAACGTTCGGTTGGTAGGGAGCTTAGACAAGTCGGGTGCTTTACCTCTGTTGATTGTAGATGCTGAAATTGCCCGCTACTGGAACGAAACATCTCCCAGTATTTGGGTTTATAGAGATAGAAACTTGGCTTCCCTGCGTCCAGAAGATATTAAAAGCTGGCAAGAAAGTCGGGAAGTGATTTGCCTGGAATCGAAGGACTTATTCCTACCAGAATTAGGGTTTATCGATAAAGAAGCTATTTTTCCAGGAGGATTATTGCCGGAAGGCGCTGCAACGCTAACCTTTAATGGCAACCGCATTACCCCCTTAATCCCTCTGAACCCAATTTTGTTGAATTATTTCACGCCGGAAGATTTAATTAGGCGGCTTAAGTTCTCTGTCGTGGGTAGCCAAGTGAACTTGGCGATCGATTTGCCCCTAAGTGGGGTTAAGGGGAGCAAAGCCCCTCAAAACTATCGGGTTACCAAAAGCTATCCCTTGAAGGAAGAAAATGCTCTAGAAGAAGTTCCGGTGTTGGAAGTTTGGCCGAATTTCCGAACTGAGGGTTGGAAAGAATACTACGGATTTTACTATGACGCTGAATTCGGGCAGGAAACCTTTAAGGTCAACTTCCCTGACGCCCAGGAAATCCATGAGTTTAGGGAAAAGGAAGGCTCTTATCAACTGGTTCGCCTAGAACAGTT
>JAAUTE010000048.1 GCA_012031815.1 Chloroflexaceae bacterium
TGATAGTGAAATACCCAGCGACAGGCTTCAGGAATGCAGCGTTTAAGGACGCGGTGGAGCGCTCGCGGTAGGCGTCTGGGGAGAGGGGAGCAAAGGTCTGGGGGGCAAAACTGCCAACCACCGCTGTCAAATTCAGGCCCAACTCAACAGCCCCTTGCCAATAAAAGGATTGGTACTGTAAAGAAGCGGTCTGAGTAAAGACTAGCTCAGCGCCCAGGGCCGAGTAACTAGCCGAAGCATCAAGAGAGGACAAAGGGGAATCCGCTTCCATATTCGCTGTTCGCCGTACAGACTGACCAAAGTCAGCTAGAGGACTGACTTTAGCGTCCCGCTCAGCCAGGAATTCATTCTCCAACACAATAACCTAGAGATTGCTCAAAGAAAAGTTGAACCAGAAGCGTCCAAGGACAAACACCAGCCGTCAAAGAGCAAGGACTTGGGTCGAAAGGGTTTGGCCCTATACTTCTAGGATGCCCTGGGAAAATCCTGGCTGACCGCATTTGTCAACGCATCTTTAAACTTTCAAATGCCGCCGTAGCGAGCGTTGAACTGGGTGCTGCCTGTCTCTTGGTTGCGCTGCCAGGCCCAAAGTTGATCGCCCAGGGAAAAATGCCACCATTCCCCCGGATGCCGCCGAAATCCAGCGCTTTGCAGGGACTGGTTTAAGACCTGTCGGCGATGGTGGTAGGTTTGGGACTTTAAATCGGGGTTATTTGCATAGTAATCAGGCGCGGCTCCCTGGAATTCGTCAATGGCCGAGCCGAGGTCAAGGGAGTTACCGTTAGCATCGCACAGGGTCAGGTCAATGGCACTGCCGGTGCTGTGGGGCGGGGGCGTTTGGCGATCGCGACTGGGTGGGGCCCAAAGTTGAAAAACTTGCTCCCACAGGGCCTGTGCTTGAGCGGGGGTGAGGTTGGCGCGGTCGAGCTGGTGGGTTTGCAGCAGGGAAGCAAAGGTATAGTCAACCATAAACTGCTGCACGGCCACGGGCCGGTAGGCATCAAAGATTTTGAAACGCCAGTAGGGATGGAGTTGCTGGAGGTGAACTTGGGCTAGGTGGAGGGCGGAGAGGACGCCTTGGCGCAGGTAAAAGGGCGATTTCCCGCCATAGTCAGCTCCCAGTTTGGCATAGGGCGGCGGTAACTCTAGGAAAAACTGCTCCGGCGGAATCGGCCACAGCGGCTCACCGCACTCATTGATGGGAATCTGCTGGTAGGGTTTCATGGAGAGAGTTAACCGGGATTACTCAGCGATTAAGTGCAGCAATTGTCGCTGGGGAGTAATGCCTTGGGCTTGCAAGCATTCCTCAAACTTAATTTCGGCTGCGTTGAGTTTGGGATTGTCGCTGAGAGCCAGGGTACGCTCAAGCTGGTCGTTTTTTCATTTCTGTCCAGGCGCGAGCAAAAGCGGTCTCGCCGATCTGGGTTGTTAATGGTTAGCTCAGGAGGGAAACAGCTAAAAATCGCTTTCGATCGCTCATCGGTGGCTCTCGGCGCAGAGAGGACGGGGAAGGCTTCGCTTCCCACGGTGTACTGAGCAGAAGTGGCAGGCAATCCGGAAAGCCAGATAATTCCTACCAGCGACACGCTGAGGGCGATCGCCAGCAAGGTTAGCAAAATTTTGTTTCCAAAGCTCATTTTCATGACGGTTATGCAAGGATTGCTGTCTATTGTAAAGGGTCATTTGTGGGGACTCGTCCAAAATCGGCGATCGCAGCTAGAGATGCCAGGGGGTAGCATCTTGGCTTTTCAGCGAGTAGCAGGAAAAATAGATAAAAATTCTGTTTATTGCTGCGTTTTCTCGGTCTAAGCAATTATGGGTGGCCGGGGTCGCCTATAATCTCTAACGAACGTGACTGACGCTGGCTGTGTTAACATGCGAATTTTATTTGTAGCTGCCGAAGCTGCTCCCATTGCCAAAGTGGGCGGTATGGGCGATGTGGTTGGAGCGCTGCCCAAGATTTTGCGGAAATTGGGGCATGATGTCCGCATTTTTATGCCTTTCTTCGGATTCCTCCCCGACAAAATGGACATTCCTAGCGAGCCGATCTGGCAGGGGTTTGCCATGTTCCAGCAGTTTACGGTGTTTGAAACGGTGCTGCCGGGGACTGACGTGCCGCTCTATCTCTTCGGGCATTCCTCCTTTGCTTCCCGCAATATCTACCACGGCGAGGATGAAGACTGGCGGTACACTCTGTTTGCCAATGGGGCCGCTGAATTTGCCTGGAACGGCTGGAAACCACAAATTATTCACTGCCACGACTGGCACACGGGCATGATTCCGGTGTGGATGCACCAATCTCCCGATATCAGTACGGTTTTTACTATCCATAACCTGGCCTATCAAGGGCCGTGGCGCTGGTTTTTGGAGCGCATTACCTGGTGTCTTGGTACATGCAGGGCCACAACACTATGGCCGCAGCGGTGCAGTTTGCCGATCGCGTCACCACGGTTTCGCCGACCTATGCCCAACAGATCCAGACCCCGACCTACGGGGAATCCCTGGAGGGCTTGCTGTCGTTTATTAGCAGCAAGTTGGTGGGGATTGTCAACGGCATCGACATGGAGAGCTACGATCCCGCTACTGATAAGTACATTGCCCAGAATTTTGCGGCTGACACCCTGGAGAAACGGCCGGCGAACAAGGTGGCCCTGCAAGAAGAGGTAGGTTTAGAAGTTAATAGCAAGGTGTTTCTGATTGGCCTGGTGTCGCGGCTGGTAGAGCAAAAAGGCATCGACTTGCTGTTACAGGTGCTGGATCGCTTCATGGCTTACACCGATGCTCAGTTGGTGGTGTTGGGCACGGGCGATCGCTACTACGAAACGCAGTTGTGGCAGCTTTCGTCGCAATTTGGCAGTCGCATGTCGGTGCAGTTGCTCTACAACGATGCCCTAGCGCGGCGGATTTATGCGGGGTGCGATGCTTTTTGGATGCCTTCTCGCTTTGAACCCTGCGGTATCAGTCAGATGTTGGCGATGCGCTATGGCTGCATTCCTATCGTGCGGCGTACCGGGGGCTTGGTAGATACGGTGTCTCACCACGAGCCGATGGGCGGGGCGGGAACGGGCTATTGCTTCGATCGCTACGAGCCGCTGGATCTCTATACTTGCACGGTGCGGGCCTGGGAAGGGTTCCGCTACAAAACGGAATGGCAGGAGTTGCAGAAACGGGGCATGGCTCAGGACTTTAGCTGGACGCGATCGGCCTTGGAGTACATTTCCCTCTATAAGCAAGTCATCGGTCTGCCCACGGAACTAACTCCCGAAGAACAGGAAAAATTGGCCAGCCTCTAAGGATTGCTGTAGCGGATTAAAACCCCTTGAAGACCGGGTTAGTTGAGCTATTCCCGGTTTTTTACTGGGAAATGTCAGGCGATAGCAGAGGCGATCGCCTCCCAGACCCCAACCATGACCTTTTGCACTTTGGCGATCAGGTTCTAGACCTCAGCGATCGCCAATCCACCAGAGCTGAAGAGAGGGTAAAGACACCCTCAACTGGGATTAAATTTGTATTTGTTTCTCGACTAAGCGTTAAATACCATCACTAAAAAAATCAGAGTCGATTCTTTTTACGTAGTAAATCGATGCTGTTGCCACACCTACATCATATTCAATCATTAACTGTGAGAGTTGTTTCCCGTCGATTAACACAATCTTACTACCAATCTTATCAGCATATTCCCTAGCTTCACTGGTAAAGCGGGATGTCGTAATAAATATACCTTTGTTAGCTTGTTGTCCTTGCAATGCACCTGCAAACTGTTGGACATCGGGGCGACTAATTGGATTGCTGTCCCACCGCTTTGCTTGAATATAAATTACATCTAAACCCAGTTTATCTTCTTTAATAATTCCATCAAGGCCACCATCACCAGTTTTACCGATCGCCCTTCCTGCATCACTCCTAGAGCCTCCATACCCCATTTTAACGAGTAGTTCAACGACGATTTGTTCGAAAAATGAAGGATTGATTCCCTTTAGCTTTTCAAGAAGCTCTTCGGCCAGTTCATCTCTTAACTGCTGATAAGCTTCTTCAAGTATCTCTGAAGGAGTAGAAGAAATGTCAATGTCGTTCTCCCGGTCTGGTTGTTGTAAACTCTTACGAGTATCCTTGAGTTTTTGAAAGACCAGGAATTCAGGATATTGCTTTAATAGCACATTGTCTATTTTTATTGGTTTCTTGTTCAGTAAATCCTTTCCACGAGAAGTAATTTTGTAAAATCCTCTTTTAGTTGATTCCAGCAACCCCGCTTTTTTTAAGTATGTCGCTGCCCAACCGACTCTATTAGAAACGCGAGTTTGAGTACCGCTGGGAAGAAGTTCCTTTAAATCATTTTCTGTTAATTTAAAATAATGCGAAAGTGCATAGACAACATCATTGTTTGAAACCTCTGAGTCAACCTCTGCACAGTGTTGAAGCAGCGGTAGCATTATAGATTGGTAATCTGGAACAGCCATAAACTTAATATTGCTTTTTTTCTGATTTTAATCCCAAAAAGCGACCCATCCCAGATTCATCAATAAATTCCGCACTTCATTAATGATTATTTGTACGTCAGCGATCGCCTTTCAAACCTCATTGATGCTGTCTCAGACTTCAGCGATCGCAGAAGCAGATCTCGATGAAGAGATTGGCAACTTAGTTATCAGGGTTTTTGGACTGTTCGCACCATCAAAAAAAGAGGCGATCGCTCGCCCCTCCTTGAATTGATTACTGGATGTAGTTAAGTTCTCTAGCTCTCAACCCCTTCGATGCGGTCTTCGACCTCGGCATAGAGTTCCCGCAGGCGATCGAGATTATCGTCTGAAGTGTCCCAATAACCGCGACTGTTGACCTCCAACAGCGTCCCAACCATGCGGCGGAAAGAATGGGGATTGAGGTTCATCAACCGTTGGCTCATCTCTTCATCCTGAATAAAGGTGGTGTTGGTGTCCTCATAGATCCAGTTGTCTACTGCCCCCGCCGTTGCCGACCAGCCCATGGTGTTAACCAAGCGCTTGGACAATTCCCGAACCCCTTCATAGCCGTGGCTGAGCATTCCTTCGTACCACTTGGGATTGAGCAGCTTAGTGCGAGCATCCAGGCGAACGGTTTCCGAGAGGGTTCTGACCTGGGCATTGGCTGTCGTGGTGTCGGCAATGTAGGCTGCCGGTTTCTTGCCATCCTCCCGCAAAGTGGCCACGATTTTCGTCGGGTCGGAGTCGAAGTAGTGGGAAACGTCGGTCAGGCTAATCTCGGAAGAATCCAGGTTTTGGAAGGTGACATCCGCAGATTTCAGGGCTGTCTCAAAAATCCGACGCTCCTGGGACATCATGCCCGGATTGTCGGAGTCGAAGGCAAAGGATTTACGCTTGAGGTACATCTCCTGCAATTCCGATTCTTCTTCCCAAGAACTGTTTTCTACGGCTAAGTTGACGTTAGAAGAATAGGAACCAGAGGCATTGGAGAAAACCCGCGTGGCCGCCTGACGGACATTAATCCCTAATTCCTGGGCTTGCTCTAGGGCATGTTTACGGATGAAGTTCAGCTCCAACGGTTCCTCCGCTTCCGCAGCCATCTTGATGCCCCGGTCTAGCAGGTTCATTTGGTTGATAAATAAGTCGCGGAACACCCCAGAACAATTCACCACCACATCAATGCGGGGCCGGCCCAACTCGGCTAGGGGAATCAGCTCCAGTTTATTAACCCGACCCAGGGCATCGGATACAGGTTTGACGCCTACCATCCAAAGAATTTGCGCTAGGGATTCGCCGTAGGTTTTGATGTTGTCGGTTCCCCAGAGGACGCAGGCGATGGTTTCGGGCCAGTTGCCGCCGTTGTCCTGGCGCTGGCGCTCTAGCAGCCGCTCCACCACGATCGCCGCCGATTTAACTGCCGCGGCCGTGGGAATGGATTGGGGGTCGAGGGCGTGGATGTTCTTGCCCGTGGGCAGCACGTCGGGGTTGCGGATGGGGTCGCCGCCGGGGCCGGGCAGGATATATTCCCCTTCCAAGCCTTTGAGTAAGCCGCCTAGTTCGTTGTCAGCACAGATCTGCTCTAAACAGAATTCCAGGTATTCAAACAGGGGTTTGAGGGCG
This sequence comes from Chloroflexaceae bacterium, assembly GCA_012031815.1. Taxonomy (GTDB): domain Bacteria; phylum Cyanobacteriota; class Cyanobacteriia; order Cyanobacteriales; family JAAUTE01; genus JAAUTE01. The sequence goes on from JAAUTE010000048.1 coordinate 6,078, forward strand.
TCGGCGTCTACTTTTGGGTAGCCGGCCTGGTGCAGGGCTTCAATCCAGGGGGCTTTCTTGCCCAGATTAAAGAAGTTCAGCTTGGCAATTCGGGCCACGCGACCGTCTGCATCCACTTGCGCCTGAACTAAGGCGCTCACCGCCGCGCGACTGGCTAGGGTGATGTCCTGCAACCGTTCCACATCTGCCAAAATTCCGCGATCGCTGTTGTGGTAAATTTCCTCAATGTCGCAAGCGATGCTGTTGGCAATAATTCGGGGCAGGGACAAAATCCCTTCTTCTTCTCGATCCAGGTTGGCAATATTGACCAAAGTGGCGATCGCTTCCTGGGCGGAGGGGGGTTTGCCGATGACGTGGAGGCCACAGGGCAGGAGGCGGGACTCAATTTCCATGAGCTTGCGATAGACCAAGCCAATGAGGTTATCCCGTTCCGGGGCGCTGAGATCCTTGGCGTCGGCTGTCGGCAAGTCAATGTCTTTGTCCAGGTTGACCAGGCGGCACTGTTCCACGATGGTATTGACGATGGGAATGCCGCGCCCGCTGTCCTTGAGGGTTTGGTAGGAGCCGATCAGGTCGCTCAGTTCCTTTAATCCCTTGTAGAGTCCGGCGTTTTCCGCCGGGGGCGTCAGGTAGGAGATAGTTGCGGCGTAGCTGCGGCGTTTGGCGATGGTGGCTTCCGAGGGGTTATTGGCCGCGTAGTAATACAGGTTGGGGATCATGCCAATCAAGTTATCCGGGTAGCACTCGCCGGACATGCCCATCTGTTTTCCTGGCATAAATTCCAGAGAGCCGTGGGTACCGAAGTGCAGCACTGCGTCTGCCTGCCAGAGCCGTTCTAAGTAGGTGTAAAAGGCGGCAAAGCCGTGGTGGGGGCTGGCTGAACGAGAAAACAGCAGCCGCATGGGGTCGCCTTCGTAGCCAAAGGTGGGCTGGACGCCGATGAAGACGTTGCCGAAGTGCTTGCCGTAGATGAGCAGATTTTGTCCGTCGCTGTTGAGCTGGCCCGGCGGCGGCCCCCAGTTTTCTTCCAAACGCACCGAGTAGGGAGTGAAACGCTCGTATTCTTCCACGGACATGCGGTAAGCGATGTTTAGCTCCGGGGATTGGTGCTGGGCCTGGGCATCGTGGATAACCGCTGCCATCAGGGCTTGAGGGGAATCGGGCAGGTCTTCTACGGTGTAGCCGTTTTGCTGTAAAGCTCTAATCACTTCGTAGATGGAGCCAAACACATCCAGATAAGCAGCGGTTCCCACGTTACCCTTATCCGGCGGGAAGCTGAAGACCGTAATGGCAACTTTTTTTTCTAGTTTGGGCTTTTTGCGAAGGTTGGCCCACTTGAGGGCGCGGGTGGTAATGGCTTCAATGCGATCCTGAAGGCGATCGCCCGTCCGGTGCTGCCGTCACGGCCCGAAACGATGATGGGTTCGATGGCTCCGTCCAGTTCGGGGATAGCAATTTGCAGGGCCACCTGGATGGGGTGGAGGCCCAGATCGCTTTGCTCCCATTCTTCGGTGGTTTGGAAGACCAGGGGCAGCGCCACCATGTAAGGCCGGTTCAGTCGCTTGAGAGAATCAATGGCTTTGGGGTGATCTTGACGAGCTGGGCCGCCTACCAGCGCAAATCCGGTTAGGGAAACGATCACATCCACTAAGACGAAGGGGGCAATGCCTTTGGTGGCTTTTTCCCAGAAATAAAGGTCAACGGGTTTAGAGAAGTCTAATCCACCGGAAAAGATGGACAGGGGCCGCGCTCCCATCGCTTCTAGCTCTTGCACCATCGCGACGTAGTGGGCATCGTCTCCCGTAACCAGGTGTGTCCGCTGCAACACCAGGCCAACGCAAGGCGCAAGGGGGTCTTTGAGGTCGTCGCTGATATCTTGACGGCTGTTGTACCAATCTAGATAATCTTTAGCCTCTTCAAACATGCGCGGGGCGAGGGGATGCCAAATGCCCATGTCGGGATAGACCACTGGTTCTTGGTACTTGACCCCCTGTTGCTTGGCGTCTTTGAAGACATATTTACCTGCCAGCATCAGCAGGAAATTCTCCAGATTTTCCGAAGAACCGCCCAACCAATACTGAAAGCTCAGCATGAAGTTGCGAGCATCTTGAGCCTTGTCGAGGGGCATGTATTTGAGGACTTTGGGGAGCGTCCGCAACAGTTTTAACATGCCGTCCTGGAAAGAAGCCCCGGAATTTTCCTTGCGCTTGCGCATGAATTGGGCGATCGCGCTTTTAGACTGGCCAAGTTGGGCCATGGAGAAACTGCCCAGTTTGTTGAGGCGCATCACCTCTGGCATGGAGGGAAAGACCACGGCCACATCCAGCGATCGCGGTGGGGGGTGACGGCAGCGACTACTTTTTCGGCCAGGTCTTCAATAAAAATCAGGGAAGCAATGAAGATGTTGGCTTTGGCGATGTCGCGCTGAAATTCCTGATAATTTTCGGCGTCGCGCAGCTCTTCGATGAGGTAGCCGCTAATTTCGACTGCTAGATGGAGATTAGTGGCATTAATAGCCCGAACAGCCGCCGAGAGAGAACTTTGATACTGTGGCTCTAGCACGACATAGACCACCTTGAGCAGAGACCGTCCGTTTAGATTGTCGGGAACGATGCGACGAATGGTGGACTTGACGTGGGTGAACATAGAGTAAATTCTCCTTATTTTAAGCAGATTCGGCATGAATTCAGGTTGGGAAGCCGGGTCGCGCAACAGACGCTCAAGGCAATTAAATCGGCGCGATACTTATGTGTTTTGTATCAGAAAATGCCGGTCGCTTCGGCGATCGCCCCCGGATCTGACATAAATTGATAAAAAAATAGCAACAATGTTTAACAAAACTTGACAAGAATGAGAGTCTCGTGGTGGAAAGTCCTTACATAACTTTACGCTGTCAATCCCAGTAGACCCTAATCATTGATAATCAAGTCAGCCGTTCCCCGGAGTCGAACTCCAGGGCTTGGGTCTGACTGCCTTCCGCAGTTTCTTGGATTAATTGAACTGGCTGTTCGTCCATGCAAACCACTGGACAATCCCTATCATAGGGACGGTGATAAACCGCTAGCACATCTTCCCTCGCGGCTAAAAATTCTGCGTCCTGCCTTGAACGTTAATCCCTGCCTAAACGCGATTTTCCTGGTTGAGATGCTAACAAAACGGGGCTGGGTTTAGCTAGGAGATTTCGGCGTCAAGCGCTCGGCAACCAAGCGATACTGCTCGATCGCGTGGGCGATCGCCTCAGCCCGGCGGCGTTGATCCTGGTAGACGCACTGCCACTCGGTAATGGGTCGATTTTCTCGGCTACAGATGCCCAGCAAGCCGCTAGCCCGGTTGGCACCCCGTTCAATATCCAGATGATTATTCTCATCCAAGTAAAAAGCAGCCGTCCTCGCCCAGGCGATCGCCTCCAGACCACTCAACCCCCCCCCGCCGGGCTGTCGCTAAAGCTTGGGGAAACCGTTGAGAATGGATGGGTTGCGCTTGATTGTAGAGGTCAGCAATGTTGAGAACCGCTTCCAACTCCTGAGACGGATCGATGCCTGCTCCCCCAAGCTCCCGGAGTTGGGCCGGAAGCGCCGCCTGCGCCCGCTCGGAGCAATACTGTTCCGCCTGTTTAATATCTCCGCCACTGCGGCCCTGGTCACTACAAGAACCGTAATTCGTGACCCTTTCACCCCAGGACAAATTGCCGGGGTCAGTATGGCCAAAATAATGCACCGTGGGCTGTACAAACAGCGTCTTTTCCTCGGCCCAAACCCGATAATTTCCCTCGGCAGTCCCGATGGCCAGCATACCCAGGGCCGTCGGCGTCGCAAACAAGGGCAAATATAGCTCTAGACTGGCTTGCAGATTGGGTTGAGGCGTTGCTGGTGAGGACGGCTGAGCTGGAGACGCTTCTGGTGGGGAGGACTGGGGTTGGGGAGCAGGGGCAGGAGGCAAGGTGGGTAAGGCGCGAACGACAACCTCTCTCGCTGGGGCTGAGCGGGATGCGGCAATCATCTCTCTGACCAAATCGTCTTGAGTCGGAGCCGCCTGTTGCTCCGGTTGGGACAGCCAGAAAGCTCCCACTGCTAGCGAGCCGCTACAGCCTAGCAAAACAATACGTGTCAACCAGCGCCAATCAAACATGAGATGCTTCAATCCCGCGTTAACAATCCTTACCAGCCTCAAATTTTAGCAGTCTGAGCCAGCTTCTTCCCACCAGAAAATTAAAGCGACAGGAATTCTCCCAGGGCTTGCCTTCCCTAACTAATTCAACTTATCGAGGGCTTCAGCAACGATTTTAACCGTGTAGCGAATCTGCTCTTCTGTATGATTACAAGTCACAAAGAATCGCAGTCGGGCTGCATCCTTGGGAACCGAAGGATAAAACATGAAGGGGACATTAATGCCTTGCTCAAAGAGTAAGCGGGAGAGGCAGACAGATTTTAAGGCATCGCCTACGATTACGGGGATTACTGGGGAACCCTGGCTTAATCCCGTATTCAGCCCTCGCTTTTGGGCTAGGGTGAGAAATAACTGGGCGCCATCTCTCAGGCGAGCAACGCGCTCAGGCTCGGTCTTTAGCACCTGAATTGCGGTCAGGGTAGCTGCTGCATTGGGGGGGGAAATGCCAACGCTATAGACAAAACCAGGGGCGGTAAATTTGAGATATTCAACCATTTCCCGCGAGCCGGCAATATAACCGCCGCAACTGGCAAAGGATTTACTGAGAGTTCCCATCCACAAGTCCACAGCGTGAGGGTCGACGCCAAAGAGTTCTCCAATGCCTCGACCGGTGGCCCCGATCGCCCCAATGGAGTGGGCCTCGTCCACCAGAAGTAGGGTCTGATAGCGCTGTTTCAGCTCGACGAAGGCAGGGAGGTTGGGAATATCACCATCCGTACTATAAACTCCTTCAATGGCGATCAAGACCCGGCGATGGCGATGGCGGCGCTCTTGTAACAGGGATGCCAGGGCTTGCCAGTCGTTATGGGGAAAGGGCAACAGGGAGGCTCCCGACAGCAGGCACCCCTGGATGATGCTGTTGTGGCTGAAGGCATCGTAGGCAATCAGGTCGTCTTTGCCGAAGAGATGGCCAATGGTGGTGACATTAGTGGCATGGCCGCCTACATAGACAATGCTGGCCTCCGCTCCAATAAAATCGGCGATCGCCTGCTCTAATTCTTGATGGAGGGGCTTTTGCCCGGAAACCAGGCGACTGGCTGACACGGAGGTTCCGTAGCGATCGATGGCGGCCTGGGCTGCGGCTGAAACCCGAGGATCGCCACACAGCCCTACGTAATTGTAGGTAGCAAAGTTGATCAGTTCGCGATCGCCAATGGTGGTGGTATTGTTGACGACCCGCTCCTGGGGTAGAAAAAAGGGATTACCCAGGCCAAGTTGCTCAATTTCCCCTAGTTGTTGTTGCAGGCGGCGATATTCGGGCCACAGAGACACCTGGGAATACTCTGCGGCAACTCGGCGATCGCCCCGGTTGCGGGAGAACTGCCGTTGGTCGTGACGCTTTGCTCGGACAAATACTGGGCTAGGGAGGCAATGGTCGGATAATCCCACAGTAGGGTTGGAGACAGCCGCCGGCCTAAAAACGTTTCCAATTCCCCAGAGAGATTGACTGCCTCAATGGAATCTAGACCGTATTCAGTGAGGTCTTGGTGCCGGTCGATCTCCTGAATGTCTAGTTCGAGACGTTGCGCTAGTTGGCAAGTCAACCAGTTGGCGATTTCGGCAGCCGTCGGCAGTGTAGCCCAAGATGAGGCTAAGGCAGAAACCGGTACACTGCTGTTTTCAGGATTCTGACGATTATTTTTCCCGTTCCAAGACGGGTTCGTCAAGGTCATTGTTACTCCTCCACCACGCTGACTCGTCTGAAGCTTACTCTAGCCAGTCCCAACCCATTCTAGACAAAGTTCCCAAGCACGGTTAGCTAGGGGGACTGAGGGAGAATTTCCAGACGCTACACTTATTTACAGAGCGCTAACGCTTGTATTGCCAGAATTTATCTCACTTTACCGGGTCGGTTTCCCCCACCCCCCCGGCAGCAGACAGTTTTTCAATTGAACCCCTCACTTTTTTAAGATTGCGCTCCGGGGCCGGCTGAGGCTGTAAAGGTTTGTTGCCAGCGGCGATTGTTGGCGATCGCATCCTGGATAAAGGGCGAGCGGCTGATGGCAAAAATCAGCCCCTGATTCAGCCACGACCAAGGCCAGGCCAGGGGACGCACGACATCGACAAACAGTACCACGCGGGTTTCATCGCTGTCATTCCAGGCTTCATGAACATAGGAATCGTCAAAAATCAGGCTTTTTCCCTCCTGCCAGGGCCGGATCTCATCCCGGACGCGAATGCGACAGGCTCCCGCCGGCCCGGGAACTTTCAGGGCGAGGTGGTAGCGCAATACGCCTTTGTAGGGCCCACGATGTTCGGGGATGTGCTTGCCCCCGCTCAAGATGGAAAACATGGCCGTTTTCATGCCGGGAATGAGAGCGAGCAGGCGGGTGGTTTCGGGACAGCGCTGGCAATTTTCCGGAACCTTAACGCCGTAGGCATACAAAAAATAGGTTTTCCAGCGATTGTCGTTGGTGATGGCAACCTGATCGGGGGAGATGTCCTGAAAATTAGGCAGGCGATCGCCATACTCCAGCAGGCGATCCAGTTCCTGGCGGATAATTTGCCAGTGGCGCTCAAACTCAGCGACCCAAGGAAACTGCTCGGCTTCAAAAAAAGGTCGGTTTCCCACCAGGGAGTAGCGTCCTACCAGGGTTTCATAGCGCCACAGCCAGGTTTTTCCCAGGTTCATGAGCCAGTCTCGGTTGGGCCAGGCTTTCCAGGTTCGATCCATGAATTATAGAAAATTAATGACAGGACAGGTGAGAAACAACAATTTTTGTAGCAAATGAACGATTTAAGCCCGTCGCCTAGCCGTCCAAGGTTGCCAGGGAACCATCCAGAAAGCGACTCCGACAGGCGTGCCGCTGGATTTTGCCGCTAGAGGTTTTGGGGATGCTGCCCGGTTTGAGTAGGGCGATCGCGTAGACTTGCAGGTCGTGGTGTTTGGCAACAGCGCGGCGGATGGCTTGAATCAGAGCCTGTCGGTCTGCGGGGGAGCTGCCATTGTGATAGCGCCGCTCCACCTCCACGGCAATGGCCAGACGTTCCTCCCCCTCGACCTCAATGGCAAAACTGGCGCAACAATGGGGGCGGACATGGTCGTGGCTTTGTTCGACGGTGCGCTCAATGTCTTGAGGATAATAGTTACAGCCATTGATAATGATGACATCCTTGAGCCGTCCGGTGATAAATAGCTCCCCTGCTTCAATGAAGCCCAGATCCCCGGTACGCAGAAACGGCCCTTCTCCCGTATCCGCCAGAAAAGCCTGGAAGGTAGCTTCGCTCTGGGCAGGATTGTTCCAGTAACCCTGGGCTACGCTCGGGCCGGCCAGCCAAATTTCCCCAATTTCCTGGTCGGCGCAGCGGGTATGTTTTTCGGGATGGACGATGAGAATTTGCTGGCCCGGCAGGGTCTGGCCGCAGCCGACAAAGACGCGGGCTTCGGGGTCGGACAGGGCGGCGATCGCCACCCGATGCTGGCGCAGGGATTCTTTTTGCAGGGCTTTGAGAGTGGGATAGCCTGTTTATGGCCGCCGGAGACGATGAGGGTCGCTTCCGCTATGCCGTAGCAGGGGTAGAAAGCGCGGGGCTGGAAACCGCAGGGGGCGAATTTTTGGGCAAAGTGCTGGAGCGCGTGGTGATTAATCGGCTCCGCGCCCGTAAAAGCCACTTCCCAGCGGCTGAGATCCAAATTGGAGAGCTGCTCGTTACTAATCTTGCGGGCACAGAGATCGTAGGCAAAATTCGGCCCGCCGCTAGTGGTGGCTCCATGACGGCTAATGGCTGCAGCCAGCGAATCGGGCTTTGCAGGAACATCAAAGGTGAGAGCAGCACGACAGGAAACCCCACATACAAGGGTTGCAAAATTCCCCCAATCAAGCCCATGTCATGGTAAGGAGGCAGCCAGATCGCGCCGCAACTCGCTGGGGTGTGTTGAAAGCATTGCTCAATCAGGCTTAAATTGTGCAGGAGGTTGCAGTGGGCGATCGCCACCCCCTTGGGAGCGGCGGTGGAGCCGGAGGTATATTGTAAAAAGGCAATGGTATCCTCTGTAATCGCGGAGGGCTGCCAGCCCCAACCCAGGGAGGCGCTCAAGGTATCAGTGGCCAGCCAGCACAGTCCCTGTAATTCTGGGGCATGGAGCAAACGCCGCTCCAGGGTGGCCAGCACCGACTGGGTGGTGAGAGCCGCCGTGGCCTGGGCATCTTTGACCATGCTCTGGAGGCGCAACAGGGAGCGATTGGGGCGGGGCGGATAGGCCGGAACCGCAATCACCCCCGCGTAGAGACAGCCGAAAAAGGCCGCAATAAACTCTAACCCGGGCGGATACACCAACATCACCCGGTCTTTGGGGGCACAAACCGAGCGCAAATAAACCGCGATCGCCTGGGCCTGTTGCTCTAGCTCCCGATAGGTCAAACTGAGGGTGGCATCTTCACCGTTCACTAAAAAGGTGTAGGCTGTTTGCGCTGGCTGCGTTTCGGCTCGCTGGCGCAAAAGAGCGACTAAAGTAGTGGTTTTTGTTTGATTAGCTAAACAAACCATTCATTCTCGGCGCGATTGTTACATTAAGTTAACTTTATAGCATTTATTTTGAGCCTTTTTTCTCAGGGGTGCTGAGGAAAGGCACAAATGATCCCCAACCCTAAATCTCGACAGGTGTAGTGTTAGCGCTACTCAGGAAAAGTAGGAGGTTCTCCCCTAATAGAATAAACCCCTATGCAGGGACAGGCTGCTTGGGGACAATTTTACTGAAGCCCCAGAGCACCCTTGACTCAACCCTAGCAAGGCGCACATTAAAACCTGATTTGGGTAAGGTTTTGCTCCGGAAAATAACGCCTCCCTTGACTGATTTCCCTGGTCACTGGTTCCACTTAAGCAGGAATTGACTGGTTATTTTATCGTTGCAAGGGGGCCAAAGCAAAGCTGGTTTTCGCTGAGTCTCTAGGAAGAAAAGTCCCTGGCTTGTGGAGCAAATTTGTAAACTGGAAAAGGCAGGTTTGCCGCAATGACCTTGATGTTGATTGTGCTAGCCTAACCTCAAATTTTCCTTGATTTTTAATTCCTTTATGCAATTGGATCGTCTTGAGCTTTCCCAACCGACTTCTTCGACGTTGGCTTCGTCTACGGCAGTGGTTGCGCTGTTAGTTGGCATTTGTGCGGCTTCTTTTTCGGCTATTTTTATCCGCATTAGCGAGGGAGAGATAGGGCCTTATGCCACTATTTTTCACCGGTTTTGGATTGCGTCCATTTTTTTGGGGATCTGGGCGAGTAGCCAGCGGGGCCGTCGGGAAACGGTGGGAGCGTCGGAGCCGCTCACGGGGCGAGAGGGGGTTTTGTTGATTGGGGCAGGTTTGGCCCTGGCGACGGATCTGACACTGTGGGCGCTGGCTTTAGCTCGAACGACCGTGGCCAATGCGACGGTTTTAAGCTGTTCGGCTCCCATTTTTACGGCACTGGGGGCCTGGTTGTTGTGGCGGCAGCGGTTCGATCGCCAAATTTTTTTTGGGAATGATCGTGACTTTGGTGGGGGCGGCGGCCATTGCGGCAGGGGATTTTCAGGTGTCGGCCCGCCATTTGCAGGGGGATGCGATCGCCTTATTTGGGGCGATTTTTATGAGTGCTTACTTGCTGTTGGTGGAGCAACTGCGCGCTCGCCGTCCTGCCACGCTGGTTCTGTTGGGAAGTTCCCTGGTGGCAACCCTAACGGCGGGGGTCTATGTTTTGGGACTGGAGCAACGAATTTTGCCGACGACGGGCCGGACTTGGCTGGCAGTGCTAGCACTGGCGCTGCTCAGTCAGATTTTTGGACAAGGACTGATTGCCTTCTCCCTCAATCGGCTGTCCTCTGGGGTGGTGGCCATCGCCTTTTTGTTGGAGCCGGTGGTGGCGGCGATCGCGGGCTGGATTATTTTTGGCGAGCGGCTGAGCTGGTTTAATGGCGGGGCCTTTGTGGTGGTGCTGTGGGGGGTTTATTTGGCGATCGCCAGTGGTTCGGCGATTAAAGCCAGTTCTCCCGCCGATCAGGAAGCCGCAGCCGCCACCCAGCTCGGCACACATCCCAAGTGAAAGAAGGATACGATGCAATCTGGACTGGCAATTGGCCCAAAGATCCCGGCGATCGGGCAATTTTGCTTACAATGAACAGCGGGTTTTAGTAACCTTGGACAAGGATTTTGGAGAATTAGCAATTATTCTAAATACCGAAGATGTGTTCAACCGCTAAGCGCCTGCTTCTAATAATTGGCTTGCCATTAAAAATTTCGGAATTGACGGTAATACGTTGTTGCAGATCCTGAATATTCATGGGGTTTGTCATTGGGGGACTCTTCACTTTATCGTTCAACCCCTTGCTGTTGTTTAGCTGAAAGGGTTAAATTAAGCTCCAGTGTTAAGGGAGAGGTTATGGAATACGCCAGTTTAGTTCACCTGCTTAGAGACCGCAGCGCCACCCAAGGCGATCGCCAAATTTTTGGGTTTCTCGGAGACGGGGAAAGGGTTTCTGGCAGTTTGACCTACGGCGAACTCGACCGACAGGCCAGGGCGATCGCGGCCCACTTGCAGGAGGTGATTCAGGTGGGCGATCGCGTATTACTGGTCTATCCCTACCATCGGGGCTTGGCCTTTGCGGCGGCGTTTTTTGGCTGTCTCTACGCGGGGCGATCGCCATTGCCTGTAACCCGCCGCGCCACGGAAAATCCCTCCTAGAAATCGCTGAGCGGGCTGAGTCTTCCCAAGCCAGCGCCCTCCTGAGCGTGGCAGAATTGCTGGCAGGCCAAAAACCGGCGGCGTCCGTTGCTGTCCCTCAATTATCTGCCCTGCCCTGGCTGGCCACGGATAGCCTTGATCTCGGTGGGGCTGAAGCTTGGCGAGACCCCAATTGCGATCGCGAAACGGTGGCTTATTTTCAGTATTCTTCGGGTTCCACTGGCTCCCCCAAAGGCGTGATGCTCACCCACGGCAACGCACTACACAATGCCGAGGTGATTCGCCTAGCTTTTGAGCATGGCCCCGAAACCCAGGTGTTGATGTGGCTGCCGCTCTTTCATGACATGGGCCTGGTGGGCGGAATTCTCCATCCGCTGTATGTGGGCTGTTCCATGCTGCTAATGTCGCCCATCACCTTGATCCAAAAACCCCACTGTTGGCTGCAAAGTATTTCCCGCTACGGCATTCACACCAGCGGCGGGCCCAATTTTGCCTACGATTTAGCCTGCGATAAAGTGACGCCGGAACAGTTGGCAGCTCTCGATTTAAATCAGTGGGATTTGGCCTTTTCGGGAGCGGAGCCGGTGCGAGCGAAAACCCTGGCCCGGTTTGCGGCCACCTTTGGGCCCTGTGGTTTTAACCCCCAAGCCTTCTATCCTTGCTACGGCATGGCGGAGACGACTTTATTTATTTCCGGGGGACGAAAAGCCACGGAGCCGAAAATTATTCCGGTGGATCGCGCCGCCCTGCAACAAAATCAGGTTGTTGTGGCCGGGGCTGCAACCGAGGCCCAGCCGGTGGTCAGTTGTGGCTGGACGTATCTAGGCGATCGCGTTTTGATTGTCGATGCTGAAACTCGCCAGCGCTGCCCCGGACAACCAGGTGGGGGAAATTTGGTTTGCCGGAGCGGGCCTGGGGAAAGGGTACTGGCAGCAGCCGGAGGCTACGGCAGAAACTTTTCAAGCTTATCTAGCGGATTCGGGGGAAGGGCCCTTCTTGCGGACGGGGGATCTGGGATTTTGGCGGGAAGGGGAGCTGTATATTACGGGACGGCTCAAGGACATCATGATTTTCTGGGGCGCAACCACTATCCCCAATACATTGAAACCACGGTGCAAGTTTGTCATGGAGCGCTGCGGGCTAATGCGGGGGCCGCCTTTTCGGTGGAGGCCGCCGGGGACGAACGCTTGATCATCGTACAGGAAGTAGAGCGTACCGCCCTGCGCCGCCTTGACGAGGAAGAAATTTTTCGCGCCATCCGCGTGGCGATCGCCCAGGAGCATCTCATTGAAACCTTTGCCATTGTCCTGCTCAAACCGGGGAGCATTCCCAAAACCTCCAGCGGCAAGGTACAGCGTCGGGCCTGTCGGGCGCAATTTTTGACGGGGGCGTTGGAACCAGTAGCCGCTTGGCAGTTCGACCCCAGCCAGGACAGCATGATTGTCGCCCTCTCGGAAAATGTATCCTGATACAGAAGCAATGTATCCCAATGCAGAAGCATTGTATCCCGATGCAGAAAGCATTGTATCCCCGATGTCAGAAGCATGTACTCCGACTGAGCA
>JAAUTE010000308.1 GCA_012031815.1 Chloroflexaceae bacterium
CTACTGGTAGACGTTTGGTAGCTATAAGACTGACTGCTACTGCCAGGGGTGGAAAAACGTCCCAACAGCTCATTAATAAAATCTTCAAAGCTGCCATACTGACTAAAATCAAAGCCTCCAAAATCCGCTGGCGTTCCCGTCGCTCCCCCCGAATAAGCCTGGGCTGCTTGGTTCCAGTACTGGCCAAACTGGTCGTATTTACGCCGTTTCTCCGGATCGGAAATAACCTCGTAGGCTTCACTGATTTCTTTAAAACGGGCCTCGGCTTCCTGATTGCCAGGGTTGCGATCGGGGTGATACTTCAGGGCTAGCTTGCGGAATTTTTTCTTAACCTCTTCTGCGCTGGCACTTCTGCTAACACCCAGGATGGCGTAATAATCTTTAAAATCCGTGGCTGCCATCTACTTTTAACTCTCCCTTGACTCAAGACTGTCTGCAACGAAGCTCAAGCGTAATCAATAAAATTTAAGAAATTATTTCTAGAATACCTCTCGAGTTTTAAAGTAACAGTCCCGTTGCCTCAGCTAAGTTCGGTTTCTACCCGCCTTCTAGTCCGCAATATCCACACTTGCGATCGCTGGTGTTGCTCCAGGGGCGGCCAATCCCAGGAGGGCGCTTACAAACCAGCCCGGCAAACCCCTCTCCTAAAGCCGGAGGCGCACCGGCCAGTTGGCGAGACATCCGTAAAATGACCTCTTTGGGAACCACTCGCTCCCGGTTGTGATTGCGCTCTAAGCAGAGTTCTAAGGGGGTATTCACCCAAATCCCCATGATTTGTGTAAATCCGACCCCCTTCGCTAGGGCGATCGCTTCTCGGCGCTGCCGCCTGGCACAATTGGTAGCATCATAAATCGCGCCAGGGATGCGTCCGGACAGAATTTGACCCACAGCCAAGGCTAACTGCTGCTCTACAACCTGCCAAATCAAAGGCCAGGGGCCTTGAAGGGCTTCATGACCGAATAGGTGGGCCCGCAGAGCATCCGTTGAAATAATGGAACTGCCTGGAGATTGACGGGCAAGCTGCTTAGCCAAATAAGACTTACCACTGCCCGGCAACCCAATCAAGAACCAAAGATAAACCTGCATTCTCAACCCGTTAGCTTTGAACGCGAGGGAAACCACCGATAAACCCTCAAAGTTCAGATAAGTGTGCCATCAGGAATGGTGGCGTTTTTAATCACCACAACAATGCCGCTGCGGATATAAAACCCCAGATCTTCCCGGTTAGATTCCTCAACCCGTTCCTTGTTAACGATGGTTACATTCCGTCCGATGCGAGCATTCTTGTCAACAATGGCGCGGCGAATCGTGCTGCCTTCCCCAATGCCAATGGGGATTTTGCCGGAAACCCGGCCTCCTTGGCGCTCAGCAAACGGCTCGTAAGCATCAGCTCCCATCAACAGCGCGTCCTCAATGGTGCAGTCGGCTTCCACACGAGAGCGTATGCCCAGTACTGAATGGTGAATGCGGCAATCTTTAAGAATGCAGCCTTCGGAAATCATCGATTCTGTCACCGTGCAGTTCAGCATCTTGGTGGGCGGCAGATAGCGCGCGCGAGTATAGATGGGCGCACCTTCGTCGTAGAAGCTAAAGGCGGGCTTCGGTTGCTGCGTCAGGGCTAGGTTGGAGTGATAGAACGCTTCAATAGTTCCAATGTCCTCCCAGTAGCCTTTAAATAGATAGGTTTGGACGTTGTAGTCCTTAGCCGACATTGGCAAAATTTCTTTACCAAAATCCGTTTGCTCGGAGTTTTTGCTGAGCAAATCGATCAAAACCTCTTTTTTAAACACGTAGATGCCCATAGAGGCAATATAGGGGCTGGATTGGGCCTCTTCAGGGGATAAACCCAGGCAGGTCGTGTCTACGGACATTTGCTTGAGGGCATCTCCTTTGGGTTTTTCGCTAAAGTCGATAATGCGCCCGCGATCGTCAATTTTGATCAAGCCGAAGGACGAAGCTCGCTTTTCATCAATGGGAACCACGGACAGGGTAACATCTGCGTTGGTTTCTTGGTGGCGGGCAACGAAATCGCGGTAATCCATACGATAGAGGTGATCTCCCGATAAAAATCAGGTATTCATCCACATCCCACTCGGCAAAAAGCCATAGGTATTGACGTACCGCGTCGGCAGTCCCTTGGAACCAACTGGGGTTCTCTTGGGTTTGTTGGGCCGCTAACACTTCTACAAAGCCTTCGATAAATCCAGCGAAGTTGTAGGTGCGGCTGAGGTGGCGGTTGAGCGAAGCGGAGTTAAATTGGGTTAGAACGTAGATTTTGAGAATTTCTGAGTTAATGCAATTGCTAACCGGAATATCGATTAGTCGATACTTGCCGGCCAGAGGAACGGCGGGTTTAGCCCGGAGCTTTGTCAGGGGATAAAGGCGAGTGCCTGCACCGCCGCCAAGAATGATCGCTAATACTCTTTTCACAAATAAGACCTCGCGACTGCTGACCTCCTCTTGTCAAGTTTAGGACTGCCTGGTCGATCGCGAAAGAGCCAGTCCCAGAATTTCCTCCTCAGGTTGCGAGTTAGACACAGACAGTTCTTGGAGAGGACGCCAGGGTTGGGGTCTTTTCCTAGGTTGACGCTCCCATGCCTCCGCTACGCTAAAGGCATGGGATTCTTGGTTCACCGAGTCCACTTAAGCTAAGTACCTTGCGATTCTTAGCCCAGAGGTGGTTCTCTCCCCAAGCTTTAACTTTGGGTGCGCCCCACCCTAGTTGTATTTCTACAAAATTTGCTTGAATTGAAGTGTTTTACTCCAAATGCTGCTTTGTCTAGTTCCTGCAAAGATTTTACCTACCTACAGGTAGAAACTAGAACAATTAGGTAGAACCCCATATCTTTGATTGTCAAGGTGCAGACGTAGAACCTTTCGGCTACATGGGTTTTTAAAGCGGTTGATTACCCTGTCCGCTATACTCAATATTATACGCACAAAATAGCTCATGGCGAGATCAAAGAGATTGCAACTAATTGTTAGTGAGAAAGAGTATTTGAGACTGAAAAAGTACGCAGAGGCTCAAGAACTGTCAATGTCCGAAGTTCTTAGGGATTACATTAAATCCTTGCCCAATACTCCGCCTAAAGGCGGCGACACTACATCCCACGGCTGAAGCGCGTGGGCTTTGTGCCGGGATTCCTGTAAGTAATTTAGGCGAGGGGCTATTTTTGAGGCTAGTTCTATGGGAGCAGCAGTTAGCAGTCCCCTGGGTGGATGGAGCGCCGATCGCCTCTGACCAGGGCAAGATTACTCAGGAAGTGGTATTGAGAGGGAGATTGTCCGAGCCTGTTTGGTAATGTCAGGATTTGTCGATGGCCTCGGCGGCGGGGAATGACGGTTGGCGATCGCAGGGGTTAAATCCTGGAGCTTGGGAACTAATTGAGCGAATTTCTTCGTGAATGGCGAAATTTTGGGATTGAACGGGGAGTCATGGGGTGAATTCAGGAATTCGGTTCGTGCCATAATTTCGCCAGGATCGAAAAAACCCCGGCGGGCGATCAGCCTTCGACATGGCTTCGCTTACCGCCCGGATCAGGTGACGTAGAATTAGAAATTCCAGATGATTTAGGATTTAAGCGAGCGGATTATTATGACCTCCCTGCCCCCGTTCCGTCAAATGCTACAACGACTTCAGCACTTACCTAGTCTTGGTTATTTGTGGCTGGGGGCACTAATTTTCGGGGCGTCCAATCCTGTCACGAAACGCATTATTGAAATCGGCGATCGCAATTTTATTGAGGGGGAAAATCCGGTTTCTTTTTGCAATGTTTTTTTTGCGGGAAATGTTTGTGCCCTGCTATCGCTAAGTTTAATTTATCGAAACAAGCTTAAATTAAGCAGCTTTCGAGCGCTATCTTCCAGGGATTGGCTGGGAATTTTCAGTGTGGCGATCCTCTCCGGGGTGCTGGCTCCGGCGATTTATTATGAAGCACTGGCTCGCACCGCAGCGGTCAAGGTCATTTTGTTGGGACGGCTGGACACGCCCTTAGTCTTGTTGCTCTCAGTGATTTTCTGAAGGCCCGCCTAAATTTTTGGCAATTTTTGGGGAGCGGCGTGTCTTTTGGGGGCATTGTTTTGATTTTTGGCTTGCAGTCTGTGAT
>JAAUTE010000309.1 GCA_012031815.1 Chloroflexaceae bacterium
GACACCAACCTTAAAAATAATCCCTTCTATCACCAGGGAGCTATTCGCGATTGGGTAGAAGCGGGAATTCAGTTTGCCGCTAGAACTGCCCATCGGGACGGTTCCTGCGACGATTATTTCCCCTTTGAGCGGGCGGCGGGGGCGGCGGCCTTTTCCTTGCTAGCCTGCATCGAAAGTTATCGCTTGCTAGGGCTGCATAATCCCGAAATTCTCCGTTTTTTTGTGAAGCGGGCCGACTGGCTGGCCCGCCATCAAGAAAGTGGCCGCCTCGCCAACCATCAGGCTCTCATTGTATTGTGTCTGGAATTACTGGGCCAACTTTTGCAAAGCGATCGCTGGGAGGGTGCGAAGGCGTCGCGTTTGGAACAAGTGCTGTCCTGGCAAATCCAGAAGGCTGGTTTCAGGAATACGAAGGGTGCGATCCGGGCTACCATACCCTGACGATTTCCTGTCTGGCCAGGGTTTACAGCTTGAACCCGACTCCCCAACTCCAGGAAGCCCTGATTAAAGCCGTAGATCTTGCCGCTCAATTCGTCCATCCCGACGGCTCCTACGGCGGCGAATATACCAGCCGCAACACCTATAATTTTTTCCCCCACGGCTTTGAATTAGTGGGCCAGTGGCTGCCTGCGGCCCTCAACATCAACGATCGCTTTTTGCAAGGATTGACTGGGGGGCGGGCCCTTGTTACAGCGACGATCACATCATCGGCCACCACGCCTGGAATTATCTGCTGGCCTGGCGAGATTTTGTGGTAGAGCGCCCGCCCCTGTCGCCCCGGCCCCAGGGTCGCTTCTGGCTGCATGAAGGCGGAATGTTATGCGATCGCCGCCAGGATACGGAACTGTACCTAGCCCTCAATAAAGGCGGTGTCTTTAAACTGTTTCAGCAGGGGCGCTTGGTGGCCTCTGACAGCCAATTTTCCCTATTGGTCAGGGAGGGAAAACGCCTGAGCAATGCCGTGGGTCACCTGGTCGATCGCTACTCCGTGGAGGTCAAGGAAGACGAGATTATCATCTCCGGCAAGCTGGGCTGGGCCAAGCAAAAACAAATGACCCCAGGGAATTTAATGATTTTGCGGTTGGTAATGCTGAGTGCGGGGCGCTTCTTCCCGAATTTAATCCGCAAGCTTCTGCAAAAACTGCTAATTACCGGCAAAAAAACGGCTCCCTTCCAGTTTCAGCGCCGCCTTTACTGGGAAAATGGCTGCTGGCATTGCCAAGACTGTCTCAAAGGTTCCTGGGATTCAGTGATCGCAGCGGCGATCGGCGTCGATCAGACCTCAATTTATGTGGTGATGAGCCGCACCTTTCAACCGGGGCAACTGCTCCCCTGGCTCGATCTCAGTGCTACCTTACCAACCCTCCCCCCTGGAGCGCCCCTGGAAGTCAAGCGGGATTGGCCAGCCCCTTTTCTAGACCAGTGATGGCGCTATCCCCGTGTTACCATCGAACTGGGCCGTTAGAGACCTGTTTTGCGATGACTTCAACCTATTCTTTTGATATCGTCAGCGACTTCGATCGCCAGGAAATGGTGAATGCGGTGGATCAAACCCTCCGAGAACTTAAAAACCGCTTTGACTTGAAAAATACCAATACAACCTTAGAATTGGCCGACGAAAGCCTGACCATCCATACCGATAGCGAATTTACCCTGGATGCAGTGCATGATGTGCTGCGTACCAAGGTCGCTAAACGCAATTTATCCCAGAAAATCTTTGAATTTGGCAAAATTGAGGCTTCCAGTGGCAACCGCGTCCGTCAAGTCATTACCCTCAAGCGGGGCATCAATCCCGAACTGGCAAAAGCGATCGCCAAGCTGATTCGCGACGAGTTTAAGAAAGTGCAGTCCTCGATCCAGGGCGATGCGGTGCGCGTCTCCGCTAAATCCAAGGATGACCTGCAAGCGGTGATGAATAGGCTGCGCCAGGAAGATTATCCAGTAGCCCTGCAATTCATCAATTACCGTTGATTACAGGACAAAAAGGGCTTAACCCCCAGTAATTTCTGGTAAGCTAAGCCCCGCTTAACGGTTTTTCCCGCCGGTCTGGCTTAAAGATTCCGCAAAACCAAGGCAGCCGCAGCCAGGGTGCGCTCAATATCTTCGTCCCTGTGGGCCACCGAGGTAAATCCGGCTTCATACTGGGACGGCGCTAGATAAACTCCATGTTCTAGCATTCCCCGGTGAAAACGAGCGAATTTAGCCGTATCGCAGGTTTTGGCGTCTTCGTAGCTGTGAACGCTGTTGCCTGTAAAGAACAGGCCGAACATGCCGCTGATGTGTCCGCCCGTAACCTCGTGTCCAGCCTCTTTGGCGATCGCCAACAAGCCGTTGATGAGCTGGCCGGTGATGCGATCGAGATAGTCGTAAGTCCCTGGTTTTTGCAGTAATTCCAGGGTTTTAATGCCAGCAGTCATGGCTAGGGGATTGCCGGAGAGGGTTCCCGCCTGATACATCGGCCCGGAGGGAGCTACCATTGCCATGATGTCGCGACGCCCGCCGTAGGCACCCACAGGTAGGCCGCCGCCGATAATTTTGCCTAACGTGGTCAGATCGGGCATAATGCCGAATTTTCCTGAGCGCCACCGTAAGCAATGCGAAAACCGGTCATTACTTCATCAAACACCAGTAAAGCACCGTGGTCTTGGGTTAGCTCCCGCAATCCTTCCAGGAAACCCGCATCGGGGGGGAATAAAACCCCGCATTACCAACGACGGGTTCTAGGATTAATCCGGCAATTTCTCCGGGATTAGCTTCAAACAAGGCTTTAATAGCTTGCAGGTCGTTGTAGGGCGCGGTTAAGGTGCTGCTGGTCGTGCTTTTGGGGACGCCGGGGGAGTCGGGCAAGCCCAGGGTCGCGACTCCCGATCCGGCCTTAACCAGGAACATATCAGCGTGACCGTGGTAGCAGCCTTCAAATTTAATGATTTTCTCCCGTCCGGTGAAGGCCCGCATCAAGCGGAGGACGGACATGCAGGCTTCGGTTCCTGAGTTGACAAAACGCACCATTTCCATGCTGGGAACGGCTTCAATGACCATTTCTGCCAACACGTTTTCTAAGGCAGAGGGCGCGCCAAAACTGGTGCCTTTTTCCAGGGCGTCGTGGAGTGCCCCAATCACTTCGGGGTGGGCGTGGCCGCAAATCGCAGGGCCCCAGGTTCCTACGTAGTCGATGTACTGGTTGCCGTCTACGTCCCAAATATAGGCTCCCTTAACGCGATCGAAGACAATCGGCTGTCCCCCAACGGATTTGAAGGCGCGGACGGGAGAGCTGACGCCACCAGGCATCAATTTTTGGGCGGCGGTAAAGATTTCTTCTGATTTGGCAGTTTTAAAGGATGTTGTAGTGACCAATATTTTCTCCTTATCGTCGCTATACCTTTGTTTAGGATAAAGCGTAGTTGTTAAGGCAGTGACAGGCTGCGCTTTTTTATTTTAATTTTTGTTGGCGATCGCAACTGACGCTCACTGTGTTTTAAAGCGCTGAGTCAACGAGGGTAGAGAGGCTGACGATTTCATAGCCTCGGCGCTGAAGTTGGGGCAAAATCTGGGACAGGGTTTTAGCGGTGCGATCGCCCCTCGCGCCCCCATCGTGGAGGACAAGGATGTCGCCGGGCCGGGTGCGGGCGAGGATAAAGCGGGAAGCAAACCAAACCGAGGGAATATGGGTATCGTAGGGAAAAACTGACCCCAAAACCACGCGGTAGCCATTTTCAGCCGCAATTTTCAGGATGGCATGGCTATAGAAACCGCCGCCGGGCCGCAGCCAGCGGATTAGGGCAAATCGAGCGAGAATCTTACCTGCTTCTGTCACGTCTTCGCGTAATTCTGCCTCAGATAGCCAAATGCTCCAGCGGTCTTCTGTTAAATGATTGCCGATTTCGTGGCCCTCCTCGATTAATTGGGCGATCGCCCTTCGTTGCCAGCGATGCGGGAACTTATCAGAAAAAACGTGGCTTTAGCTTGATATTGCCCTAAAACTTGCAAAATAGCGGGAGTGGTTTTGCCATCAGGGCCGTCGTCGATGGTCAGGGCGATCGCCCGTTGCTGGGTGGGAACAAAATAAGCCACGCCAGGAAGCAACTTCTCCGGTAGAGCGAGCAACC
>JAAUTE010000049.1 GCA_012031815.1 Chloroflexaceae bacterium
TGGCCGGCGGCAACGGCAGGAGCTGTGGGTTGGGGCCACGTAGGTGGCTCCCCCTACGACCTGGCGAATAGCTCCAACCAATTCCCCAACGGCAATCCCTTTAACACAAAATCCCTGGGCACCGACGGCTTGGGCTGCGGCTTGCTGGCTGGGCGCAGTTCCTAAAATCAGCAATGGGAGGTTAGGATAGCTACTCCTCAGGGTTTGGCAGAAATTCAGCCAGTCCGGGTCTTGATTGAGGGCAACCAGAATAATGTCGAAGCCCTGTTGCCCCAAACGGGCTAAGGCTCCATCTTGGGTAGCAGTCTGGTCGATGGCTGGCCGGTCAGCAACGTCTCCCAAAACCGTCACTAAACCCAGGCGAAAAATCGGATCGCTGTCTACCAGAAGTAAAGCCAGCGGTCGGGAAGGCAGATTAGCAGTCATGATTTGCCCTTGACGCCCTTAAAACAGCAGCCCACAGAGAGCATTCTTTAATTTTAGGGGGCGATCGCAAACTTCTTTCGCTATCAATAATTACAAGGACACAAATCCGGGTACCCCTTCATCCCTGGCGATTTTGCCGGGAAATTCCTCAAGAAGCCACGGAATCCGCCGCCCCGTCCGGAGGGGCATGCCTGTAGCCAAAGAAATCAATGCGATACTCCACCACCTTGACCCCAGTTTGTTCCTCGATCTGCTGGAGCAATTCCGGGGGCAATTCCACCGTAACATCGATAATTTGATTGGTATCCAGGCAATTGACGTGGCTGTGGGCATCGCTGACGTTACCATAAAGCCTGCCGTCACAGCGCTCTACACATTCAATGATTCCCTGCCCGGAAAGGGCTTCCAAATTTTGATAGACCGAAGTGTGACCGATGTGCTTGCCCTGCTGGTTGAGGCGATCGTAGATTTCTCGGGCCGAGAGATGTTCCTGGGCTTGCCACAATAATTCCAAGATAAACCGACGCTGGCGGCTTAAACGCATTCCTAAGGCCTGACAGCGTTCAAGGGCATCTTCCAGCGAGCGAATCGGTTTCGTTGTTGCCCCTGGGTTGTTCATGGGTGA
This sequence comes from Chloroflexaceae bacterium, assembly GCA_012031815.1. GTDB lineage: Bacteria > Cyanobacteriota > Cyanobacteriia > Cyanobacteriales > JAAUTE01 > JAAUTE01. Next base: position 1,052 of record JAAUTE010000049.1, read on the forward strand.
GGCGTGAAGGGATTCGCAGACTAAGCTAAACTCATTACCACTTTAGCTAATAACCCCAGGAATGTCGATGGGCAAGCCTCTGGCTTGGGTTGCGCTGCGCTTCCAGGGACTATTAAACTTCTCTTAAACTAGCAACTAATTGAGGCAATAGATCATCAGAAAGCTCACATTATTAGCAATTGCTGGGGATTTATTCGAGCCGCCCCGCTGGCTGGGCAGCAGGAACGGGCGCATTATCTCTAACCAGTCGCCCGTCTTCCAGGTGAACAATGCGATCGGCAACGTCAAGGATGCGGTTGTCGTGGGTGACCAAAATAATGGTGCAGCCCTGTTCTCTGGCCAAGGTTTGCATCAAGGTGACGACTTCCCGCCCGGATTTACTGTCTAAGGCGGCTGTCGGTTCGTCTGCTAAAACCAGCTTCGGGTGGCTGACCAGGGCACGGGCGATCGCCACGCGCTGTTTTTGTCCGCCAGAGAGGTTGGCCGGATAGTAATGGAGGTGGTCTGCCAGTCCGACTTGTTCTAAGATAGCCGCGGCGCGGTCATTCATCCCTTTCTGGCTAAATTTACCGCTGACTTCCAGACCCATGCGGACGTTTTGCAGGGCGGTGAGGCTGTGGTGGAGGTTGTGAGCCTGGAAAATATAGCCGTTGTGCCGTCGTGCTTCTACCAGTTGTCTGGGGGTTGCGTCCACCAGTTCCTGTCCCAGAATCTTCAAACTGCCGTCCTGGGGCGATCGCAAAGCACCGATGAGGGTTAGGAGGGTGGTTTTGCCGGAACCAGAGGGCCCGGTCATGACGATAATTTCCCCTGCCTTAACGCGGAGGTTAATCTCAAACAGCACTTGTTTGCGGAGTTTGCCTTCCCCAAAAAAATAGTCAAGGTGGGCAATTTCAATGACGGGAGGAATTGATGGGGTGTTCATCGGATTAGTCCAGCAATAATTGCGGCAAATTCACTCAAAACAGGAAATCCCTAGAAAATATCTGCTGGATCGGCCGATTGCAGTTTGCGAGTGGCGATCGCGCCTGAAATTGAACACATGACCAGGGTTAATAAAATACGGCGATCGCTCGAACCAGGTTAAATAAAGGGGTAAATTGGTCGCCTGACGGGTGAGACGGTATAACCCCAAAGAAACTGTGATTCCCGGAATAAAACCCAAAAAAGCGAGAATCAGAGCCTCTTCAAAAATGACGCCCAGGAAATAACGATTACGGTAGCCAATGGCTTTAAAGGTCGCGTATTCGCTGAGGTGAGCGTTGACATCAGTGGAGAGGACTTGATAGACAATAATCACCCCGACAATAAACCCCATCGTCACCCCTAAATTGAAAATAAAGCCGATAGCCGTATTATTTTGCCAGTAGTTTTGCTCAAATTCAATAAATTCTGCCTTGGTGAGCGCATAGACATCTTCCGGCAAGTAATGATTTAGGGCGCGAGTCACTTGTTGGGGATCGGCCTGGGGGTCAAGATCTAATAAACCCACGCTGACATTACCCGAATTACGGCTTGGAAACAGGCGCAGAAAATTCTGATCGCTGGTAATAATCGTGCCGTCAGCCCCGAAAGAAGCGCCGATTTTAAACAACCCAACGATCTTAATCGTCCGCCCATCAACTTCAGTTTTCGCAGACTCACCCGCATCGACTTGAGCAACAACTTGGTCGTATTCACCTCTGGAAGCTCGGTCAAATAACACGCGCTCTGGAAGTCGAATTTCCGATAAGTGTTCGTTGACCTCTGGTAAGGAAAAAGCGGGATTAGACGGATCGAATCCTACTGCTAGGACGGCAGTTTGTTTGCGGGTTTGAGGGTTTTTCCAATTCACAAAATAAACATAAAGGGATTCGGCATTGGTAACGCCAGGTACGTCCATTGCCTGGTAGATCCTGCGCCGGGGAAAATCTGACATGTCATTGAGATTTCGGGCTTGGGGACTGAGTAAAACCAGTTCAGCGTTGAGGTTTTCATGCAAGCGGGTTGCACTGTTGAAGAGGGCTGCCTGAAATCCAAGCTGCAGAAACATCAGGATATCGGCGAAAGCAACCCCTGCTACTGCCACCAACAAACGTCCTTTTTCATGACTTAATTGCAGCCATCCTAGGGGCGTTCTGTTCTTAATTTTCTCAAACCACTGCACCATATTATTCTGCCTCCAATGAATCGCTGAAAGGAATCGTAACTGTCCCAATCAGTTCGTCCCGTTTACTGGATCGACCTGGATTTGAGCCGTGATTTGTAGATTGGTCAATCCGGTGACTTTCCGGCTCGATTCCTCATCTAAACGCACTTTTACCTCAACGATGCGGGCGTCAACATCTGCCGTCGCGTCGGTGTTAACCACGTCTTGTCGTAAAACTTGCAGGCCTACCTCGGCCACCGTTCCGTGCAATTCGCCTCCCAGGGCATCGCTGGTCACCGTCACGGGCTGGCCGACCTGCACCTTGGGGATATCGCTCTCGTACACTTCGGCGATCGCGTACATCTGCTGGGTCTGGCCAATTGCCACAATGCCTTCGTTTCCGACCAATTCCCCAGGACGGGCTAAAATGTCCAGAATTTGACCGGCTTGGGGGGATTTGACATAAGCTTGGTCGAGGTCGGCTTGGGCCCTAACCACGGCAGCCCGGGCCACGCTCAACTCACTGGCGGCAATTTCCACGTCCACAGGACGCACTTCCGCGATCGCCTCCAGGGTTTTTTGGGCGACGGCAATTTGCTGCTCCTGGGTGGCGACGGTGCGCTCTAGATTAGCCTGGGCTTCCCGGATCTGCTCCTGGCGGGAGGAAACAATGCGATTAAGGTTGGCTCTGGCTTCTTGCAGGCGTTCTTGGGCAGTTTCAGCAGTTAAACAGGCTTGGTCTCGCTCCTGCTCAGCCACCGCTCCACTGCGAAATAGGCTCTGAAAGCGATCGCAATCGGTACGGGCCTGGCGGGCTTCGGCGGCAACGCGATCGATGGCCGCTTGCTGGGCCTGTCTTTCCCCTTGCAGCTCGGCCTCCAGGGTAGCAATGGTTGCCCGTTGGGTAGGGATTTGTCCGGTCAATTCTGCTTGCTGTTGCTCAAATCGTGCGGCTTGGGCGGCAATTTCTCCCCGCTTTGCTCCCGCACGAACCTGGGCCAACCGTGCCGCCGCCGTCTGTACCTCCGCTTGAGCTTGCTGCAAGGCAGCCGTTAAGCGAGCCTCACTGTCCAACACCGCAATGACCTGACCCTCGACCACGCGATCGCTTCTGCAACCAAAAGCTTGTCGATGCGGTTACTGCGCTCTCCGGCTGCGGGGGCAGAGACCTCAATGACTTCTCCAGCGGGTTCTAGGCGGCCTAGGGTGGTAACGGTGCGAATTTGAGGCGTTACCTGGGCCGGAACCTCCGGCGTACTGGGAACCAATCGGGACTGCCACACCACGTATCCCGCCGTGCCAGCGGCCAGCAACAGCGCCGCGCCCATCAGCCCCCGCCGTCCTTCCTTCCAGACTCCCCGGATTTTTTGAGTGGTGTCAGTTTGCCAGCCTTGTAACATATCTTCTCCTCGCTGGAACCGTTGGCATCCCATAAAACTAAACTGTCTAGTTCTGTTCCTGTGATTACACTAAACCGTTTAGTATGATGTTGTCAAGAGGTTTTGTCCTATCATTGACCAATGGTTAGATCAATCAACAATTCCATGACCTCAGCAGCGCCCGACCCCAGCGAGAAAGCGGAACGAATTCTGGAAGGAGCGATGCAGGAGTTTTTAGCCCACGGCTATGCAGCTACCAGTATGGATCGGGTCGCCAAGACCGCTGGTGTTTCCAAAGCAACGGTATATAGCTATTTTCAGGATAAAGAAAGCTTATTTGCCGCCCTGGTACGCCGTCTGGCCCAGCAGCGCTTTCCGGGTATCTTCGATCGCACAATATTACAAGGAGACCCGGCAGAAGTTTTGCGCCACGTTGCTACGAAAGCCCTCGATCGGGAAAAAGACCCGGAATATATGGCGTTTATTCGCTTAATTGTGGGTGAATCAGGGCGCTTTCCCGAATTAGCCCGGATTTTTGTGAAAAACCTTGCCAAGCCCGCCATTGCCACCTTGACCCAATATCTGTCCACCCATTCTGATTATCGCGACCCAGAAGCGATCGCCCGCATCTTGCTCGGTTCGGTGGTTTATTACTTGATGCTGCAAGAATTACTCCACGGGCGGGAGGTGGTTCCCTTTGAGAAAGACCGCCTCGTGGACAGCTTGGTGGATTTAATCGTCGAAAAAGCCTAGAAATTTCAGCTTGCGGTTAACCTCGCCCGACTTCTGCAAAAATAGTCGCCAGAATCTCATCGGCTCCCTGGTGGCGCAACTGCTCGGCTAATTCCCGGCCCAAGGATTCGGCCCCCTCCCGTTTACCGCTGATAGAATCCTTAATCAACTTTTTTCCGTCCAAACTAGCCACCATCCCCGTCAAGGTCAGGTCATCACCCTCAAGTTCGCTGTTAACCCCGATGGGAACCTGACAGCCCCCTTCCAACTCCCGCAGGAAGGCCCGTTCCGCTAAGCAGCGATCGCGGCTTTCCCCATGTTCTAACACCTTGAGGAGCTGTAGCACTGCTTCATCGCCTTCGCGGCACTCAATGCCCAAGGCTCCCTGGCCTACCGCGTGGAGGGAAATTTCCGGCGGGATCACCTGGTGAATGCGATCGCCCATGCCCAAACGCTGCAACCCGGCCACGGCCAGAATAATTCCGTCATATTCGCCTGCATCCAGCTTAGCGAGTCGGGTATTGACATTGCCGCGAATATCTTTGAAGCTCAGGTGGGGAAAATGGTGGCGCAACTGAGCTAAACGCCGCAGGGAAGAAGTCCCAATGACGGCTCCCGCTGGTAAGGTATCAAGCTGACGCTCTCGGTGCTTCTCGTTGATTACCAGCCCATCGGCCGGATCGACCCGTTCTGTGATGCAGCCCAGCATCAACCCCGCGGGCAAATTGGTCGGCAAGTCCTTGAGGGAATGCACGGCCAAATCCACCTCCCGCTTCAGCATTTCATCCTCTAATTCCTGAGTAAATAGCCCTTTATCGCCAATTTTCGCCAGCGCAACGTCTAGAATCTTGTCCCCTTGGGTGTTCATGGTTTTCACCTCTAGGGCCAGCTCAGGGAAATGCTGCTGGAGTTGGTCGCGTACCCAGTGGGTTTGTACCAGGGCGAGCTGACTTTTGCGGGAACCAATACAAATCGCGGACTGGGCAGTAACCGAAGCTGTCATGGCTAGAAGCAGGTGGCGAAGAACGATGTGAGACCCTCAATCTAGGGTATCGCAGCCCTCGACCAAAATTGTGCAGCCTGACCGTCAGCCGGGGCAATAGTTACATCCGTTAACGCTTGCGAGTAACGCGCCAACAGAGAACCAGCACGGGAGCCAACCCCACCAAAATAATTGCCAGGGCCGGGGCGGCGGCTTCTACCAAACGCTCGTCGGAGGCATACTGGAAGACGCGAATCGCCAAGGTATCAAAATTAAAAGGACGAATCACCAGGGTGGCGGGCAACTCCTTCATCACATCCACAAACACCAGCATGATGCCTGTCAGGGTTCCTCCCCACATCAGCGGGACGTGAACATTCCAGAGGGTTTCTCCGGTGCCATACCCCAAACTCCGGGCCGCATCGTCCAGGGAGGGTTTGATTTTGGTGAGGCTGCTTTCCACTGCTCCCAGGGAAACGGCTTGAAACCGGACTAAATAAGCAAAAACTAAGGCAATTACCGTACCGCTTAGCAATAGTCCTGTGGAAATGCCCAAACTCGCCCGCAGCCAGCTATCTAAAAGATTGTCTAAGCGGCCCAGGGGAATCATGGTTCCCACGGCGATCGCCGATCCGGGAATGGCGTACCCCAAGGCTGCTACGCGCACGGCCAGCCCCATGCCCCAGTTGGGACGCAGGCGCAAACCATAGGCCAAGATCAAGGACAATCCTACGGCGATCGCCGCCGTAATCGCCGCCAGGAGTAAGCTGTTGCGGGCCAGGGGCCAAAAACTGCTACCAAAGGCTTCTTCCGCGTAGTACCAGCTTAAGTGCAGTAAATAAAGGGTCGGCAGCACAAACCCCAAGACCACGGGCAGCAAACAGGCGATCGCCGCCAAAAAGGCGGGCAAGGGAGGGAGAACATAGGGAGACGGGGAGGAGGTCGCTTGACGGGTTTGGTAGTAGCGGGCTTGACGGCGCGATCCCCGCTCCAGCAGGATTAACCCCAAAATCAGCACCATGAGCATGGCCGCCAACTGAGCCGCCGCCAGGGGTTCTCCCAAGTCGTACCAGGTGCGAAAAATCCCCGTTGTGAAAGTATTAACTCCAAAATACTGCACCGTGCCAAAATCGTTGAGGGTTTCCATCAGGGCCAGGGCTACCCCCGCCGCGATCGCCGGACGGGCCAAGGGCAGGGCGACGGTCAAAAAACTCTGCCAGGGATTACAGCCAAGACAGCGACTGGCTTCCCGGGTACATTCCGCCTGCTCCAAAAAGGCCGCCCGCGCCAGCAAATAAACGTAGGGATAGAGCACCAGCACCAGCATGAAAATCGCCCCGCCCAGGCAGCGAATATCGGGAAACCAGTAGTCCTGAACCGATTGCCAGCCAAACAGCGATCGCAGCCAGGACTGCACCGGGCCGTAGTAATCCAGCATTTCCGTGTAGGTATAAGCCAGCAGGTAGGCCGGAGCCGCCAGGGGCAACAGCAGCAGTCCTTCCCAGAGCCGACTCAACGGAAAGCGACAGGCCGTAACTAGCCAAGCCGTGCCCACGCCGATCGCAAAGGTGCCGACGCCGACGCCCAAAAGCAACCAGCCAGAATTGAGGAGATATTCCGCCAAGACTGTCTCCGCTAGATGCTGCCAAACCTGTCCTGCCTCGGCAAAAATACTCGTCCCCACCAGCAACACCGGCACCGCCAGCAACCCCGCAATGGCGATCACAACGGCCGTCCAACCATCAAACCCCTGAAAAAAGGGACTATTACGCGATCTTCTCAATTCCAAGGTCACAAATCCCGTGCAAATTTGACTATGGCTCTGCTGGCTGTTTTTGGGTGGCTGCGTCCCCCGCTTCTTCCTCGGCGATGCGTTGTTTAAGGGCTTCAACCATGACGCTAACGCGGGCATCCTCCGGGTAAAGGGTAGCCAGCCGCTCCAGGGGAACCAGCGCCCCCTCCAGATCCTCCATCTTAAGCCGCGTGTCGGCCAATCCCAACAGGGCCGTGGGATTGTCGGGTTCCCGCCTTAGCACGGCTTGATAGCCTTGCTCCTTCGCGGCCAAAACTTGGGCCGTAGACACCGGAGCCACCGGAGATGCCCCCTCAGAATTCCCCCACAAACCAATCAAGGCCAGGCCAACAGTTGAACCTGCAAACGCTAGGCTGATGCCAATAATCAGAAATTGCTGCCGTTTTTAGGTTGCTTAGCCATAGTTTAAGCCCAATTTCCTGCCAATCTCAATGCTTCCGTTGTTTCTGCCCCATTTTGCCAGAGAAATACCAGCCACCCCGTACTTAAACCGGCAAAGCAAATCAGGGTTAGCACCAAGAGCGTCTGCCAGCGATTGCAGCCTAAGCGCTGGAGATCGATGCGGGCCAGCAGCGCCGCCGCCAGCAGTACCAGTAGGCGCACAAACTGCTCAAATAGACAAATGGTCAGCACCACCACAAACGTCCATACCAACACTGACGCCACCGCCCTGGCATCGGATTTAAACCAGTTCCCTGAAATAATGTCCAAAAAAGAAGCCGCTGTCACGCTCAAACAAACCAAAATAATCGCGCTACCCATTCCCAAAAAAATCACTAAATCGACGCTCTCAGGGGCAATCGACCAGTTCCAACGGTCAAAGTTAGCTAGAACCAAGTCTCGTCCCAGGGGAATCGTCGCCGAAAAATACCAGCCGAATAGACAATAACTCAGCAGCAGCAGGATCAAGGAAAGCCAGGGAAGTTTGTTGAGCCAAGACATGACCGCCAGCCGGGATTGCAAGGGGAGAACGATGATTCGATTGGGCCGGTTTGCAGAGGTTTACCCCTCAAATTGGCGTCAAAAGATGAGAAATACTTGAGTTGCCAGGAAATAATGGAGTGCAGCCAACGCTCACCTCAGCCATTGTCAAAAAAAGCGATCGCCTGCAGGAGGCCAACAATGACTGAGGGAAAGGCAGCGGTTAAGACAGCTCTTGGATAATATAGTCGAAGTAGGGAGCAGCTTGTTGAGCTTCTTCGGTGCTGAGCTTGGCGAGGGCCGCTTCCTTGAGGCAGCGAATCGCTTCCACCATGCCCGGCAGAGGAACCAGGAGATTGTTGTACATTTCCTTGACCCCGATCAAGCCAATACGTTCGATGGGGTCTTTGTCTCCTGCAAGAATGCCATAGGTAACCAGGCGGAGGTACCAGCCGTAATCTCGCAGGCACTGGTTGTACTGGCGCTGGCCGTAGGCATTGCCACCAGGGCGCGAAAGTCAGGCCGCTTTCTAAATAGCTGTTTGCTGGCTTCTTCAACAATTTTCTTGTCATTGTCGGCGAGGGTTTGGGCAATACGGACGCGCTGCTCGCCTGTTTTCAAAAACGCCGAAATTCCTTGAAGTTCGCCGCTGCTAGGGTAGCGGAGTTCATCGTCCGCTTTGAGAATGACTTGACTAACTACGCTCATAATTATCAAAATTGCTTATCGTTGGGATAGGACTATACTGTTACCAGTTTACCCCGGCTCGTTCCTTAGCCTGTAGGACTTGGCGCTGGATTGACCGCAAACACCTGAGTTCAAAAAACTTTGCCCATACCCCCAGGAAAATAACGACCAAGGGTACCTCAGCTTGACTTTAACGATTTTTGTGGACGAGATCCCGTCCTTTTACATTCTGTAATAACTGCCAACGCTTCAGGAGACTTGAGAGACTCATGAGCCAAGAACTGCCACCGATCACCTCCCTGGGCCTGGCATTCAAAGAATGGGCTGCCATCATTGCGGCGTTAGAAGCGGGAGAAACCATCGCCTTGCTGCGTAAGGGAGGACTTAGGGAACGAGGTAGTCGTTTTCAGATAAGATCTCCTAAAATCCTGCTCTATCCCACCTATGAACACCAGCAACCCCAGTTTCTGAAAGGCCCCTACCGCGATCGCGCCGTCTCTCTGCCTGTAAGTTCTTCGCCGAAAACCGTGCAAATTAGCAGTTGGGCAGAAATTACCGAGGTTTTGACAGTTTCAGCGGACTCTTTGCTCTCAGTGCTGCCCTATCACGTTGGTAACGAAGATTATGCCCAGCAGCGCTGGCACTGGCAGCCGCAGCACCCCCTATATCTTCTCTTGCTACGAACCTATCTTTTTCCCCAGCCCCAAGTCATTCCCTATCGCTCAAGTTATGGGGGCTGTCGCTCCTGGATTGAGCTGGAGACAGTGATCGCGCTAACCGGCCAGCCTGCGCTGAGCGATGCTGATTATGGCGATCGCTCAGCCGCGATCCGGCAGCGGGTTGGTTCCCCAGTTGGCGATCACGGGCGTTAGGATAGGGTCTCAGGATGGAGGTAGGACGGATGGCAGCAGAGACAAATCTTTCTCCCGAACAATATCAGCGCAAAATGCAGCGGCGTCAGGAAATCCAAGCCCAGCGCTTGGCGGAACGAACTCACCAAAAGGGCTTAATTATCGTTCATACGGGTGATGGCAAAGGTAAAACCACCGCGGCCCTGGGTATGGTGTTGCGCTCTCTCGGTCACGGCTACCGGGTCGCCATCGTTCAATTTATTAAAGGCGCTTGGGAACCGGCGGAAAAGCTATCTTAAGCCGCTTTGAACCACAATTAGAATTTCGGGCTATGGGTGAAGGCTTTACCTGGGAAACCCAAGACGCGATCGCGACATCGAAAAAGCCCAAGAAGCCTGGCAGCAAGGGCTAACCTATTTGCTCGCTCCCGAATTCAAACTCGTATTACTGGATGAAATTAATATCGCTCTCAAATTAGGCTATCTTTCCGTAGAAGCCATTTTACAAGGGCTGGAACAAAAGCCGGAGGACTCTCATGTAATTCTTACCGGCAGGGCGCGCCCGCGGAACTCGTTGCCGCAGCGGATCTGGTAACAGAGATGAAGCTCCTTAAGCATCCCTTTCGCGATCAAGGGATCAAGGCCCAACCAGGGATTGAATTTTAGGGCCGCTGCCCCTGCAAATTGCCAACAAAATTGCCAAACTTACCGGCGATTGGTGCCGCAAACTTCCAGCAAGCGCTGGTGATTGGCGTCAATTTCAGCAATGGGATGATACCCTTCCAGGGAGGTTGACTGCTGAATTAAGCCGCCCGCATTGGCTACCGCCGTGTCCTGAAGGGCGATCGCAAAGGGATAAACCTCGTTGGGATTGTAGGGATCGATAATGGCAAGACGCAACTGCTGGGCCTCCAGCGTTCCAGTAAAACAGCTAAACTCGGAGCGGGGCAGGTAAATTGCTCCTACGACGCGATCGCCCGTGACTCGAAAAATCAAATATTCACTGCCAATTTCTTCGGGTTGGTCAGATTGACCGTAATGATAGATCCCGTTACTGAGAGACCCATCAGGGGCAGCAGCCTGAGCTAGGGAACTAGGGGCGATAGGGCGCGAGCCTAAGCTGGATGGATCGGCAACGGGCGTGGATCGGTTGGCGGCCAGCAAAGGGGTGACATTCATAGTTGCCATGCCAACGCCAAAACAAAGACTAAGAATGCGAACCTGATTGTAGAACATTATGTTTGTTCTCCGAGTGCCAGCCTGCTAGGTTTTAAGCTATCGAAGTTTTGACTGGTTTCGATTCCCCCGTCCGAGCGATTGTCGGATAACCCAGGTCATCGAGGATTTCATCTCTCTTGAGGAGAAATCTGGCTTACTACTAATTTAGCGCTTCAAGAATCCCTCAATCCTTTTCTAAGACAGTTGTCAACCTGGATAGCATCTTTAGCTTCAGCCGGGACAGCTTCTATTCCGTAAAGACAGCAGTAAGTCCATCGCTGTCGCGACCAATAACCTGCTTTCAAGGGACTCGCAAACCTTCCCTATAGTTAGTTTTGCTGGCGACTTAAAAACCCTACTAACCAGCCGTCTCTACCCAATTCGGGAAATTGTGTCAGATTGCCCCTTGAGCTAAGATAGCCAAAGCCACGGTCGGTACTGCTGACTTAATGGGCGGCGATCGCTAAACAGTACCGTCTTTTCAAAAGTTTCGTTACGGAAATGACTATTGCTCGCACAATCTGCTTAGGATTCTTGGTGTTAATTGGGATAGGGACGCTGCTGTTGTGGATGCCTTTGTCCACTAGCGATGGAAGTTGGAACGATCCAATCACGGCTTTGTTTACCGCTACTTCTGCGGTTTGTGTTACAGGATTGATCGTCGTCGATACGGGAACCCATTTTTCCTTTTGGGGAGAATTAATCATCGTTGCTTTGATTCAACTAGGTGGGTTAGGGTACAGTACAATCACGACATTTCTTATGATTCTTATTGGCAGGCAGTTCGACCTGCAACAAAAATTTGCCATTCAAGAATCTTTCGATCGCCCCTTTCTCCAGGGCAGTCGCAATCTGGTGCGCTCTATCGTCGCCATGACCTTAATGTTTGAATTAGCAGGAGCGTTTCTGCTGTTTTGCTTTTTTGTCAGTGAATTTCCCCCCGGCGAGAGTCTGTGGCTGGCAGTTTTTAATAGTATTAGCGCCTGGAATAATGCTGGATTTAGTCTGTTTTTTGATAATTTTGTTGCCTACCAAGCTTCACTCCCATTGAATTTAATTATTTCTGTTCTGATCATTTTTGGTGGACTTGGTTATCAGGCGATTATTGAATTGTATTTATGGAGCCACCAGCGCCTAAAAGGAAGTAAGGAAATGTTTGTTTTCTCCCTTAATTTTAGAGTAGTTGTTAGCACCACCATCTTTTTGCTTGTTTTTGGAACACTTTCTTTTTTCTTCACAGAATACAACAACCTACAAACCTTGGGGCAACTGGATTTCGGTACCCGCTTGCTCGCAGCCGGGTTTCAATCCGTAGTAACGCGCACCGCCGGGTTCAACAGTATCGATATTGGCAAAATGACCACAGCGGGACTTTTTATTATGATGGGACTGATGTTTATTGGGGCCAGTCCTAGCGGTACGGGAGGCGGGATTAAAACGACCACCTTTCGCATTCTGTTCAACTGCACCCGCTCGGTTTTACAGGGCAAGGACGAAGTTTCCATGTATGAGCGGGAAGTTCCCATTCCCCTGATCCTCAAAGCCGTCGGGGTCGTCTTTGGCTCTGTTTCAACCCTGGTGATTGTTACTGTCTTAATTTCCTTGTCTGACCCTGGTTTTGACTTAATTGCTATTCTTTTTGAGGTTATTTCCGCTTTTGCCACCGTGGGGCTGTCTACTGGCATTACGGCAAGCTTGTCGGCGGCAGGGAAATTATTCATTATTCTCACTATGTATATCGGTCGAGTTGGAGTTTTGTTGCTGATTTCAGCGCTAATTGGCGAACCTAGTCCTACTCACATCCAGTATCCCAAGGAGAATTTGCTGGTCGGTTAATCCTTGCAAACCGGAAAAATTCTGTTTGGCTCAGTCTCTAAATTTGATGACGCAAGAGATCCCCAAACTTCATACAATCAAATCAGCTTCCCCCTAAAGCCTTCAGAATAATAGCGTGCCTTCCTTGAACTTTTTAACAAATTTGCGCCCGGATAATCGTCAGTTTGCCGTTATTGGACTGGGGCGCTTTGGTAGAGCGGTGTGCGGAACCCTTCATAAATTAGGCTGCGAAGTCCTCGGTACAGACATCGAAGAAAAGCGCGTTGCCCAAGTGTTGACGGATAAGCTCGTTTCCCACGCCATCCAGCTTGATTCGACGGAACTTTCCTCCCTGCGAGAAGCGGGCATCTTAGAGATGGACACGGCCATTGTGGCGATCGGCAATTACCTGCAAGAAAGCATTATCACAACGCTTAATCTTAAAGAAGCCGGGGTCAAACACGTGGTCGCCAAAGCCTCCTCCGAGATTCATGGCAAGCTTTTGCAGCGAGTAGGAGCCGATCGCGTTGTCTATCCCGAACATGAAGCGGGTCGCGCCTTGGGCTATGCTCTCACCAAACCGGCTGTTCTCGATCGCTTCGATCTCGACCCCGACCACAGTATTGTTGAAGTTCTAGTTTCCGACGAATTTGACAACCGTACCTTGGCTGAATTATCTTTACGCAGTCGCTATGGCTTGAACGTGCTGGCCATTGGTAAGGGTGAAAAATTTATCATTAACCCCGATCCCCAACAGCGTTTGTATAAGGGATTGGTTATGGTTGTCATTGGCCGCAATCAAGATATTCAACGGCTGCCCCTATAATACTAGGTCTTAAATTGGCCGGGCGCGAGCAGCGGACGCTCTAGCTGCCCCTTGTTAAAACCTTGCCAGAGCTTGGTAGGATAAATCCTGGCAGCGATTTTTATTGGGTCATGAAAATCAATTTTGAAGGTATTGCGCCCCACGGCGGCCAGTTGGTCAACCGCATTGCCGCTCCCGCTGAGCGCCAAGAATTTCTCGATCAGGCTGAGCGATTACCTAGAATTCAACTCGATCAACGAGCCATTTCCGATCTAGAAATGATTGCGATCGGTGGGTTCAGCCCGCTGCATGGCTTTATGGAGCAGGCGGATTACGAGAGCGTCGTCGAGGACATGCACCTTACCAGTGGGGTCGCTTGGGCGATTCCGGTGACGCTCTCGGTGGCGGAAGAAGTGGCTGAGCCGCTTAAGGAAGGAAGTTGGATTCGTTTGGATGATGAGAGCGGCAACTTTCTCGGTGTATTGGAGCTGACCCAGAAATATCGCTACATCAAATCCCACGAAGCCATCAACGTTTACCGTACTGATGACGAGAATCATCCCGGCGTCAAAGTCCTCTATGACCAAGGCCCAATTAATTTAGCCGGCCCTATTTGGCTGCTAGAACGTGGGCCTCACCCGCTATTTCCCCAATATCAAATCGATCCCCAGCAGTCCCGGCAGCTTTTTCAGGAAAAGGGCTGGAAAACCATTGTCGGCTTTCAAACCCGCAATCCCATCCACCGCGCCCACGAATATATCCAAAAATGTGCTCTGGAGGTCGTGGATGGGCTGTTTTTGCATCCGTTGGTTGGGGCGACTAAAAGTGACGACATCCCAGCGGAAGTGCGAATGCGCTGCTACGAAATTATGATTGACCTTTATTTTCCCCAGGATCGGGTCATTTTAGCGATTAATCCTTCGGCGATGCGCTATGCAGGTCCGAGGGAAGCGATCTTCCATGCCATTGTCCGCAAAAATTATGGCTGCATCCCATTTTATTGTTGGTCGCGACCATGCTGGGGTTGGGGATTACTATGGCACCTATGACGCTCAGCATATTTTTGATGAGTTTGCGCCCCAAGAGTTAGAAATTGTGCCCATGAAGTTTGAGCATGCTTTCTATTGCAAGCGGACTTGGCAAATGGCAACGACCAAAACCAGTCCGGCCGCTAAAGAAGAACGGATTCATCTCTCCGGTACCAAGGTCAGGGAAATGCTCCGTCGCGGTGAATTGCCACCGCCAGAATTTTCCCGCCCTGAAGTTGCCGCAGAGCTGGCGAAAGCAATGCAGCAACAAAAGTAGTAAGACCGCTGATTTCCTGTTTTTCTAGCGCTTTTGTCTTCTTTTTTTTCGCTCGGCTAAGGCTTTCTATTGGTTTGGCTGCTCGTCTTGGAGGTTGGGTTGATGAATTTGACTCGGCGAAGGTTATTGCAACAGGCGGGGTCAACCTTGCTAGGGGTGGCGGTAGGATCTGGGGGTCTGGTCGGTTGCGATCGCTTATTAGCGCCAAGGCTCAAGCGCTACGAGCAGGCATTAGCAGCGGCGGCCCCGCGCAAGCTAGCGCTGCTGGTTGGCATCAATGAGTATCCTAACAGCGTTAATTTGGGAGGATGCCTTAGTGATGTGGAATTGCAGCGGGAATTGCTCCTTTATCGGTTTGGGTTCTCCCCCAGTGATATTTTGGTGCTGACTGACCGGCAAGCTACCCATGCAGCCATTGAAACAGCATTTCGGGAGCATTTGATTGCTCAAGCGGGGGAAAATGATGTTGTGGTCTTTCACTTTAGCGGCTATGGCAGTCAGTTTAGTGCTAGCGGCTTGAATGGTTCTGGCTCTGACAGCAGCAAGCTGGTTCCAGGATTGGTTCCCTGGGATGGGATTTTGTCGGTTAAAAATAAACCCGTCGCCAATCAAATTCTGCTAGAGACCCTGCTGCTGCTGGCTGAGTCTTTGAAGACCCAGCGATACACGCTAGTGCTAGATGCCAGTTATGCCAGCACCGATGACTCCCTCCAGGGGAATTTGCGGTTGCGTTCCTGTCCCAATGAAGCGGTCGGACAGATTAATGGCGAGGAATTGGCCTTTCAAATGGAACTACGCCAAGGAAATCTGCCAAAAGCCTTGCTGGGAGAGGGACTAGGTGTTTTACTCGCAGCGGCAGCCCCAGGAGAGATCGCCGCCGAAAGCGTTCACAGTGGCTTTAGTGCTGGTTTGTTTACTTACGGGCTGACACAGTTTCTTTGGCAGGCGGCTCCTGGGAGAACGGTTGTTGCCGCCTTGGCAGAAGCCGCACAAACGGTGGCGGGCCTGGCAGGACAGCAGCAGCAGCCAACCCTGCAAAGTTGGGGAAAAAAAACGAATTGGCTTACTTCCTACCACAAAACTGGCTTTTGGGGGCTGAAGGGGTGGTTGGCTCCGTTGATGATGGTGGTGTCGTTCAAGTTCTTTTACCAGGACTCCCAGCCCAGGTTTTAGAAAATTTGGGCACAAATTCCTGTGTGGCTCTGCTGTCAGATAATCGCCCTCTCCTCTTACAGGTGCGATCGCGAGAAGGATTGACGGTGAAAACCCGGTTGTTGGAGGGACAGTCTATGGGTGAAGCCAAGCTACAACGGGGCGAACCTGTCCAGGAATGGGTGCGCGTGCTGCCGAGTAATCTTGGGCTAACGGTGGCTCTAGATAACAGCCTGGAGCGAATTGAGCGGGTTGATGCGACGAGCGCTTTTGCCAATGTGGGCGGGATAGCTCAGGTGGTAGGCGCGGGGGAACAGCCAGCGGACTGTGTGTTGGGGAAACTCAAAACCAGTAGTGACAATCCAGAGAGGGAAAGCTACGGACTCTTTTCCCCTAGGGGGTATTATATACGAATACAGCGGGACAGGCCAATGAAGCGGTGAAATCGGCCGTGCAGCGCTTGATTCCAGAGCTAAAACAGTTGCTCGCCCTGAAATTGTGGCACCTGACCCTGAATGAGGGGTCGTCTCGGCTAGCAATTAAAGCCATCCTGGAGGAAAGCGAAAGTCGTCGCCCTTTAGCGGAGAAAATCACCCGTGGCTATGTGATGCAGTCGGAGCCCGGAGCGGCGGGAAATGGGGCGGGCGATTGCGCCCGCGCACTGGCAAAGCCAATTGCCTGGAGGTTAAGACGATGGCAGCGGCTCGCAATGGCACTCAGGTCTTGCCAACCCTGGTCAGCGGAACCCGCTTTCAATATCGGGTGGAAAATGCCGGATCTGTGCCGCTTTACCTGCAATTGATTGGGTTAGACGCCAGTGGAGATGCGATCGCCCTTTACTGTCCCCGTTCAGAGACGGAGGTAGACAGTGGCGGGCAGCTCGTTTTACAAGAGCCACGCCTTAATCCGGGGGAAACGGTGATCATTCCGCCCACTGCAACAGAAATGGGTTGGGTAGCTACCGGGCCAACCGGATTGGTGCAGATAGCCCTGATTTGCTCGACGGCTCCCTTCTATAAAACCCGCGCGGCCCTAGCGGCGGCCAACAGTTTAAAAGACCGCGAACAACTCCGCGAACTGAGCAACTCCCTAGAGGTGGCGAGGGCTATTTTGGAAGATTTAAACGGGGCAAGTGGCGTTGCCGCCGAAATTGTTGGGTCTAGTCGAGAGTCGGTTTACGCCTTTGATGTCAACCATTGGGCGGCGCTTAATTTCCTGTTTCAAGTGGTTTGAGCTGGAGTGAGCCAGCCAGAAATCCAGAAAAGGAGATGGCAACCAAGGGTTCCTCGCCGGCGGAGGCTAGGGCGGTTAAGCGGGAAGCCGTGCTGAGACAACCCCATCGGATTGAGACGCTCCCACTAGGGGTAACAGCGGCCCCGCCTGTTCCGCACCGTTCGCCCCCAGATCGCTATGGCAGAGAAATAAGCGTTCCGTTCGCCGCAGCAAATCCCGGACGATGCGCTGTAGCCGTTCCTCATCCACTCGCCCTTGCTCCTGGGCGCTCCACATCCGTCCCGACCAATCCCGCAGAAATAACGGGGCCCCAAACAAGGTTGCCGCTCCCCCTTTTGACCACAGCGGCGACGAAACATCC
>JAAUTE010000310.1 GCA_012031815.1 Chloroflexaceae bacterium
TCCGGCGTGGAGGGAGGGGCCGCCGGGGATAACGGGGCCCTCAGGGTTGATAAAAAATACGGGTATTTTCGTCAGGTTTAGGGATTCGTCGGCAAAAAGCCGGAAAAATAACTGCTTCCCGGATGTCATTTTTGAGGGTGGCAAAGTTGGGGCGATCGCCTTCACACTGGCTGGCGAGTACGGTAATGCTGTGGATGCGGGTGGGTTTGAAGTCGCGATATTCGACGCCCACCTGAGTTTTGCCGTCGGGGGCCAGGTAGGGAAGCTGGTTTTGGCGGACAGCATCCAAGCGTTTGGCCAATTGGTGGGCCAGCCAGATGGGCAGCGGCATCAGGGTAGGGGTCTGGCGGCAGGCAAAGCCAAAGACAGAAACTTGATTTTTTACGGCGATTTGCTCGATTTCTGCCTCTGAGAGGCTGCGTTCATCAAAGCGAAAACTGGCGTCCGCAGGCAATTCTTCTAAACTGGTTAAAATACTACAAATTGCTATTAAAGCTGGGGCTGCTGGTAACCCACTTGCTCAATGACCTTGCGGGCAATGGTGGTAAAGTCAATACTGGTTTCTGGCTCAAAACGCGCCGATAAAAAAACAATTCCCGTAGAAACGGCGCATTCGGTAATAATTCGGGCGAAGGGGTCTTGCTGCAACAGCCGATCGACGATGGCATCACTGATGCGATCGCAAAGTTTATCGGGGTGGCCTTGGGTGACCGACTCCGAGGTGAACATAAAGTCTTTTTTCATGGGGCAGCAGCCTCCAGGGATTCGGTGGGCTTGGTCAGTTCGTTAGCGCCGAGAGATAGTAAGGCGCACCCGACAATCACTGCCAGATCCAGGGGATCGAGGGGGGTCAGATTGAGCAGGGTGCCCAGGGGCGGCACCAGCATCGGCAGAATTTGCAGGGCCAATGACCCCACCACGGCGGCTTCCAGGTAGGGATTGGGGGGCAGCTTTTCGGGAGCGAACAAACTGTGGGCCTGGGAGCGACAGCTAATCGCATGTAACACCTGGCTGCCCGTAAGCGCCATAAAGATAATGGTGCTGGACTGGGGACTAATGCCGTAGCGCCAGATGCCGTAACCGTAAGATAAAAGGGCTGTAGCAGTGATGGTGGCAGCTTCCAGGGCAATGCGCTCAAAATCTCCTTGGGGAATAATTTGTTCGTTGGGGTCGCGGGGGGGCTGGGTGAGGACATCGGGTTCCGGCGGCTCCATTGCCAGGGATAAACCGGGAAAAATATCGCTAACCAGATTCAGCCAGAGCAACTGCATGGCGTTTAAGGGTTCACCAAGCCCCAGGGAAATGGCCGCCGTCATCACCGCAATTTCGCTCAAATTCGTAGAGAGCAGGTAGTGAACGGATTTGCGAATGTTGTTGTAGATAGTCCGCCCGCGACTAACCGCCTCGATGGCCGTGGCCAGATTGTTGTCTTCAATGATCACGTCTGCTACTTCCCGCACCACGTTGGCTGCGTCCTTCCCCATTGCCACGCCCACGTTGGCTGCTTTCAGGGCGGGGGTGTCGTTGATGCCGTCTCCGGTCATGGCCACGATCTGGCCGGTTGCCTGGAGCGCCTGGACGATTTGGAGCTTGTCGGCGGGGCTAATACGGGCAAATACGTCGACTTTATCGGCGAGGGCCTGGAGTTTTTCTGGTTCAATTTGGGACAATTGGGAGGCGTCCAGGATTTCTAAGTGGCGATCGCGGCTGAGGTTGAGTTGTTTGGCGATGGCGTAGGCGGTGGCGCTTTGGTCGCCGGTGATCATGACGGTGTTGATGCCTGCTTGATGGAAAGCTTCCATGAGTTCGGCTACCCCTTCCCGGATTGGATCGGTCATGCCTGTTAATCCCAGCCAAATGAGCTGCCGTTCGGGATTTTCTGCATCTAGCTCATCCAAGGTACGATAGGCGACGCCCAGCACCCGCAGCGCTTCTCCCGCCATGCGATCGTTGTCATTGCTCAAGCGTTGTCGGTCTTCCTCGCTCAAGGGCAGTACTTCTCCCTGCCGCAGTTGCTGAGTGCAGCGCTCTAGCACTTCCAGGGGCGCGCCCTTAACCGCTAGCAAAAGCTCTTCCCCCTCGGTTTTATGTACCGTGGTCATGATATTGCGGTTTTCACTGCGGGGGAAGGTCTTAATCGAGGGATAGCGCTCTCTTAAGGCTAAAATGTCGATCTCGGCGCGATCGCCAAATAGATTAGGGCATTTTCCGTGGAAGACCCATTAACTTCAACCTCATCGCCGTTGCCGTTGACTTGACTTTCACTACAAAGGACGCAGACTTCCATCAGCCGCCGCAGTTCTTCAATTTCGTTAGGATCGAGGCTGTCTCCACCTAGCAGGGAAAACTGACCGTTTTTAAGGCAAACAATGCCAATAGCCGAGCGGAGTTCCGTCACCACCATCTTGTTTTGGGTGAGGGTTCCGGTTTTATCCAGGCAAATGGTTTGTACCGAGCCGAGGGCTTCCACCGCATTCAGGCCCCGCATCAGAATGTGATGCTTGCGGACTTCTTCCATGCCTAGGGCTAAGGTTGTCGTTGCAATGGTGGGCAAGCCTTCAGGAACCGAAGCAACCGCCAGGGATATAGCCGTTTTAAGAATATGAAGGGCCCCAGCCCCCGCAGTAGCCCAATACCAAACACCAGGCCGCACACCCCGCCGCACAGCAGCACTAATTGGGAGCCGACTTCATCAAGCTGCCGTTGCAGAGGGGTTTCCGTAGCGGTGGCTTCGCCGACCAAGCGCTGAATTTGTCCCATTTGGGTGTAGCGCCCCGTGGCAATCACGACAGCCCGGCCTTGTCCCCCGGTGATGAACGTGCCTTTGAAAACCAGGTTGGTGCGCTCTGCCAACGGAATATTCTCTCCTTCTAGGGCTTCCGTGGTTTTGGTGACGGGGACGCTCTCTCCGGTGAGGGCAGATTCGTCGATACGCAGATTTTTGGCTTCAATTAAGCGGGCATCGGCTGCGACATAGCCGTTAGGTCGGAGAATCAAGATATCTCCTACCGTGACTTCCTTCAGCTCGATTTCCTGAATTTCTCCCGCTCGCAGCACCGCCACCGATCGCGTGTCTGGTTGTTGCAGGGAGCGAATGATCCGCTCGGATTGAGATTCCGTGGTGTAGCCAATGGCGGCATTGATGCCAATGACCGACAGCACCGCCAGGGCATCGGCCAAACCTCCTGTCGTGACGGAAACCAGGGCCGCCACCCCTAACAAACCCACGGGCAAAGACTGAAACTGATCCAGCAAAATCTCCAGGGGCGATCGCCCTTGGGATTCCACCAGAGCATTGGGGCCGTACTTGACCAAATTTTCTGCGGCGGTGGCTGTCGCTAACCCGGATTCCGCAGAACTATTAAAGGTTTCGAGTACCTCTGGGACTGATTTAAGGTGCCAGGCTTCGACGGGCTGTTCCTGAGGCTTTCCGGGTTGAGCGGCGGGCGATTTTTCTTCCCGCTTTTGATAAGCTTCCATCCCGGCTTCAATCAACGAAGCGACCTCGGCAACGCTTTTTTGAGGGTCAAACCGCACCAGAAGGTTACCCGTCAGCGCACTCACCTGCACCTGAGCGATCGCGGCTTGTCGGTTGAGCCAGCGTTCCAGATACTCAGCCAAGGAGCGGCGGCGGTACAGTTGCTGAATGTGATATCTTGCCCTGCCTCGTTGAGCAGCGTGGATGACCTGAACGACCAATTCCCAATTCTCCCGTAATTTCTAATCCAAATGCTCAATGACTCTGGGTTGAGTTTAGCCCGGCTCTCCGGTTTCTAAAATTTCAAGCTGAGGAGAGCGGTAGGCTGCTGGAGCTACCGGCCAGCACTATCAGTTTGATTAAACTTGTAGAAGGTGTCAAAGGCGTACCAGGCCAGGGTATACCAGGGAATTTCCTCTAAAGCCATTCCCTTAACCACCAACTGCCGTAGCGCCAGGGCGCTCAACCCCGCTGGCAGCAAAAATCGCAAATCCATCGTGCCATTGGTCAGCCAACCCACCTGGGCATTAAGATCGGCAACGCCGTTGTAGAGTTCTCCCGCGATCGCGCTTGGCCCTTCGGCGATGTAGGAGCGGCGGTGGGGGTGGGGG
>JAAUTE010000311.1 GCA_012031815.1 Chloroflexaceae bacterium
GCTGGTGAACTGTACTTCTCCCATGTCGATATGATTGATCGAGTGGCATTGCTTAGTGTCAAACGATTGATACTCCTAGACCCATCCGGGAAAGAGCTGTTGGTCGTAAAATACAAGCATATTGAAAGTTTAGAGATGAGAACAATCGATCAAAACCCGATGGCCCAAGTGAATATGGGATATTAATTCTTTTGAATACTCCTAGAAGCAATGGGGAGCGAGATTGAAGTCATCACATGCAACGAACGAGTTTATGCAGAACAACTTTGCAACAAATTGGAGCTTGCCTTCAAAGCAACAATAGCGGAAGGAATGTAGTGAATCCAATAAATTTTGATAATGATAGATTCTATTTTTTGGAGAGGCGGTTTTTTTGTCAGAAAACCCTCCGTAGCAAACAACTCTAGAGATTTTTCACTGGCTCACATTAAAACGTCTCTCCTCCTAGATTAATTCCTCGGTCGTCCCGTTTAATTGATTGAGGACATTCCTGCGGTGGCTAGCATCATTGAGAATCCCGGCAATTTGCGCTAAAAATTCTGAAGGAACGTTCAATTCTTGGATACTCGCCCTTGTGTTTGAGCGGGTATCGAGCTTGATAGTTTCACCGAAGCCGCTTCTTTTTGAGTCTCTAACCATTGTTCATAGGCTTCCTTGTCTCCGCCAAATGAATCAACCGAAACTTGACGTTCTGGCATCGGCTTGAGAGGAGCATTGATTGGGTTGTGTTTGCAGTAGCAAATCACAATCATATCGAAGCCCATGCCGACAGGAATTTCAGGGGTATAGGCTTCAACCTTGGTTACTTCCCAATCGCTCTGACGGTAATGAGTTTTTGACTCTGAACAACTGGGATCAGCAAACTGATCAACTCGAATAAATTCAGGTGGGCGATATCCAGGTTCAGGCAATGCCTTGTCCGAGCAATCATAATGCTCAAACAGGGTTTTTGTAAGAGAGCCTGTGTGAGCGTATTTCCGATCTTCCCATCCGGGTTGACGTTTCTCAGCACGAAAGACAATCCACTTACGCATTAGTCTTGCTCCTTATCAGTATCGTAGTAGGACTTTGGAAATTCGGTTTTGCCTTCAAACACACAATCAACTGGCAAAACAGGATCACTCGTTTTCTCCACATCAACCAGTTGCCAGTCGTATTTCTCCGCCATCTCATCACAGCAATCCTCATCGGCTACTGCATGGCGCGATTTGTTTTCCTCTGCGTCATACCTGGGTTTTGGCATACTTAAGTTGCTCCTAGTTCGGTATGTTCGGACTATGGAGAAGTCGTCTCGGCTGAGTGTGTCCGCACTTGCCGGGGCGCATTTTATCTTTAGACTATACAGCCTAATATCTGTGCAACTAATTCATTTGATCTAATTTTCACATTTGAGCTTCTAGTTAGCTTCGTTTCGAGACTTTCAACACAGTCCGAATCGGCTAACCGTTCAGCAAGCCTACTAAGCTAACCGACCCTGTTAATTTTCGGAAGGGTTTCCCCAATCACCGGAGCCGGTCTGGACTCTTCTGGACACACCCGATAAATTCCCATCTATCAGCCCTCGTATCAAAAGAGTGCTGGAAGGAAAACCAACAACCCGGAAGCCGTTGTTGTTGTTGCGATCGCCCGGCGAATTGTGGTTGCGATAGGCAGAACGACAATTCTGCGGATTGTTGTTCCACGAACCACCCCGTTTTCCCTGCCTGCCCCAGACCCATCTTAGCCTAGGCCCTGCGGTTGTCCCACCATTGGCCAATTCTCGAAAATCTTACACCGTAATCGATAAGTATCTCCATGTTTCAAGTGCGCCTCCCAGCTTCCCAGCCGTTGCAGGAGTTTGGGGAGCAGCACTTTTCCCGCTGCATAGGCTTTCCCTAATCCCCTCAGCCGTCGCCGCGATCGCCGCAGATTATCATTGCGTACCCGAATGCGATCGCAAAGGACGCGAAAACCGACAAAATTAGCCCCAAAGCGCGTCTCAAACAGTTGGGTTTTAATCGGGTGAAGCTCTAGGTGAAGTGTTTCCAGATAGGCTTTAATGGCTTGCTGAGCCTGAGAAAGCTCGCCCCAATCGTCGCTGAACAGGGCAAAATCATCAACATAGCGGAGATACTTCGAGATTTTGAGCGTTTCCTTCACAAAATGGTCAAAGCCATTGAGATAGACATTGGCAAAAAACTGACTTGTCAAATTACCGATCGGCAAACCCTTGGGACGATCCGGCTGCGGCGGCAAATCATAAAACTGTGAAGCCAACACCTCAATATTGCCACTGTCAATAATCTTGTCAATTAACCGAAGAGTCTCGCCGCACTTGATTTTACGGCGAATAATTGCCTTGAGAACCTGATGGTCGATACTAGGAAAATATTTACGAATATCGCACTGCAAAATATAGCGACTACTGCGAGCAAACTTAACAAATCGCCTCAACGCCCGGTGCGTTCCATAACCAAGACGATTAGCATAACTATCATGAATAAAACCACGTTCCATCAAAGGAACAATAACATTACACAAGGCATGATGAACAATTCTGTCCCGATAGGGTGCAGCCGCAATTAGGCGCGGCTTCGGGTCGGTAATTTCAAAAACGCGGTAGGAACCCGGTTGATAGGTTTTATCCGTTAGCTCAGCCTGCAACTGCAACAGCTCACTTTCCAGATGATAGTTAAACGCCAGAACATTTTTCCGAAATCGCTTTCCCCGCTGAGCTTGCCGTGAAGATTGCATCAAATTCTCAAAAGTCGTGACCTGTTCCCAGAGATTTCCGTAGCACTTCACAACTATTTTCCCCGCTGACTCTTGATCCATCCCCCCAATTCTACCCCAATTTCCGTAATCAATTTAGCCGCATATTCATAACGCTCTAGAGAAATCAACTCAAAATCCTTGAGCAATCGCGTTTGATGTCGTAGAATGTCAAGAGAGGTGTTTAAAGTTTCTAGCTGAGCCAGCTTTTGTTTAGCGTAGCGGGCCACAATCAACCCCTCTAATAAATCGTACAATTTATTGATAACCCTATCCCCTAGGGTAAACTTGTGGGTTTTGGGTAAACGATCCACAATGGGCACATACCACTTAATTAAATCATAGGTTTTTTGAATAATTGAAAGCTCGCTCATCTATTCCGTTCCAGCCTTTTCTAGGGGCTTAACTATCTTACTCTGCCATCGACAAACTTCTTCCCCGATCTTGTTCCCCCTTCTCTGCCAGGGAAGAGAGCTAGGGGGTTAGATCAACCCCCAACTCGTAACACTCAACTACTCGTAGTACGATTTTTCCCAAAAAAAATCGCCAAGAGCAAAAGGGCAAGAGGGCAAAGGGCTAAGTCCTGGAAGGAAAACCAACAACCCGGAAGCCGTTGTTGTTGCTGCGATCGCCCGGCGAATTGTGGTTGCGAAAGGCAGAACGACAATCCTGCGGACTGAAGTCCCACGAACCACCCCGTAATACACGAGGCCGGTCATCACTGCTTCCCTGGGACAAACCTTCCAGATATTTTTGAGAATGATTATCATTCCCTGTCTGTTCATCCCAAACGCTGCCGTCCGTAGGAGCGCCCTCGTAGTTTTCGTGATAGGGGTCAGCGCACCACTCCCACACATTGCCGTGCATGTCGTAGAGACCAAAATCATTGGCAAAGCCCAGGGACGCAACCTCCGTAGTTTTTGTCGGTACTGGCCCGTTGGCCCAGAAGCATAGGTCTTTCTGGCATCATAGTTCACCAAGTTTGAGGTAATAGTCGCCCCAAAATGGAAAGGTTCCTGGGAACCTGCGCGGCAGGCGTACTCCCACTGCGCCTCACTGGGCAAACCGTAGTTTATCCCCGTTTTTCGAGACAGCCGCCGACACCACTCCCGCGCCTCAAACCAGTTCACCCGTTCACCCGGCAGATTTTTCCCCTTGAACCGTGAGGGATCGAGATTCAACTCACACTCTATTTTGGGAAGTTTAGCCTACTTCTAGCCACTGAGCCTGAGTAATCGTCGTCATCCCCATGAAAAACTCCTTCACCTGCACTTGGTGTTGGGGATACTCATCGGGCGCGCTCTCTCCGTCCCACGCCCCCAT
>JAAUTE010000312.1 GCA_012031815.1 Chloroflexaceae bacterium
GGCGGCCCCTCCCCTCCACGCCGGACTCACCGGCCGCAAAAATGCGATCGACACCTACGGCGAATACGCCAAGCACAGCGGCGCGGCCCTGAGCGGGAAAGACCCCATCCGCATTGACCGCATTGGCGCTTATGTCGCCCGTTATGCCGCCAAAAACCTGGTTGCCGCCCAATTAGCCGATGAATGCGAGGTACAGCTTAGCTATACCATTGGACTCGCCCACCCCGTCAGTATTGAAGTCGAAACCTTTGGCACGGGGCGCATTCCAGAGGATGCTCTAATCCGCCTGCTCAAACCCACTTTGATTCCGTCTGGCCGGGATTATGCGCCAATTTAATCTGCGTCACCTACCCTCAGAACGCCAGCACGGCTTCTACCAACACCTGAGCACCTACGGTCACCTAGGCCGCACCGACATCGAAGTACCCTGGGAAAAAACCGACAAAGCTGACCTCCTGGCCCAAGGAAGCTAATCCCGGCTAATTTCTGAGTGAACGACCAAAACCGAACAGGGCGCGTGATGCACCACGTAATTGCTAACGCTGCCCAACAATAATTCTGTCAATCCCTGCAATCCCCGGCGGCCGATTATAATTAAATCCGCCTGCCATTCCCCGGCCAGTTGGCAAATTTGGGTTCCCGGATCGCCCACCTCACAGCGCCACTGCTTGCTTATTTCCGGAGGTAATTCCCGACAAATCTCTTGCAACCACCCCTCGGCTTCTTCAACCCGATGATGGAGGCGATCACGACGGTTTTTCAGGGAAGCTCCTGTCACATCAACATCTACCAACGTCCCCAATCCCACAAAGGCTTCCCCCTCATCCTCCCAATTCAAGCAATACAACACCAACAACTGGCTATCAGAACGGCCCGCAGCCAACTGAGCCGCCTTTGCCAAAATCAATGGTGTTTGCGGCGACGGGGCAATGGCTACCAAAATTTTGCGATCGCCCATGATTGCCTCCCATCTGCGGCACTCCCTAAGCTAGTTCCCCTAGCCCTTGGGTCTTATAATTTTACTCTCTCCCTTCACCCGGCCTGACCGCAAGAATGGCGATCGCCCCAGGGCAGCGAACCCGTTGTCAAGGCTTTCCAGTCAGTCAGGAATGGAGCCGGGGAATGTAAACTTTCTTGAACTTGACGCCTTGGCTTTCCGCCCCTGGCTTGCATTCGTTTCTCTCAATCGTTAAAATTTTTTAATAAACTTCAACTAAGCTAGGGGCTTGCTGAGTTTGATGGTTCCTGACTTTACCCGTCCCCCAATTTCCAACGAAAAAGGCGGAATCGCAGCGCAGCCCCGTCATTCCAACAAGTAAAACCAGCGTCGAGCAGATATCTTTTAGGAAATAGGAGGAGCGTAGTCAATGGGACTACCTTGGTATCGTGTCCATACAGTCGTCCTCAATGACCCCGGACGACTGATTGCTGTTCACCTGATGCACACCGCCTTGGTGGCTGGGTGGGCAGGTTCAATGGCTCTCTATGAGTTAGCAGTTTTTGACCCCAGCGACCCGGTATTAAACCCCATGTGGCGGCAAGGCATGTTCGTCCTGCCCTTCATGTCCCGCTTGGGCGTCACCTCTTCTTGGGGCGGCTGGAGCGTCACGGGTGAAACTGGCATCAATCCTGGTTTCTGGTCATTTGAAGGTGTTGCGGCGGCTCACATCGTACTTTCCGGACTGCTGTTTTTAGCAGCTTGCTGGCACTGGGTTTACTGGGACTTAGAGCTATTCTTCGATGCTCGCACGGGTGAACCGGCCCTCGACCTGCCGAAAATGTTCGGGATTCACCTGTTCTTATCGGGTTTGCTCTGCTTTGGCTTCGGTGCTTTCCACCTCACGGGCTTATTCGGCCCGGGCATGTGGATCTCCGATCCCTATGGGCTGACTGGACACGTTCAGCCTGTCGCCCCCGAATGGGGCCCTGCCGGATTTAACCCCTTCAATCCCGGCGGTGTCGTCGCTCACCACATTGCAGCGGGGATTGTCGGTATCATCGCCGGTCTATTCCACTTAACTGTTCGTCCTCCAGAGCGCCTCTACAAGGCTCTACGGATGGGTAATATTGAAACCGTCCTCTCCAGCAGCATTGCAGCGGTCTTTTTTGCCGCTTTCGTGGTTGCCGGTACAATGTGGTACGGTAGCGCTACTACTCCTATCGAACTGTTTGGCCCGACCCGCTACCAGTGGGATCAAGGCTACTTCAAACAGGAAATTCAGCGCCGCGTTCAATCCGGCGTTGCGGCTGGGGATAACCTGGTAGAAGCTTGGGGCAAAATCCCGGAAAAATTGGCGTTCTACGACTACATTGGCAACAGCCCTGCTAAGGGTGGCTTATTCCGCACCGGCCCAATGAACCGTGGCGATGGTGTTGCCACGGCTTGGTTGGGTCACCCCGTTTTTGTCGATAACGAAGGGCGAGAGCTGAGCGTGCGCCGCATGCCCAACTTCTTTGAAACCTTCCCTATTCTGCTGGTGGACAATGACGGCGTTTTGCGGGCTGATATTCCTTTCCGCCGCGCTGAGTCCAAGTACAGCATCGAACAAACGGGCGTCACCGTTAACTTCTACGGCGGTGAACTTAATGGTCAGTCCTTTAGCGACCCCGCCGACGTGAAGAAGTTTGCTCGCAAAGCCCAGCTTGGCGAACCCTTTGATTTCGATCGCGAAACCCTCAATTCTGACGGGGTTTTCCGTACCTCGACCAGGGGCTGGTTTACCTTCGGTCACGCCGTCTTTGCCCTGCTGTTCTTCTTCGGTCATATTTGGCACGGCTCGCGGACGCTGTTCCGGGATGTTTTTGCCGGTATCGAGGCCGACCTCGAAGAACAAGTCGAATGGGGAGTCTTCCAAAAAGTGGGCGACCAAACCACTCGCGTTCGCCCCAAGGAAACGGCTTAAGTCCTCTTTATTGGCGATTCATTCTCAGATATTGACTTCACTTGGCAAGCAGGGATTTACCTCCCTGCTTTTTTTGAGGAAAAAACGCAACTGCCTTGACATTTGATAGACTGATACTAAAGGATTGGGAGCTAATTTATGGAAAGTGTCGCTTACATTCTCGTTCTCACACTGGCCCTATCGGTTCTTTTTTTTTGCGATCGCCTTTCGCGAGCCGCCCCGGATTCAAAAATAATTGATTTAGTCACTGCATACCGGCTGCCAAAGCCAGCAACGGTTAGAAACCTGAGCCGCTAATCAAAAATTGACCCTGCTGCCAACGGCAAGGAACAATTGCGGCTCGGATTTTTACGTTTTTAGATTGTCTTCCCGAAAAACTGGATAGACTCAACCCATGCAATGTCCCTTCTGTCAGCATCCTAACAGTCGCGTTCTCGAATCGCGCTCCACTGAGAGCGGTCAGAGCATCCGTCGCCGCCGCGAGTGTTTACAGTGCAAGCACCGCTTTACCACTTACGAACGCATTGAATTTGTCCCCATCCTGGTCATCAAGCAGGACGGCAAGCGCGAGTCCTTTGATCGCTCCAAGCTACTGCGAGGCATGGTGCGGGCCTGCGAAAAACCGGGATCGCCCACTATCGATTGGAGGCGATCGTCGAGGAAATTGAAGCCCAACTCCAGCAATGCGCGAAACGAGAGGTCACCAGTAGCGAAATCGGTCAACTGGTCTTAAAATATCTGCGCCAAGAAAGCGAAGTTGCCTACATCCGTTTTGCCTCGGTTTACGGACGCTTCCAAGGCATTACAGATTTCGTCGAAACCCTAAACCAGCTCCAGCGCGAAACTGGACGAAACTGGGATTCCCAACCCACAGAAGCCACCCACATCAGCCAGCCCAATAATTCCGCCTCGGTCGTGGCTTCTTCCCAATGAGCCGCGTCTTTTCGGGACAATAGCTAGCAAATAATCTATTTAGGTTTTTTTAGTATCGTTGCTAATTACCGAGGTTTGATATACTAGATGGGCTATGCCCAAGATTGCTAAGGTAGGATTAATCAAGGTCACCCTGAAAAAGTTTATCTTAAGCACCCCTTGTTGTTAGTGTTTATTGTCTTCGCTGCTTGCAGCATCGCCTGCGAGGGAAGAATTCATCAGCTCAA
>JAAUTE010000313.1 GCA_012031815.1 Chloroflexaceae bacterium
GGTTGCTTCGTCCCGCGCCATGCCCAAGTGATAAATTGACGCCAAAGGTAAAAGGGTTTGTGCCCCATCTAATAACGCTAGCCCTGCCCGCAAAATAGGAACTACGGCTAGGGGAGTTGCTGGATCGATGAAGGTCGCCGTGCAGGAAGACAGCGGGGTTTCAACGGAGGTTTCCAGGGTTGGCAACCAATAGCGAACGGCTTCATAGGTTAGCCAGCGGCCCAACTCCGTCATTGCACTTTTGAATAAAACTGATGGCGTTTGGCGGTCTCTAGCCACTGCTAGCCAATGTTTGATCAGAGGATGGTCGGGGACGTAGACGCGCAGTTGGAAAGCCATAGGGGTTAACACAAGCGGCAATCAACATCATACTGGCTTAGCCGTGACAGTGAGGCCGCTAGAAACAGAATTTGCCACACTGAAAAATAAAGGAAGTTTCACCCCATGACTTTAATGAATCAAAATCCCTCGCCCCAACCCCCGACGCCCAATCCCCAACCCGACGCTAATCCCTGGCGCTATCTCTTGGCCGGACTCATTTCCGGTTCCTTTGGCGTTGCCTGTTATTTTCTCACCACCGCCGTTTCCCAAACCTTTGCCAGCAAACCCATTGCTTTTTCTAACTACGTTGCCGTCAATATTGCGATCGCGGTGCGGACGTTGGTAATTGGCATCATGGCCCTGGGAACGGGAGTGTTTGGCCTGGTGGGCTTGGGGCTGATTGCTCTTACGGGACAAGTGTTGCTACAGCGACTTTTCGGGCAGAAAGCCACCGACCGTTAAAATCTTTTAGCCTGGAGTTGAAGAATTTGGGCTAAGTAATATGTTTGAGTGGATTGACAATTTACTGGGCCGCCATCCCAAACGGGTGAAGGCAGCGGTGGAAATTTATACCTGGCAAACCTGTCCCTACTGCATTCGCGCCAAACTGCTGCTGTGGTGGAAAGGGGTAGAGTTTAAGGAATACAAAATTGACGGCGATAGTGCCGCCAGGAACCGCATGGCAGAACGGGCGAACGGACGGCGCAGTGTTCCTCAGATTTTCATTAACGACGAGCATATCGGCGGTTGTGATGATCTCTACAGTTTGGATCGTCAAGGCCAGCTCGACCCGCTCCTGGCTGAGCAGCCCGCCTAAACGTCTGTGGAACGATTGTTTCGCGAATTAGATGCTGCTGCCTGCGATCGCCACTGGTACTGGATGGATCGGGCTCTGGAGCTGGCTCGCCTGGCTGGAGAAGCGGGAGAAGTCCCCGTTGGTGCGGTTATCGTCAGGGGCAATCAGGCGATCGCTGAAGAAGCCAATCGGAAAGAAAGAGACCGCGATCCCACGGGCCATGCAGAAATTCTGGCGCTCCGAGAGGCCAGTCGCAAGCTCGGAACCTGGCGGCTGACAGATTGTATTTTGTATGTCACCCTCGAACCCTGTGCTATGTGTGCGGGGGCGATTATTCAGGCGCGCTTAGGTTGGCTGGTTTATGGCGCGGACGATCCCAAAGCCGGGGCTGTTCGCAGCGTGGCGAATCTGCCCGATAGTCCTTTATCTAATCACCGCTTGACCGTTATTGCCGGAATTCGCGAGGCCCGCTGCCGGACACTACTGCAATCCTGGTTTTCCGAGCGACGCTAACCCGTTCCCTCAAGCCCCATTGGCAAAACTATAAATGGTTTGGGTTTGCAACTGACCGCACAACTGGGAAGGTAACAGGGTCATTTCGTGGCGTTCTCGGTCTAATTTCACCTGCAAACCGATCATGGGGTCATCTCCTGTCCCCACCAGAAACTCTAAGCGTTTAAGCTGGGGCCAGGTTAGCAATTCGTCGAGAATCTTGCCGATCGCCAACAGGTAGGGGTGCTGACAATCTTGATACCAATCCGTGGCGGCCAGGTTCGCCTGGTCAAAGCCTAAATGAAACACCAAGGAGGGCCGCCCAAATAGCGCGATCGCGAGAGGACGGGCTTCTTCTTGCAGTAAGAGCTGCTGTTGGTGGGATAGGAGGCGAATTTGCTCTAAAAGTTGGTAGCGCTCGGTAATGGACTCCACTGCTTCCTGCCAGTCAATGGCGACCGTGACTAAGTAGGTTTGTAGCAGGAGATGGCCAAGTTTGCGGGCCTTGGTCGCTAAATAAGTTGAGTTGTAATCATTGGCCTCAATCAGCAGCGGCACGCGATCGACGACTTCTAGACCATATCCTTTCAAACCAGCAATTTTACGGGGATTGTTGGTGATCAGGCGGATTTTTTTGACACCTAAATCGTTCAAAATCTGGGCCCCCATGCCGTAATCCCGCAAATCCGCCGGAAACCCCAGGCGCTCATTGGCTTCCACCGTGTCCAGCCCCAAATCTTGCAAGGAATAGGCCCGCAGTTTATTTACCAGCCCGATGCCCCGACCTTCTTGGCGCAAGTAAACCACCACGCCCCGCCCGGCGGATTCAATCATCTTCAGGGCTGCTTGCAACTGCATCCGACAGTCGCAGCGCAGGGAACCGAGGGCGTCTCCGGTCAAGCATTCCGAGTGCATTCGCACCATTACCGCATCGTTTTGAAATTCCTCCGGGGTTCCTTTGATAATCGCCACAT
Source organism: Chloroflexaceae bacterium (assembly GCA_012031815.1). Taxonomy (GTDB): domain Bacteria; phylum Cyanobacteriota; class Cyanobacteriia; order Cyanobacteriales; family JAAUTE01; genus JAAUTE01. Next base: position 2,584 of record JAAUTE010000313.1, read on the forward strand.
GCTCCGTTCCATCAAGGCCATTGCGGTAGGCGTAGATTTGAAAATTGCCAAACTGGGTCGGCAGTTGGGACACAGTTTCTCGATATACAAAGCGGTCGTGTTGTAAGCGGTAACTAATTAAATCGGCAATGCTAATCAGTTTCAAGCTATGCTTGCGGGCGTACTCCGCCAATTGGGGGAGACGGGCCATGGTGCCATCGGGGTTTTGGATCTCGCAAATTACCCCAGCCGGCTGCAATCCCGCTAATCTCGCCAAATCCACCGCCGCTTCCGTGTGGCCCGCTCGTTTGAGGACGCCCCCTTCTTTGGCCCGAATGGGAAAAATATGGCCCGGACGCCGTAAATCCTGCGATCGCGTGGTGGGATTGATGGTCACCTGAATGGTACGCGCTCGATCTTCAGCGGAAATGCCCGTCGTTACGCCCCAGTGGGGAGCCGCATCAATGCTCACGGTAAAAGCGGTTTGGTTGCTATCCTGGCTCTGACTGACCATTAAGGGCAAATCCAAGGCATCCAGGCGATCGCCAGTCATGGCCAGACAGATTAAGCCCCGTGCTTCCACGGCCATGAAATTGATGAGCGCCGGGGTGGTAAACTCGGCCGCACAAATCAAATCGCCTTCATTTTCGCGGCTTTCGTCATCCACAACAATGATCAGACGGCCCGCTTTCAGATCGGACAGGGCCGCATCAATGGCATCAAACTGAAACGGAGAGGACTTTAAGGTTTCCACGGAGCGACGGCAGTTTGTAAACTTTTCTAACTAATCTGTTCATAATTCTATCGCGCCTGTGCCCCGGAGCAAGTTTCCCCGCCAATGGCGATCGCGAAGCGAGCCGTTCTCCCCCAGCTTCGGTCTAAAAGCGTTTAGCATAGGGGGACGACAGCAGCATTCCCAAAGAGATTGGCTATGGCCTCGGCAGAACAGGTTAAACGATATTTAGCATACTGGTTTCAATTAGGTAAACCAGCCTATTTGCGTAACGGACAAGAAGTAGTTCAACCCCAGCCCGTTGTCAGTGGCGATCGCTATTCGGCGGACTTTGAGCAATGCTGGCAGCGGCTGCGCGACCCTAGCAACGGCGACTGCTATCTAGAAGGCATGGAGCAAACCATTGCCGAGCTATTAACGGATGCCTGGGAAATTAGCGACTGTGCCCGCTGTTCCATGCCCGTTCCCCTCTTTGGCGTTGGCATGCAGTCTTTATCCTGTCCTTGCAACGACTTGTCGAGCTGGCCCAACCTGGATTTACCCCTACCGCGATCGCCCGTGAACAGCACAGCCTTTCTCGACGACCTTCGCGATCGCCTCCGTGAAGGGCACGAGCATTAACGACATGATTTGGCCAAGATTGCAGAAAATGCGTTTGATTAGCGCTCTTTGCCTGGGCCTGGTCAGTTTTGGCTTCTTTAGCTCCAATGGTTGTGTTTCCGACCCCCCGCCCTAAGGCTAAGATTGCCGCT
>JAAUTE010000314.1 GCA_012031815.1 Chloroflexaceae bacterium
GACAGGGACAAAACACGGGGTTGCTCTAAGCCGCTGGTTGATTTGAAAGGGGCCACTGTGGCCTCTTTTTTGCGTGATGGCGATTGCTTAGACCGGGAAGCGCTTTAATTGGGCGATCGCTTCTCTGGCGTTGTTAACCAGGGGTGGAAGAAAGGGTAGGGACTTGGGGAATTTGCCAGAGGAGATCCACGGTGCGGCGCAACATGCGAACAATGTCCCCTTCATCTAAACTGGTGACTTCGCACAATTCGCTCCAGTCGACTCCCAGGGCCCAGCGCTCCACTAAGCCGATGAGATCGCGCTCTAACCAGACGGGTAAAGCCACATCGTAGTGATTTTGGGCTTGATTAAGCTGTCGCCGTAGTTCCCAGAGGGAAGTGGCGTCTGGAGGGGCGGATTCGGGTTTGTGAAAGCCCAGGGCTTGCAAGACGGCCAGAGACGGGGTTGGCTCTACCCAGGTATCGGGACGGGGGGTTTCGGTAATCAGCGCGCATAATACCGCCGCCAGTTGCTGAGGCGCGAGGTTTTCCAGTTCCCCAGAGGTGAGGGCCAGGCCAAGCCAGAGTTCATTTTCTCCCCGAATGGCAGCGGCAGCTTGACCCAAGGAAGTTGGGGTATAGCCCTCCAATGCACCAAAATAACGGAGAACTTCCACAAGATTCAAAAATTCTTCCCAATAGTAGGAACGGCGCGACTGATGTTGCTGGAACTTAGACTGGCTTTTGTGGAGGCGGTTGCGCAGGTCAAGGCGGCGTTCGTGACGCTCTAGCCAGTACTCCGAGTTGGGCTGTTGGCTGAGGGGATGGCTCTGGAGTTGGGCTTCGACGGCGACCAGACGCTGTTCTTGGGCGGCAACCTCTGGCGGGGTGGGAAAGACGATGGTTTCCAGTTGGGCGGCGATTTGGGTGGTGTGGCTGTCGCCTTCCTTGCGTTTGCCGAAGCGGGTAGATTTGATGTCAGGAACGGTGAGGGTTTGAAGGGCGGCGCTGGGGAGCTGGCCCGCGATCGCAATAATGTCGCTGAAGGTGGCTACGTACCAGTGGTTATCAGCTCCCAGGCAGAGCAGGTGGGGGAGGGGGCCGTCGGTTAATGCGGCAACGTAAAGGGCCGTCAGGGGGATTTTGACAGGGATATATTTGCCTTTGAGGAAAATGACGGCTCCTGGCTGAATTTGCTCCAAAATGACCGCCGTGGTTTCTCGCAGGGTTTGTTCGCCCTGTTGGCGCAGAATATCTAGCAGTCGCTGTTCTTCCTGGCGGCGTTCCTGGTATTTGCGGTAGGTGACAAAGTGAGCTTCCGGCAGCGGGGCCAATTCGATGTCCAGTCTGGTCAGCTCTCTGGTCAGTTCGGCGATCGCGGTTTGTTCGGGGGCGAGGCGGCGTCGGGAGAGATATTCGGCAAAACTACGCTCCAGGAGGTCTTTAACTTCTTCAATGGTGTGTTTTTGCAGGAGATTGAGAACCATGCCGTAGGAGGGAGCAAACCAGCTTCTCAGGGGTTCTGGGCTAGCGGTGGCTAGATAGGCCGCTTCTTTGGCTCCTTCAAACAGGGTTTGTACGGTAACCACGTGACCCAGGGTATCCATGCCGCGACGCCCGGCCCGGCCCGCGATTTGCAGGAATTCCGAGGGGGTGAGCATGGTGTGCCCTTCGTCGGTGCGGCGGGAGAGGGAGGAAATAACGGTGGTTCGGGCGGGCATATTGATGCCAGCAGCCAGGGTTGCGGTCGCGAAGACGACTTTGACCAGACCTTGCTCGAACAGTTGCTCCACCAGCTCTTTCCAGGCCGGCAGCAGGCCCGCATGGTGGGAGGCAATGCCCCGGCGCAAGGGTTCCAGTTGTTCGGCCCGGACGACCTCGGAAGCTGCTGCCAGGAATTGCCACAGTTGACTGTCTGCTGCCGGATTTTCTGCCAAAAGTTCCAAAAGCTGCCGGGGGCTATCGGGATTGTCCGCCAGAAAACCTAGCAATGGTCGCTGCAACGCAGGATTTTCCTGGGCAAAGTAATCTAGGGCTTGTTGCTGTAGGGGTTCGTTGTCGGCAAAGAAAAAATGCAGCAGCCGCAGTTGAATTTGCGCTGCCTCGCTGGGGTTGACCAGGGTAAAGGATCGCAGCTCGCTCACCGCGCGATCGCAGCCGCGACGGCTGAAGATGATATAAATCGCGGGCAGTAAATCCTGCTGGTGCAGTTGGCGCAACACCTGGGGAATGGCCGGACAATCTTCCCGCTGCACCCGACGGCGATCGCGGCGCTGGCGTTTGGGTTTGAGCTGGGGATTGAGCTGGCTTTGGCTGTCGCTGAGGAGGGGCCAGAGTCCAGTAATAGTACTGAAGTAATAGCGCAGCGGGACGGGACGGGTGTGGGAGTTGACCAGTTCGCACAGAGAGATTTTCTGGCCGCTGCGACTGCTGCGGGTGCGGACTTGGTTGATCCACTCGGTCAGCTCGTCGGGATTGCCAATGGTTGCAGAGAGGGCCACCAGTTGAATGCTGGGGGGACAGTAGATGATCGACTCTTCCCACACCGTTCCTCGCCCGCGATCGCTGATGTAGTGACATTCATCAAGGACAACGGTTTCCACCTCTTCCACGGAGGTTCCCACCTGGCCGATGGGGGTTTCGTAGAGCATGTTGCGGAAGATTTCTGTGGTCATGACTACCACCGACGCTCCGGGATTAATCAAAATATCGCCTGTGATCAAGCCGACGCTGCCCAAGTTTTTAAGGGCAAATTTCTCGTGAAAATCTCGATATTTTTGGTTGGAGAGGGCTTTCAAGGGTGTGGTGTAGAAAACCCGCTTGCCGTTTTTGAGGGCGCGATAGATGGCATATTCCCCGATCAGCGTCTTCCCAGAGCCAGTGGGCGCACAAACGACCACCGATTTGCCGACTTCCAGGGCCCCAATCGCCTGTTTTTGAAATTCGTCCAGTTCAAAGGGAAAGATGCTTTGCCAATTCAAGGTTGCTGGAGTCCTTTTGTAATTAATCTCAAGGAATTCGTTAGCCACACAGTTGCTTATCTACAAAGTTAGCATCAGTTTTAGGATTCTTATCAACTTGCATTTATCCCTGAGTATTTTTTATTCGTTTTAATGTTTTGCTGCCAATTTAATTTAGTCTTTAACGGAGAAGAAAGCCAAAGACTGGCACGGCTTCGGCTTTCTTTCCCCGCCCTAGAGGCGATCGCCTTTAATCCACAACCAGGATTTAGCGGCGGCGTCCGGAACGACTGAAACTGCGGCGCGAGGAGGGAGCGAGAGCCAAAACCAGGGTTTTTACTGCGCGCTGTCCCCGATTTACCCGAAGAACGCAGGGTGTTGCTGCCAAATCCCGATCCGGTGGGGCGATCGGGAGAGGTGCGGCGGGTGGTGGTGGTCGTCGAGGTGGGCGATCGGCGCAACCGGCCCGTGGTTCGCAGAGTTTGACGATTTCTGACCGCAGGCGGGGGACTATTGTGGCGACTTTGATAGCTGCTGGCCGCCTGCTGATAGGTCTGTCCGTAACCGCCATAGCCCCTCAGGGAAACTCCCGGCTGGTAAGGAGGTGGAAAATAGTAGCGAGGGGTGAAGAGGAGGCTTCCCAGAGCTTGACCCGCTAAAGCTCCCGCAAAAGGCGTCCAAAAGCTCGATCGCCGCTCCACAATCACCGTTTCCGCCTGGCCGGTTTGGGGATTGACGCGGGTGTCGGTGACGGCGTGAACGTACTCAATGGGAAAATCCTCGGACAAATACAGAGCATAACCGTTTTGATTAACCGCTAAGTAAGGTTTTTCGCCAGCGGCCAGTTGCTCGTCGCTTAGGCGAGCCAGTTGCAGTTCGGCGGTTTGCAGCACGGGCCGGGTTCCAGGAGGGGTGTTCAGCAACATCAGGCTATACTCTCCCGTAGCATCATCGTAAGTTACTTGCTGAACGGGGTAGCGCCCATCGGAGAGAGAAGGTGAGCGAGTGGCAACAGGGGTGGCGTTCGGGTTAGGTCCAGTGGTTTGGGGAGCAGAACCGCAGCCTACTGTTCTAAACACAACACCACGTTAAAAACAAGT
>JAAUTE010000315.1 GCA_012031815.1 Chloroflexaceae bacterium
GCCGGGTTGTGTCCCGTTGCCCACGGTTCCGACGGCGGGGGATCGATTCGCGGCCCGGCGGCCTGTTGCGGCATTGTCGGACTCAAACCAATCGCGGGGCCGCATCTCCAACGCGCCCGCAGGAGACTATCAAAGCGGCATTGCCACCCACGGCGTTCTGTCCCGTACCGTTGCCGATGCCGCCGCCCTGCTCGATGTTCTCTCTGGCTATCTGCCGGGCGACCCCTATTGGCTGCCCGACCCAAACCCCTCTTTTTTAACCGCTGCCCGGCAAAATCCTCCTATTTTACGCATTGCCGTCAGCCCCGTCGTTCCTCCCTTTGGGGTGGCGATCGCCCCTTATCAGTCTCAACTTGAGCAAATGGCCCAATTGCTGGAGTCCCTGGGCCATCAAGTCGAAATAGCTTGTCCAGACTTCACAGGCTTGCTAGAGCCATTTCTCACCCTCTGGCAGGCCGGTGCAGGTGCGGCGGGATTACCTGCGGCCCTGGTTTCTCCTTTTAATAATTGGCTGGCTGAACAAGCGGGAGCAGCCGGCAAATATTTACAGGCAGTAACCGAAATACAGGTTATTTCTCGAAAAATTGTCGCTTTCTTTGAGCAATACGACGTGCTGATGCTGCCCACCTATCTCCACGAACCGCCCCGCATCGGTCAGTGGCAATCCCTTGACCCGCCGGCTTTACAGGAGAAGATTATTGGTTGGGTAGCGCCTTGTCCGCCCTTTAATGCCACGGGCCAGCCAGGAATCTCCCTGCCCTGCGGCTTTGATGCTCAGGGATTGCCCATCGGGATTCAGTTTGCGGGCCCTCCCGCTGGAGAAGCCCTCCTTCTCTCCCTGGCTGCCCAAATCGAACTGGCTCGACCCTGGAGGCAGCAACGCCCGCCCCTGGGAGTAACGGAGTAATGTTTGGGATTTCAGTCGCTCCTGGCAGGCTGGGCGGAAAGCGCGATCGCTACCGGCAATTTTTGCTAGATTCAAACCAGAAGCCTGCTGCTGGGCAATTTTAAAAAATTGACTTAAATTTATTGCCTGACCCTTGACAACGTTATGCGCAACACAACCCTCTGGACAATCGCGATCGCGGCGGCGTTTCTGTTTATCACCCTGGCGATCGCCTGCTACCTGCGCCCCTGGACGCGGCCAGCCTGAAAACCCGCACCCAGATCAACCAGTTTTTCCTCGGCCTCTTCCCTGACAAGGACGTGGAAAACCCCAACAAAAATCTCTCAGACCAGGCGGAAAAATTTGAGGAGGAGGCTCGCTCAAAGCGGTAAAGATGCCCTGCTCAGCTCTAGAGGGAGCGCACGACCTGAATCGACTGAATTAGCCATCCCCGGTCTTGAAACACCAGTTGATAGCGCACCAGGAGCGTCTCGTCATAGGACTGACCGGGAGCCAGCTCGCCCCCTTGATAATGCTTGGCGCTTTCTTGCACCGCTGCTTCCACCACCGCCTGCGATCGCCGGGCGTCTAGATTAACAGCGCGGATATCGACTTGATGCTGAAATTTCCGATAAGCATTGCTGCCCTTCAAGGACAGTGCCTGCTCCTGCCATTGAGGCAGCAGCGACGGCGCAAGCACGGCCTGTAGAGCTTCAGTCTGGTAGGTTTCTCCCAATGCTTTTTGTTTGGCTCCAAGCCACGCCGAAATTACAGATTGGGCTTGGGCTTGGGTCATTTGCAAGCCAGTCGCCCTGGGTAATTCCTCCTCCAAAACGGGAATCGCGATCACCGACTCATTTAAACTAATCTCCAGCTGGGGCTGGGGCCGCCAAACCCTGTAGGCAAAGGAGCCAACTACCCCAACGCTCAAAACGCCGACCAATCCCAACCATAACCGGCGTCGGGAACGAGCCTCCGATTTTTTGGCGTCTAAGCGTCCCTCCGGCGATCGCCGCTCGCGAACCGTCGGCAGAGTTTGGGGTTCTCCGGGGGCTAAAATTCTGGATTCGCTCAAGCTGCCAGGCTGGCCCTGGCTCCCTCTTTCTGTTGGAGAAACAACAGGCGATTCACGGTGAGAAGCCGGATGGGTCTGGGTTGCCGTACCGCCAGCGAGGGCCACCAGTCGGGGACGATCGTAACCAGCGACTTGGGAAGCCACCGACTGGCCGTAGCGCAGTTGGCTTCTGCTTCCTTGTCTTCCCAACTGTCGTACCGTTGCCGCTCCCATGCCCACCACGGCAGGCATTGATTCCTGCTGTTGCTCCCTGGCGGCCAGCTCCTCCAAGCTATATTGCAGGCTCTCATCGGCAAAATACGCAGATAGAGAGGCTGTTTTACCCGCCAGATCGCGAAAATGGGCGAAAACTTCCGTTTGCAGCCAGCGTTCCGTATAAAGGCACAGTCCCGGCAACCAATCGGGAGAACCTTGAGAATGCTCGCGAATAAAGGTAAGGGTTTCCTGCTCCCGGCTCTGCTGCAAGGCACGGTGCGCCGCTTCCGTCTGACCCAGCAGCAGGGCACAAATTCCTTGCTCAATGGACACGTCCTGCCGCCGTCCCAAACGCTGCAAAAGGGACTGGGCGCGAACCACTAAATTAGGGTTGCGATCGCGAAATCCTCTGGCAATGAGAGCATAGACGGCCAGATAACTGGCAACGGCGGAGGGGCGCTGGGCTTCCGCTTCAAACAGGTCTTCCTGCTCCTTAACGGTTAAATGAGTGCGAATTTGCTGAATGAACCGCAGAAAATCATCAATGCTTAGGCCAGAGCGGTCGTCCCCCGTCCCGTCAATGCCTTTTCGCTCCTCCAACATCTCCCGCAAAAGCTGGAGGCCCTTGCGCGCTCTAGGGTGCGGTTTTGTCCCAGAGCCACCAGCTCTAACACTCGATAGGGACGTAGTTTGTAGAGATCGGCGGCAATTTCTGCTCGGAGCTGCGACTGGGGCGCTTCCCGCTCCAACAAATCCAATCCCATTTGTCCAGCGGCGGCAGCGCGCTCGTATTCTCCCTGCTGCCACCGTTCCCGACTCAACTCCAAACAGGCTAAACCCAATGACAAAACCACGTCTCGCCGAGCTTGCTGGCGGGCGGGGCCCCGGCTGCCGTTGGCGTGCTGGCTTGCAGCCGATTGAGGTAAGGCTGTCCAATCCGCAGCACCAGCTCGTACTCCCCTAGCTCTTGAAGAATGACCAAAGCACCGCCAAGCTGGTCTTGAGAAATTTCAATCCAGGGCGCACCCCGGTCGATAATGCTTTTGCTGGCAAATTTGCCACCCGTAGGGGGCAGTTCTAGGGCTGGCTTGCTCGCCTCCTCCGACACCTCGAAAAACTTGGCATTGTACTCCTTGCGCCGCTCGCTATCCACAAGTACCTGGTAGGCATCCTCAAGCAATTGCTGGCGTGCAGACAACGTCACCTCGCCATAGTCGCCGCGAGGCAATTGTTGAATGCGGTCGTGATAAGCTCGCTCTAGCTGCTCGGCAGAAGCCTCAACGGGCACGACTAAGATTTTGTAATAGTCGAGAGGAATTCGCACAACTGGCCTCCCTAGGGCAGACTCTGAGATGGGTAAACGCGGTGGAGACGAAATGCTCGTTAGAAGAGGCAATCTTAGCTAGTCTTGCGATCGCGCAATTTAAAGTTGGGAATTTGCCGAACCCTAGTGGCGGCCTGCAAGGAGCCAAAATATCTTGCCTCAATTCTACCTGCAAAGTTCTTAAATACTGAAAATTAGTTAGATAATTTTAAGAACTATTGCCGCCGAGTTGCCTCTGGTTTTAAGAGGAGAAGACGGTTGCATCGTTTATTATTCAACCATTAGTTCCTCAGTGTCGTCAAAAATTACAGTCTCTATGGTTTCTGAACGCACGTTACCTAAATTCGATCGCACAACCGTCAAAATTACCCCCCAAGAAGGTCGGCTCCTGTACGAGGACATGGTGTTAGGCCGTTTCTTTGAGGACAAGTGTGCCGAAATGTATTATAGAGGGCGCATGTTTGGCTTTGTTCACCTCTACAACGGTCAGGAAGCAGTATCGAGTGGCATTATTAAAGCCATGCGACCAGGTGAAGATTACGTCA
>JAAUTE010000050.1 GCA_012031815.1 Chloroflexaceae bacterium
AAATCGGCGAGGAGTCAAAAAAGCAGGCATAATTTTCGGCAAAACTAAACAACAGCAATGACAGAGATTTAAGTTACGCCCAATCTCCTTTCTTGAAAACTACACTGAACCCGAGGCTATTGGCGGCAATTGCATTGACCACGTATCGTATCTTTTTTCAAAAGACGTGTCAACTGTATTGATATTTAATTAAAATTGAATCTTGATTGATTTGAACCATGAAACCAGTTTGAAGTACGCAGCTAATTCGTGTCCCGTCGGGGAAAGAAAGTGGATTATTGCTGGTTCTCGATACGCAACAAGCCAGAGATGGGGCGTAGGTCTGTTGATTCGGGGATGCTTGGATTTGCACAAAATAGAGGCTGGATCGTCTAGTATCCAGCCTCATATTCAAACAAAAAAGTTTAGGGGGCTTAGGGAGTGCTAGTTCCTTCAGGAGCGGCTTCACCTTCAGGAGCAGCTTCACCTTCAGGAACGATTTCACCTTCAGGAACGGCTTGGCCCTCAGGAGCCGTTTGTTCCGCACCAGGAGCGGGGGGTTCAGTGGTTTCGGTAGTGCCGCCACAGGCAACTAAAAAAGTAGAGGTCGTAATCGCCAGGGGAGCGACAAGGAATAACAAGCGCTTCATGAAATGTCTCCTAGAAAATTGGGAAATCGCTCAAGCATCACCATCTTTCTCTCTCGGCGGATTGACAGCATGAGCAGGGAGTCGCTTCCACCCGTGGGATGAAACAACTGCCTCAAGCAAAGTGATGGGTCACGTGAGAAATTCCGAACGCTTCGTTGCGCGGGTGCTGTTGAGCTTGCGGATAACGATTAGTTTTGGAACTGTCCAACGGTTACAGGCTCGACTCTGGTACCGATCGCCGAACCAAAGCCTTCAGTTCCTCCTTGCTATCTTCACTCAAACCGTCTCCAGGTACGAGATACGCAAATATGGGATTACTTTTGCGCTTTTTAAAACAATACCAGAATATTTTCCCGATCTGCTGGCAGGAAGTCAACTCTAACAAAACCCTTCAGAATTGCAGAACTTCAGCCTACTGACAAAATTCAGGGTTACTTGCCGATTTTTCTGAGGTTAGCGCTAACTGCTTGTTCCTGGCGGCTGTTCAGAAAATTTGATTGCTGGCCGGGGCGATCGCCAAGACGTTCCTTGACGAAGCCTTGCTTGTCACTAAATACAAGCTTCATCCCCGCAAATTTAGCATCTTAGAGAAATCACTGGATTTTAAATTATTAATCTCGGATAAACTATAAAACGCGATGAAGATGCAATTAAGCTGTCTGCCCGGAAGAGTACTCATGCTGATGGGAATTCGTACTATGCGTGCTAAATAACCCCTATGCTCCAATCGTCGACATCGGAAACGAAACAACGGAACGCCTGGTATCCAGCCTGGCTGCGCTATCGTTTTTGGGCTGGGATGCTGGTTACTGGCGGACTGTTGGCAGCGATCGCCATCGTCTGGTGGGGGAGAGAGAGTCAGGAAATACTGCGAGCTTTGGGGCAAAGCCTGGGATTCTGGCTGAAGGTTCCCTATTTTTCCCAGCCGCTCTTGCTATTTTTCCCGACGCTCATTTTATGGCTGATCGTGCAAGGGGTCATGGGGATATCTCCACAACCGCAAACCTGGTCGCGAGGAGTCATTATTGGCATATTACTGGCGCTCGCCCTCCGCTACGTCCTGTGGCGATCGCTATTTACCCTTAATCTTGCTAGTTTTCGGGACGGCACGGTTAGTTTGGTTCTATATGCCGTAGAGATGTTACTGATTTTCACAAATATTATTCAACTGTATTTAGCGATTAATTCTAAAGATCGACGGCAAGAAGCAGATGCGCTGAGTGCTTGGGTTAAAGCGGGGCTTTATACACCTAATGTGGATATTTTAATCCCCACTTATAATGAGCCTGATTTTATTTTGCGCCGAACTGTAATTGGCTGTCAGGCGGTAGATTATGGGAACAAAGAAATTTACTTACTTGACGATACTTGCCGTCCAGAAATCGCTGAACTTGCTCAGAAATTGGGCTGTCATTACCTGACTCGCCCGGATAACCGCCATGCCAAGTCGGGGAATTTAAACCATGCTCTTTCTAAAACCAAGGGTGACCTAATTGCTGTTTTTGATGCGGATTTTGTGCCAACTTCTAATTTTTTAGAGCGGACGGTTGGTTTTTTTCAGCGGGAAAAAGTTGCTTTGGTGCAAACACCACAGTCGTTCTATAACCGTGATATTATTGCCAAAAATCTGGGGTTAGCCCAGGGCGTGCCAGCGGAAGAAGAATTTTTCTATCGCTATGTTCAACCCTATAAAGATGCTTCTAGGGGATTAATCTGCGCTGGAACCTCGTTTTTGATCAGGCGCAGTGTTCTGCAAGCACTGGGGGGATTTGTTACGGAATCTATCTGTGAGGACTACTTCACAGGCGTTCGTCTCGCCGCCCAGGGTTATGAGGCTGTTTATTTGAATGAGAAGTTAAGCGCTGGTCTGGCAGCAGAAAGTATTTCTGCCTATATTTCTCAGCGGATGCGTTGGGCGCGGGGAACCTTACAGGGGTTGTTTATTGAGGCTAATCCTTTAACAATTCCTGGATTAAATATGCAGCAGCGTCTCTGTTATTTAGAAAGTTTTCTGAGCTGGTTTAATAATATTCCTCGCTTAGTTTTTCTGCTAATGCCTTTGCTACACATTTTTTTTCGGATTGTTTCTATGGAGGCAACCGTAGCAGAAGTAGCTTATATCTTTTTCCCTTTCTACTGGCTACAGATCAGCGTTTTCAGTTGGCTAAACCGCCGCTCTCGCTCTGCTATCATTACTGATATCTATATTTTGATTCCTTGCTTTTATCTGGTTTTTACCCTTGTCCATGCCCTAATTTTTCCCTTTTCGAGGGGATTTAAGGTTACCCCAAAAGGGACTGTTAGAAACCAGTTCAAGTTTAATTTTTGGCTGGCTTTGCCCACAACCATTGCCCTAGTAACCACTCTGATTAGCGTTCTGGTCAATCTCAATCTGATTATGAGTGGTAGTTTTGGTTATTTGTCCCTAATATGGGGGATTTATAACTTGTTTGTCATTTCAGTGGCGCTACAGGCTTTTTGTGATGCCCCCAATACCGACCAAGATGAATGGTTTAATCGCCAAGACCTTATCCAACTCTCCAAGGGCGATCGCCACCGTTATCGCGCTCAAACGGTGCAAGTTTCCGAAGGGGGAGCCAAAGTTGCACTCCGAGACACTTTGATGACATCAGAATTTAAGCCAGGAGAATGCCTGGAACTTTCGTTTACCGCAGAAAGTTTAACTGTCACCGCTCAAGTCAAGACAATCAGGGCGATCGCCAATGGGATTAACTTAGAGCTGGAATTTACCAGCCTAGGGTTAGGGGAGCAGCGGCGATTGATCGAAATGCTCTACTGCCAGCCCGGTCAATGGCCAGAGACGCGATCGCCGGGAGAGCTGCAATTGCTGTGGTTGCTGAGTCAATCGCTGTTTAGATTTTCCTGAGATCTCTCGGGCCGCTCAGCCCATTTCACTGCCTTAAGCGATGCCCGTCAAAAATAAGCGTCCAATAATATCTTCAATGGGGGGTTCGTTAACGCTTAAATCCTGTACGCTCAGCTCTGACAGGATGCGAGAAACTGCCCCCGTTAAATTTTCCCTGGGAATGAGAAATCGCACCTCCTGCCCGTCAATTGCCTCGACCTCTCCATAAACCCGTAACGTTTCCTGGGGCAACGGCTCCCTCAGCTCCACTTTGACCTGGCGGCAGGGGGCATAGCGCTGCAATAATTTCTCTAGTTCGCCATCATAAATTAACTGTCCCTGGTGAATCACCATCACGCGATCGCAAAGGGCTGTAATATCAGCCATGTAGTGACTGGTCAGCAAAATAGTAGCTCCGTAGCGCCGATTGTATTCCTTGAGAAATTCGCGAACGGCAACCTGAGCGTTAACATCCAGGCCCAGGGTCGGTTCGTCCAAAAACAAGACTTGGGGATGATGGAGCAGGGCTGCCAGCAGTTCTGCCTTCATGCGTTCCCCCAAGGACAGTTTGCGGACAGGCTGGGTTAACTTTTGCTGCAAAGAGAGCATGCTACTTAATTCTTCCAGCCTTTGCTGAAAAACCCGCTCCGAGAGCTGATAGACTGCCCCATTAACCCGCAGGGAATCCAGGGCCGGCAAATCCCACAATAGTTGCTGCTTTTGCCCCATCAACAGGCTAATTTTCTGTAAAAACTGGGGCTGGCGTCGAAAGGGAATATGCCCTGCTACCTGCACGCGACCGCTGGAGGGATGGATCAGTCCGGTGAGCATTTTCAGGGTGGTGGTTTTGCCTGCGCCATTGGGGCCGAGGAAGCCGACCACTTCTCCCGGCGCAATTGCGAAGGAAACCGATTGAACTGCCTTAATTTCCCGATAGGTACGGCGAAAAATATGGGCTAGCGTCCCTCGTCCAACCCGGATTTTTAAGGGCAACGGGGTAAATTTTGCTGAGATTTTCCACTAATACAATCGACATATCCTTGGTTTCTCAATAGGCGATCGCGACTTTCCTGAATCTCCCCGCCATTCGCCCCAATTTAGAACCATCGCTTGACTAGGAGCCGGTTCCATCTTATCAAGGCTCAAACCGGGTTGGCTTCGCCCCTGGAACAGAAACCGCCGCGAGGCAGACCTTAACCTTGAGGCCGTTGAGCCTAAATCCTTACAAGTCACAAATAATAATTCAACAAGATGAACTGCCGTCTTCGTCGCAATTGTCGCTATTTTCTGGTAACCCTGTCGGTTTTCTCCGTTCTGGCAGGAGACTGGTTTGGCGATCGCTACCAACACCCCCAAGTCCTGGCCCAATCCATCCCAGGAGCCGCCGTGGGTTCCGCTGCCAACCTGGCCCCCAAAGCCCGCGCGGTGGTAGAATCCCTCGCCGCCGAAAATTACCCACAAGTCCTCAGCAATCTCCATCCTGAGCTGCGATCGCAGTGGACGCCAGAAGCAATGGCGGAAATCTGGCAGGAATTAACCGCTGAAACTGGAAAAGTCGTTGAAATTGTAGATACCGAGGTCATTGACACGATCAATGCCGATTTAGCGATCGTGGCTGTTAAGTTTGCCAATACCACTGACAGAATCATTATCAGTTTCAATAAGCAACAGCAAATTATTGGGATTGACCTTCCCCGCGTCGAAACCGTCGAGCAAGTCGCGGCAAACTTCGTCGCAGCCCTAGCCGCCAACAACTTCGCCAGAGCCAGAAGCTATTTGCACCCAAAGCTCAAGACCGAGCTGTTTCCCCAGCAAGTAGAAAGGAAGTGGCAAGAACTCCTCGCCCGCACCGGGCCGCTCCAGCGCCAGCTGGGAATAACGGTGAGAACTGGTTCCGACCTCAATCGAGTCGATTTAGCCCTGGTTACCCTGGAATTTGAGAAAATTACCGACGATGTGATCATCATTGTCGATCGCGATCGCAAAATTGTTGGGGTTGATTTTCCCAACTTTTAAAGGAAGCGGAAACCATCGAATAAAAACGGGAAAGGTCGCGTTCCTTCCCCGCAGAATCGGTTGAACCTCCTCAAATTGAGGGGCTAGCTAGGGCAGATCGAACTGGTGGCAAAGAATGGCAAAAATTGTGGCAATTCCCGTGACGGCAACGGCGATCAAGGGATGCTGGCCTTGGGTAACCGCAAAGGAGGTAACTACGCCAGCGCCCAAGGCAGCCGTAGCCGCAGCGCCTAACAAGTCTTTTTTAGCGTTTTTGTGGTACATGAGCTTAGTTATTGAGGAATAAAAATCCAATAGTGTATTAAAAAACACAAGATTGCTTTAAGGTATCATTCCGCTTTGGCAAGGGTCAGGAGTGGGGGAAATCTTGCAATCAAGCTTTAAAGTCAGCGACCTTTCTTAACAAAATTTCTGTCTTGAGGGCCAGGTTTACCGAAGCAGCCTACAATAAGGGACTTGAACCCTCAAACCACTGCAAACTCCCATCATTGAGTTGCCTTGTCCTATGTCCCAGACCTATTCCGCAGAAGTTCGCCATCAAGGAAATATTTATAAATTCTCGGTTACAGACGAGCAAACCGTATTGCAGGCTGCTGAAGCTGCCGGGATCGATTTGCCCAATTCCTGCAATGCCGGGGTTTGTACCACCTGCGCTGCTCAACTCGTTACTGGTACGGTCGATCAGAGCAATGGTATGGGAATATCTCCCCAATTACAGCAGGAAGGCTTTGCTTTATTGTGCGTTTCCTATCCCCGTTCCGATTTGGTGATTGAAGCGGGCAAAGAAGACCTAGTTTACGATCGCCAATTCGGTCAGACGAAATAAGAGATAATATTGGCTGGGCTGATTATCTGCCCATAAATTTTGTGAATTTTGCCCTTGAAATCCATGACAACCCACTTTATTACTGCTGAAATCAACCTCCAAGACAACCCCCTCCAGCTCCAGCAGGAAATCGTCGCTGAATTGCAAAAGCGCGGCGAACCCCTCCGTTGGGCTATTACTCGCCTGGACGCCGAGAATCAAACCGCCCAAATTGAAGCCGTTGTGACGGTTGCCGACCCAAAATAGCGAAAGAGTCCGTCCCCCGCTGCTTTTCTCGCACTGGTTAGCATTTTTGGCAGATTGTGCTGGAAGAGTCGACAATCTGCCCAACTTGAGATATGCGACTGAGTGAACCCGATCGTTTAGTTATTTATCACAAACATCCTTCCAGTGGACGGACGCTATTTTTGCGTCTCAATGGGAGTATTTGCCACTTTGAGCGCCTTTCCCCTGCCGCCCAAGTCATCGAAACCGAAAGCGATGAGACGATGGAATGCCCTTCCGCCTTAATGGAAGAAGCTGAGGCTAAATTGGGTTTGACCCCTGATTTGCTGATCATTCACGGAAATTTTGCCGCTTAGGTGCAAGAGGCAGGGATGAAGCTCACCGTGTTTTTGGGTCGCTTGCGGACGACGAATGCGCCCCACGAATTGCTGGCAGCCCAAGACAGCAAGTTAATCGCCATAGCCCGTCGTCTGCCCTCTGGGGAAATAGAACTGCTACGTCTTGCCTACTCAGTCATTATGGGTGATTAAACCTCAAAAAGAATAGTTTTGTGCTAATTTTCTCCTGCTTCCGCTAGGACGAGATTGTCTGTGAGCAACTGCACCGCCTGTTGGTACTGCTCGTCGCGATCGCTGCCAATTTCCAGGTAAGCCATGCCATCTAGGGGAACTAGATAATCCGGTGTAATCCCCAGCTTGTTGATGTCGTGATGGTTCGGGGTTTCGTATTTCGCCACGGTCACCGCCAGCCCCGACCCGTCGGACAGCTCAAATAGAGACTGAATCAAGCCCTTGCCAAAGGTTTGCTCCCCAACCACCACCGCCCGACCATTGTCCTGGAGCGCACCGGCTAAAATTTCACTGGCACTAGCCGTTCCCTGATTGACCAATATCACCAAAGGTGCAGCAGTCATCGGCGAGCCATAGGCATCAAAACTATCAAAGAGTCCCTGGCGATTCACCGTATACACGACCGTTCCCTTGCCCAGCCACAGCCGGGCCACTTCAATGCCTGCCTGCAATAGCCCCCCAGGATTGTTGCGTAAATCCAGGACAAATCCGTCTGCTCCCTCCCGTTGCAGCCGCGCGATCGCCTCGCTCATCTCCTGGGCCGCCGTCGCACTAAACTGGGTCAGCCGCATATAGCCAATGTCAGTTTCGCCCGCTCGCTCCTCTAGTTTGGCGTATACCGAATTCAGGGCTATGCGGTCTCTGCTTAAGATAATGTCTCGGCATTCCTTTTCATCTGCTCCCAGAGCCTGAATCTTCACAGATACTTGGGTTCCCGCTATCCCCCGCAGCTTCAGCGCCGCTTCCTCTAAACTCAAATGGGTTGTATCCACCCCATCAATGGCCAAAATGCGATCGCGCGCCCCAATGCCCGCAGCAGCGGCTGGGGAACCCGGAATGGGTGCAACAACCTCTAAATAGCCTGTTTGCGGATTAAGGTTGATTTGCAGTCCCACCCCAGACAGTTCTCCGGCGGTGCTAATCTGCAAGCTGCGGTACTGGCTTGGCTCCAGCAAGCGCGTAAACGGATCGTCCAGCATGGCGAGCATCTCTCGAATCGCCCCGTAGGTTTCTTCCCGATTCACTGGAGAGCGCTTGAGCAGTTGCTGGCGCACCAGCCACCAGTTGTGATGGTTAAAGGTCTCGTCGAGATACGCTTGGTTGACAATACGCCACGATTGCAGCAGCAACTTTTGTTCTTCACCATAGCCGCTATGGGCAGCAGCCGCGGGCGGCCCCCACCAGCAGGTAACCACGAGCAATACCAATACCCAAAACCCCCGACCTATAATCATCCAGATGGCTCGTTTCGACATGGAACGCCTGCCTACCCCTAAATTGACAACTCAAGTTCTTAATTGATTGTTAACTAAATTAAAAAATAAAGCTTGTCTGATGCGTAATGGCGATCGCGCTTGTGACCCCTCAAAGCCAAGAAATTCGCTTTTGCTCCAAAACTAATCCTGGAAACAGAAGACCCGACCCCAGGACGACTTTTATTTACAGCCCTTAACATCTTCCGGCAAAGCTATGTTAGATTCAGGAGAAGACAACGCCCGCTAAGGCTAGAGCTGAACAGGTTTCCTTGACTTGGCAGTGCGTAGGCGTAGCCGCTCCGATGGAGCATCGCTGCAATCTTAAGATAACTCCCATTAACTTTCTCGTTCCGCCAGGACGGCCAGCAACGGAGGAAGAGAAC
Source organism: Chloroflexaceae bacterium (assembly GCA_012031815.1). Classification (GTDB taxonomy): domain Bacteria; phylum Cyanobacteriota; class Cyanobacteriia; order Cyanobacteriales; family JAAUTE01; genus JAAUTE01. Next base: position 8,771 of record JAAUTE010000050.1, read on the forward strand.
GGAAGAGCTTCCATCATAATCATTCGCCGCTGAAGGGTTTCATGTTTTCCAAACAAGTCACTGACTCCAAAGCATACCAGTGGTTCAACGAACGCTTGGAAATCCAGGCGCTCGCTGACGACATTACCAGCAAGTACGTTCCTCCCCACGTCAATATTTTTTATTGCCTGGGCGGAATCACCCTGACTTGCTTCTTGATCCAGTTTGCTACTGGATTTGCCATGACGTTTTACTACAAGCCAACGGTAACGGAGGCTTTTGCGTCTGTGCAATACATCATGAATGACGTTAGCTTCGGCTGGCTGCTCCGCTCCATTCACCGCTGGTCTGCCAGCATGATGGTGCTGATGATGATTTTGCATGTTTTCCGCGTTTATTTGACGGGTGGCTTCAAAAAACCCCGCGAATTAACCTGGGTAACCGGCGTCGTGCTTGCCGTGATCACCGTTTCCTTCGGGGTTACCGGGTATTCTTTGCCTTGGGATCAGATTGGCTACTGGGCGGTCAAAATTGTTTCCGGCGTTCCGGCTGCGATTCCTGTGGTAGGAACTCAAATTGTTGAGTTGATGCGCGGTAGCGCTAGCGTCTCTCAAGCAACCCTGACTCGCTTCTACAGCCTGCATACCTTCGTACTGCCCTGGCTGATTGCGGTATTCATGCTGCTGCACTTCCTGATGATTCGCAAGCAAGGCATTTCTGGCCCCTTGTAAATTCGGGACAACTGGCAACAGTGCCAGCTATTGTCATTACAGCTAAAAGAATAAGACCTGCCGAGTCCCACGACAGAGGAGAACGAAATCAATGTCCACTTTAAAAAAGCCAGATCTTAGCGATCCCCAACTCCGCGCCAAGCTTGCCCAAGGCATGGGTCACAACTACTACGGCGAACCGGCTTGGCCTAACGACTTACTCTATGTATTCCCGGTGGTGATCCTGGGAACCATTGGTCTTTGCACCGCTCTAGCTGTTCTCGATCCGGCGAGCGTAGGCGAGCCTGCCGATCCCTTTGCGACGCCGCTGGAAATTTTGCCGGAATGGTACTTCTATCCGGTTTTCCAAATCCTGCGCGTGGTTCCGAACAAGTTGCTGGGCATTGCTTGCATGGCGGGCATTCCCCTGGGCTTGATGGTGGTTCCTTTCCTGGAAAACGTTAACAAGTTCCAAAATCCTTTCCGCCGCCCCGTGGCAACTGCGGTGTTCCTGTTGGGAACCCTGGTAACGCTTTGGCTGGGAATTGGCGCGACTTTCCCCCTGGATAAGTCTCTGACCTTGGGCTTGTTCTAAGCTCTCTGGTTTCAGCTTGACCTGCGATCGCTTCTGGGAGCCTGTGGTTCGGTGCGCGATCGCAGGTTTGTTGATTGTGGTATGGTTGTTCGAGCTTGAAAAAGTTGGTCTACCCGAAACCTCGTCGGCGTCATTCACCTGAATATCGCTATATTTTATTTTATAAACCCTACAATGTTCTCTGTCAGTTTACCGATAGCACTCAACCTGGCCAGCGCCAAACCCTCAAGGACTACATTCCCGTTCCGGGGGTTTATCCGGTGGGGCGGCTGGATTTTGACAGTGAGGGGTTGCTGCTGCTCACCAATGACGGGCGCACCCAGCATCGCTTAGCTGACCGTCAATTTGCCCATCCCCGCATCTACTGGGTACAGGTAGAACGCTGTCCCGACGAAGCGGCCCTCAACTGTCTGCGGCAAGGAATTGACCTCAAGGACTATCACACGCGCCCCGCCTGGGTGGAACTATTAGCCACGGAACCAGCGCTGCCGCCCCGCGATCCCCCCATTCGCTTTCGCAAAAGCGTGCCGACCTGTTGGCTAGAAATTACCCTTACCGAGGGGCGCAATCGACAGGTAAGGCGCATGACCGCAGCAGTTGGTTACCCGACGCTGCGATTGGTACGAGTGGCGATCGGCCTTCGCTCAGCGGCACCCGGACAAAATCAGTTGCCCTGGCTCTTGCAACTGGAAGAATTGCAACCCGGTCAGTGGCGGGAGTTAACAGCCATTGAAAGGACTCAATTATTGGCTGTGTGAACCATTGGTTCTTTTGACGCCATTAACCGCTCTTTACCTGGTTCAATCAAATCTCCTCGTCAAATTCCCCGATTTCCAAAAGAGACTGGAGGGCCTGCTGCATTTCTTCCGGGGTGGTTGTCGCCGTACCAAAGCGACGCACGACCAAACTTGCTGCTAAGTTGCCTAACACTGCCGCTTCCCAGCTCGACGCGCCCAAACACATCCCCAGGGTTAGTCCCGCCACTACCGTATCCCCTGCTCCTGTCACGTCAAATACGTCGGTGCGATTGAAGGCGGGAATGTGGAGCACCTGTAATTGTTCCTCTTGTTCAAACAAACTCATGCCCTGCTCGCCCCGCGTAATCAAGATCTTCTGGGCTTGGGTTAACTTCAGCAAATCCGCCCCTGCTCGCAGCAAGCTCTCTCGATCTGTAATGCCATATCCTACCGCTAACTCAGCTTCGGGTAGATTGGGGGTAAAAATGGTCGCGCCCTGGTAGCGGAAAAGCTGCTTTTGCGTATCGACAATAGTGCGAGGGTGGGTCAGGGCGGCTTCAATGACCGGCGCGCTCAATGTCCCATCCCCATAATCCGAGCAGACCACCGCCTCAACCCCAGCTACTTGCTCCCGAATGTAGTTTGCCAACTGTAGCTGCAACTCCAACTCCGGCGGCTCATCGAATTTGCGGTCTACCCGGACAATCTGTTGGGTTACGGACTGGCGTGCATGACCGGCAATGCGGGTTTTGGTAACCGTCGGCCGCTGGCGATCGCCAAAAATTCCCCTAGTGTCAATGTCAGCCTCTTGAAAAATCCTTTCTAGGGCCTCGCCTTGGGAATCTTTGCCGATAATGCCAACCACTTTCACCTGCGCGCCCAACTTCGCCAAATTGTAGACTGCATTGGCCCCGCCCCCTGGAATTTGCCGCGTGAATTCATGGCGCAAAATCAACACCGGAGCCTCCCGCGATAGCCGCTCTACCTGGCCCGTGAGAAATTCATCCAAGGTTAAGTCTCCAATGACCAACAAGGGAATCCCCCCAAAGCCATCGATTAACTCCCGCAATCTGGGGGCAGCAGCGTGCAGTTGGGCGGCAAAGGTTGATTGACTCATGGCGCAACTCTCTCATAAGACAGTAAGGGTTAGTCTCTAGGGCGGGTCGGCGTCACAAACCAAGCCAATTTCCCCAGGCGATCGCATTTTCAACGACCCATAATTCTAAAGGCTGTTCCCCGTTTTGGGCCAGGGTAAGACTGGGAAATTGGGTAATCTCTCCCTTGAGAGGAATTCCCTGGAGGAATCCCGTAGGTTATAAGAAATACAGCCCAGCGTCTCATAAATCTTTAATCTTTCTCCAAGAAAGTTTACTTAAATTCATACTTTTTCTGGGTTAGGGTTGGCATGACTGCTGAAACAACTGTCCAAAAACCGCAATTGGGCAGGAAAATTCTTCCCGGTATTGCCTTATTACTGAGTTTGCTACTGTTACCCTTTTTGGATGACGCAGGCGACAAGCCGTTTTTTCTGGCAATTTTTTTAAGCGTTTGGTGGCAGGGCTGGAAAATTGGGCTGTTTATGACTTTTCTCTCAATATTGCTGGCCAATTATTTCTCGGCCGATTCCTCTCTCCTCCCCTTCAACGACTTTCAAGATTGGCAAACCTTGGGACTGTTTGGGGCGATCGCCATACTAGCCGGCCAGCTTAGACGGGAACGGCAAAATCTAGAACAGGAATTGGTACAGTTGCAAGCCGCCTTGCAGGAAAGCGAGGCTCGTTTTGTCCAGTTGAGCGATCTCGTCCCTGCAATGGTCTGGATGGCGGGAACGGAGCGATTGTGTAATTACTTCAATCAACCCTGGCTGGCCTTTCGCGGGCGTACGGCGGACCAGGAAGCAGGCGAGGGTTGGATGGAAGGCGTTCATCCCGATGACTACCAACGTTGCCTGACCACCTACACCACGGCTTTCGATCGCCGCCAGCGCTTTGAGAGGGAGTATCGCCTCCGGCGCTTTGATGGGGAGTATCGTTGGGTATTGGACACCGGAATTCCCCGTTTTGCTGGCGGAGGGCAGTTTTTAGGCTATATCGGCTCCTGTATTGATATTGGCGATCGCAAAACCGCCGAAGCCCAAGTGCGCCAGCTCTATGAAAGTTTAGAGTGGCAGGTCAAAAAACGTACCCAAGAACTGGAAGCCGTCAATCGCGACTTGGAATCGTTTTGTTTCTCCATTTCCCACGATTTGCAAGCGCCCCTGCGTCAAATTAGCGGCTTTACCGCTCTCTTACAAACCGCCGCAGCCGCCAGCAATCTGGGAGACCCTGAACAACATTACCTGGCGGCGATCGCCAAAACCAGCACACAAGCCAGCCTCCTCCTCCAGGCGTTACTCGCGTTTTATCGTCAAAATAGCTATCCTCTTCGCTACTGCTTCCTAGATACCCGCCAACTCGTCCAGGAAATCCTCGGCCAGTTCTGCCTGAGCGATCGCCCCATTGACTGGCAGCTTGACGGCCTACCGGTGGTGGAGGCCGACCCAATTTTACTGCGGATCGTCTTTCAAAACTTGATTGACAACGCCCTCAAATACACCCGCCCCCGCTCCCATCCCCAAATTGCCATCGGCAGCCTTGAGCAGGCAGAAGAAACCATTTTTTTTGTGGCAGACAATGGCGTGGGCTTTAATCCCAAATACACTAGCAAACTCTTCAGCGTTTTTCAGCGCCTTCACAGTGACAGCAAATTTGAAGGCAGCGGCATTGGTCTAGCCAGCGTCCGGCGCATTATTCAGCGACACGGGGGACGGGTCTGGGCCCGAGGTGAAGTGGAAGGCGGTGCTATATTTTACTTCTCCCTCCCCAAACGCCAGCGTTGCCCAGGACCGGCAGTTAGCCTCAAAACCGCCAGCTAAAAGCTTAATTCGGCAAAATTGGGCGTTTCTTACTGTCTCAACGGGGAAGGAACTAGGGCTGGACTCGTAGAGCGCGAGGTGCGAAGTCGGTTAGTATTACTAGGCGGCGGAACGGTTTCCTCCGAAGCAGGGGTTTCCACAATTGGCTCCGGCGTTGAGGGAGCTACTACTGTCCGCCGTTGTGCTTCGGGCAGGATCGATTCAGGGGTTCTGGCGTCTCCGGTCGGGTTGGCTGCTCCCGGTGCTGGGGGCGTGGGGGCTGGCCGTGCCGGAGCCGTGCCGCATAGCGCTGATAGGTCAACAACTTGTCCCGTGTCATCCAGCCAAAAACAGGATTGAGACACTTCTTGGGCGATCGCTCCTAGGGGCAGGACAGTCCCGGCCCCAACCGCAAGAACAGTCAAAGTAGTTTTAATAAACACGAAATCTAGCTCCTGACGCTACCACCTATTACTCTAGAGCAGGCTTTGGCGATCGGGGGGAGGCCACCTTGAAAAGCGAGACAAATCAGCAAAAAAATAGCCCAGCGCCATCACGCTGGGGTTTTTTGGGAAAAAAGGGCTAACCTAACTGGGGTTAACCCTCGGTCAGTGAACTTGGAAACGCGCATCAAGTCCTACTTTTGGACAACGAGCTTAACATTGGCATTTTGCAGGCCGCGCTGCTTAACTTCAGCCAGAGTCTTGTTAACAGCGTACTTCTGGTTAATGGAGTTGATCAGTTCGGTTTGGTTGTGCTTCTTAGCAACACCCCACAGATCAGCGATCAGGTCAAAGGAACCATCGCTGTTGCGAGACCAGCCGAGATCGTATTCACCTTCCAGAACTGCAACAATGTCGGCACGGACGCGCTGACCGTTGTAGCCGCGAACATCGGCTTCCGTCTTCACGGAAATACCCAGATCGCGCAGAGAAGCTTTGAGAATTTCAGCGTCGGAGATTTTGGTGCGCAGAGTGCTAAAGTGAGACATGGTTAGATTTCCTCCAGGGAAGTGTAAACAACAACGTTTGGCGTTTGGCTTTGCTGCCGCCTGACCCATAGAGCCAGAGCGTACTTTTTGGGTATTGAGCTAGCAGGGGAAATGCTAGCCTTTCATCCTACTGGATGCAGGAGAAAGCCTGTTAAAACTCCAATCGCTGGTATTCAGCGACGGAGGCTGAAGCAGGACGCGCTCGCTGCCGGGCCCAATCCCGCAAGGCGGTTACCTGCTCAGTCATTGTCCGAGACAGCGGGAGGGTTGACTTAATCGCAGCGATAATGTCTAACTGCGTAAACTCCCGATCCTGAGCAAAGGCATCGTACATGGCTGCAATGATAGCCTGCTCAATTTCTGCCCCAGAAAATCCATCGGAAACCTTAGCAAGCTGCTCCAGATCGAAGCGTGCAATGTCGGAGCGGCGCTTACCCAGGTGAATGCGGAAAATATCCTGCCGTTCTTCAGGGGTGGGCAAATCCACAAAGAAAATCTCGTCAAAACGTCCCTTGCGCAGAAACTCTCCCGGCAATCGCTCAACCCGGTTGGCTGTTGCCATAACAAATACGGGAGAAGTTTTTTCCTGCATCCAGGTCAGGAAGGAGCCGAAGATGCGGCTAGAGGTGCCGCCATCGGAATCAGCCGACCCCGTGCCACCGGCAAAGGCTTTGTCCAGCTCGTCGATAAACAGGAGTACCGGGGAAATCGATTCTGCTGTTTTTAGAGCGTTGCGGAGGTTGGCTTCCGATCGCCCAACCATCGAGCCATCGTAGACCCGACCCATATCCAACCGCAGCAGGGGCAGTCCCCAGAGGCGAGAAGTGGTTTTGGCGATCAGGGATTTACCGCAGCCCGGTACGCCCAGGATCAGCATCCCCTTGGGCTGGGGCAAGCCATATTCTCTGGCTCGTTCGGTGAAAGCATCAGAGCGCTGGCGCAGCCACCGCTTGAGTTCTTCTAAGCCCCCAACTGCGCTAGGGTTTCGTCCTCCTCAATGTATTCAAGAATACCGTTACGGCGGATAAGCTGCTTTTTCTCGGAGAGCACCACATCGACTTCTTCTTCGGTCAGCCGTCCTGCCTTAACGTAGGCTTTGCGATAGACCTTCTCGGACTCGTCGCGGGTCAGTCCCAGGGCGGCTTTAAGTAATTTCTCGCGGGCTTCTGTGGTGATGCGACGGCCTTTGTTCTTCTCTAGGTGGCGGCTGAGAACCTGATTGAGTTCGCCCATATCCGGCAGGGCAAAATCAAGCACGGCTACGTCTTTTTCCAGTTCGATGGGAACCTGCTGCACCGGCGACATCAAGATAATGATTTTCTCTGTCCCCTTGAAACTGGCGATCGCGTCGCGCAGCCAGCGAGTAACGGGGGCCGAATCAATAAAAGCATGGAGGTCTTTAAAGATAAAAATACCGGGTTCCCGCTGGCGCAATACCCACTCAATAGCCGCCTCCGGAGAAACGGTGTTGTGCTGGGTAGTTTGCCGGGGCTGGCCATACTCGATAATGCCGTGGGTCACCGTCCAGACAAAGACCCGTCGATGTTGAGTTTTGCTCTGGGCAATCTTAAAAACTGCCGCTTCCGCCCGTTCTTCCTCAGAAGTTAAGAGGTAGACCAAGGGATATTGAGCCTGAATCAGAATGCTGAGTTCTTCTTTCATATCACATCGACCTTTTGGGTTGAGCTTGCGTCGCGGAACGGGATGTGCGCTCATCTAACAGCGCGGCTGACCAACGAATCCTGCCTTAGCAGGCTACTAGCCTTTCTTCCCCTTGAGAATCTGCCTGAGAGCTGATTTTTTCGGGAACTTCTAGGGGAAATTCCTCCTCGACGACACTGGGCTGGGCGCGCAGGGAAACCATCTGTCCTTGCCGCATCATCATCGCACCATCGCAGTCGGGGCAAAGGTATACTTGCTGGGTTCTGCCGTGGCTAGATTCCACTTCCTCTACCTTTTCTGGATGCTGGAGGTAAAAGGCGATCGCTTTTTCCACCAAAGAAGACATCGATTCATCATCTATGACCGCTCGAATCTTGAGTTGGCGATGGAGACTAGGGGTTAGGTAAAGTGTGACCTTTTGCTTGTCCTGCATTGCATTTAGTTGGGTTTACCCGGGCATACCATTTACCTTATCGGCCGCCTCCAGGGCTGTCAAGCCATCGCAGCGCCATGACAGCATAAATCGTTACATTTGTTAATACTCTTCCGGGGCGGCGGGGCGATCGCTAGGACTCAACGCTAAATTCCAGGGTCTGTCCGTGGGCGCTGCCGAATTTAAGTTGGTTGCCCGGCGCGAGGCCAATTTCCTGGTGGTGGACTTTCTGCCACTGACCGGCTTGGCGAACCAGCGTACCAAAACGGGAAAAATCCCGGAGAAAATAGCAATATTGTGTGCCTTCGTCCTGGGGCAGCTCCCGGCAGAGGATTTCAGCGTGGCGCTGGCTAACCCAGCGTTCGGCCAGGACTAAATCGTTATCCTGGTGGCGTCCCACCCGCATTAAACCGCCATAAATCTGCCAGATCTGGTTTTCCTGGGCTGACTTCAACTGAGCGGCGGGAAACTTGCGGGCCGTGAGACTGGTGGGCATAGCGGTTAACTCTTCGCCTCTAGTGACAGCGGCGAGGAGTTGCCGTCAAAATCGGGATGGAGGTAGAGAATGGGCAGCGTCCAGGCGGGTTGATTAAATTTGTAGAGAGTGACCAATTCCTGTCTGGCGATCGCCACGGCGTGATCGATGCTGTGCTGTTCGGAGATGGCTTTGGTGAAGGCGGCAATGAAGGTGAGGGCTTCCTCGTCGGCGATGGAATCGCGCATGCCCAAAACCGAGGGAACGCCGTGGTGAATCAAAACTTCGGTCAAACTGCTGCGAGGAATGGCTTGGTGGTTTTGCTGCGCGGGTTGGGCCCCCCAGCAAGCATTAAACGCCGCCAGCACCACCCCGGAATGAACCAGAGCTTGGGCTAATTCCGTGCCGTTGAGGGTCACCTGGGAGCGTAAAAACAGCAGGCCGCCATCGGGAGCCGGAACCCCATGACCCGCATAGAAAAAGAGATTGTGGCGGCCCGTGGCCAGGGCATCCAGGAGTTCGGCTGCCGTGGGCTGGACGAGGGTATGAATGGAAGTCGCCCGTATGACATCGTGGCTGCGGGCCCGGGCGGAACCCTGCTGGATGACGGCAGCGAGGGTGTCGGCTTCCTGTTGCAGTTGTAAATTTTTGGCTCCCGGGCCGGGGTGGGGGGCCGCTTCTCCTAAAACCAACAGAATTTGCAGCTCGCTTTGGAGGGGCAGCAATTTGAGGGCGTCGACATCGCTGGTGGTTCGGCTAAAGATCACTTGCTCCCCAAGGGCGATCGCGGGTTTGCCGGGTTGGGGCTGCATGATTTCCCAGGGGAGGGCGATGAGTCCAGGGTCGCGGATTTCCAGGTGCAGGCGCAGGGGTTGATTTTGTCCGAGGGCGATTCCCTGACTGTGGGCGAGGCTCTGGCCAACGGGGCCGTCAAAGAGCCATTCCCAAAGGGCAATGCCCAATTCCTGCATCAAGCGCCCCCGTAACCAGCTCCCCCGGCC
>JAAUTE010000316.1 GCA_012031815.1 Chloroflexaceae bacterium
TGTCCCACGGTCACCAGGCGATCGCAGACATCGAGGGCTGGCGTCTGGGGAAATAAGGAAGCGGTGTGGCCGTCGTCGCCCACCCCCAGCAAAATCAGCTCAAATGAGGGGATTTCCCCGGCTTCAACCCCAAAGACTCGGCGCAATTCTGCTTCGTAGCCCTCGGCGTCGGCTTGGGGCGAGCCGCTGGCTGTGGGAGCCGGGTGGACGTTCTTCTCAGGAATGGTGATGCGATCCAGCCAGGCCAGGCGAGTCATGCCTAAATTGCTATCCGGGTGATCGGGGCAACGTAGCGCTCATCTCCCCAAAAAATCTGGACTTTTTCCCAGGGCAGAGCCTGCTCTGCGAGCTTTTCATAGAGGGGTTTCGGCGTGCTGCCCCCCGATAAAGCGATCCGACAGGTTCCTTTGCAAGCGATCGCAGCCTCGATTTTCTCCACCACTAGGGCCAGGGCCCGCTCGATCAGAGCCGTTTTATCCCCTAAAACTTCAACAATTGTGTCCATAAACCTGTTTTATCCGATTACAACAAGGGTTTTACTAGGCATGTTAGGAGGAAACGGCGATCGGCAATAAAAGTTTAATGATCTATCAAGGTCACAGGTTCCTCGGAGTTGAACTCTGGGGCTTGCCTGTGACTGCCTTTCACGATCAGCGGGCATTCAAGGACAAAGTAACCAGGTTCGCTCGGTAACCTGAACGTCTAGAATAAGATGTTGCTGCCTTTAATCGGCGCTCTTTAGACCCCTTGCTTAATCCTGCGTTCGTTGGGATTGCGGTTCGCTCTGGTTAAACCCCATGAATAGCTCATCTTTTACCTCTTTAGCCCTTAAAACCGCTGGCATTGTCTTGATCGTAGCGGCCCTGCTCGACTACGTTTTGCTAGCCATTCCTTTTAATTTTCTCGATCCCCAATTTCAAATCAGTTACGCAACTCAAGTGGTCGATCGCGGTATTGTGCCCCTGGTAGGCACGGGTTTTTGATCGTTGCTTACTGGATCGACAGTAATAATACCGCTCGCAAAGCCGCTTTCGATTTGCGCTTGCCCCTGTTCATCGTTTGCTTTGTCTTGGGAATTGTTTTCCTCCTCATCGTCCCGCTTTACTTAAATAATCTCCGCACTGCCAGCACCGCCGTTCAAGAACGGATCGAACAAGGCGCTACCCAAGCGGAAAATCAACTACAAGGCCAGTACGACCAGCTCGCCGGCCTCTCCCAAAATCCCCAGCAGCTTCAACAGCTCGATCAACAACTGCTTCAGGTGGATCGCGCCCTAGAGACCGGCGAATTTCAAGGCCGTCCCCTCTCTCCCCAACAGCGCACCCAACTCCAAGAAGCCAAGACCCGCCTGCAAACCCTGCGCCAGCTCGCCCAAAATCCCCAAGCCATCGACACCCGACTCCAAGAACTGCAAACCCAACTGCGCTCCCAAAAACTGGAACGGGAACAGCAGGCTAGAACCGAAGTGCTGCGCCAGGGCCTACGCATTGGCTTAAGCAGTTTATTGCTTGCGATCGCCTATTTGTCCATTGGCTGGTTTGGGACGCGCTCCCTAGGCAAGAAAGCCAGCCGGGCCGCCTAACGCCAAAAATCATCAGCCATAGCCTGCCTCTGTCAACCCAGAGAGGAGCTGCTTGGTTCCCCGCTGTCCTTAAGACTTGCAACAAATCTTAGCAAGTCCCCATAATAGAGAATAAGACCCAGACTTCTGGTTTCCCTGTCTGCGGCCGCTCGGCTAACCGTTTTCGCGGCGATCGCCATTGGGGAGATTCGGGAGTGGGGGCGCACCGGATTTTAATTTTAGGGAGAGTCGCCACCCTGTGCTGCAACGTTTCAAGCAAGACCTCAAAAATGACCTTATTGCTGGATTTTTGGTTGTAATTCCCCTTGCCACCACAATTTGGCTGAGCTACACCCTTGCCACCTGGGCCATTGACCTGCTCACCCGCATCCCTAAGCAACTGAATCCTTTTGATGGTTTGCACCCCCTGTTGATGAATTTTCTCAACCTGGTGGTGGGATTGGCGGTTCCCCTGCTCTTTATCTTGCTCATTGGCTTGATGGCCCGCAACATTGCCGGCCGCTGGTTGCTGGATTTCGGCGAGAAATTTTTGCAGGCCATTCCCCTAGCCGGCTCAGTTTACAAAACCCTCAAACAAATCCTCGAAACCTTACTAAAAGACTCTAAAAGCAAGTTTCGCCGCGTAGTTCTTGTGGAATACCCCCGTCGTGGAACCTGGTCGATTGGCTTTGTCACCGGCACACCCAGCAGCCAGCTCCAGGTAGCCCTCCCCAAGCGATCGCTCAACGTCTTTATTCCCACGACCCCCAACCCCACCTCTGCTGGTACGCCATTATTCCCGAAGACGAAGCCATTTCCCTAACCATTTCCATTGAAGACGCCTTCAAAGTATTAATATCTGGCGGCATCGTCAGCCCCGACGACAGTCCGGTCGGGCCGCCTGTCTCCCTACCTGACTACAAAAAAATCAAAAAAATTCCCCTGGAGGCTCGCAGCACCGACGAGGCCCGGCCGGTCTTCTCCTTGGAAGAGGAAATCTAGGGAAAAACCGCGCCTCAGAGAGGGTAAGAGATTTGCTATGGTGATTGAGCCAGCTACAGGACTCCTGCCATGATGCCCTCCCGCATTCAACCCCGTCGTGTTGCCCGCGAACTGGCGCTGCTGAGCCTCAGCCAACTCTCCGGGAAACCCGACAAACTCGAAACCCCCGCCATTAATCAGCTTGTCCTGGCAGCCGTTCGCACCCTGAGCAGCGAAATTCAGGACACCCTGGAAACCGCTGCCGAAGAAGTTAAGCGGCGGCCAGGAGCGCCTCCTCACCAGCGAAACCAGGGCCAGCACCGTTGCCAGTGCCAGGGCTATGATTGAGGATGCCCTCTCCCTGACCCAAACTGCCATCAATCGCCTGGGGGCGGCCCTAGAGCTGCCAGAAGTTGTCCAGTTGTCTAGCCAACCGGAAGTCCGCCAGTATGCCGCCGAAATTATTAGAACCGTCCAGCAGCACCAGTCCGACATCCAGCAATCCTTAAGCGAGGCAATGGTTTCCTGGCAATTAGAGCGGCTGCCCCGCCTAGACCGAGATATTCTCTACATTGCCGTAGCCGAGGTCGCTTTTTTGGGACTTAACGAACGCATCGCCATCAATGAAGCCGTGGAGCTGGCCAAGCGCTATTCCGACGATGAAGGCCGTCGCTTTATCAATGGTGTCCTGCGGCGGGTAAGCGATCGCCGTCGCGGAGCCGCCCGTCAGGGGGTTCACCAAACCGAATCGCCATAGAGCTGAATGATCAACTGGGTCGTATCGGCAGGAACGGCGGAAATACAGGCACAAATAAGGGTTCCATCGCCTAATTCCACCTCACAAGCGTGACAAGACCCCATTAAACAGCCTGTAGGAATGAAGACTCCCGCCCGTTGGGCGACCTGGAGCAGCGGTTCCCCCGGCTCGGCGGCGATCGCAATCTCATCGGGTAAAAACAGAACTTGAACCGTCATAGAGTGCCATTCCCCATTGACTTCCCTTCTCAGCATTCTAGTACAGGGGCCAGATCCAGATGGGTCTCCACCAAATCTGCCAGGGCTTCTAGCATCCCATCCCGCTGTTCTCGGTAGCTCGGCACCCCCGTCGGTAGAGATGGCAGGCCCCGCCGCTGGCGGAGATGATTCAGCCAGCCCCGCCGCCAAGGGCCATTGTCAAAGATACCGTGGAGGTAGCAGCCCCAAATGGTGCCGCTGTCACTGACGAGGCCCAGGCTCTCATCCTCAAAGAGGGAGCGATAGGCAGCTTGAGACTGTAAATCCAACAGTTGCGTCCGGCCTTGGTGCATTTCGTAGCCTTCCACGGGCAATCCTTCAATGGGATAGTGGGAAACCACCTGCCGCTGGCGCACGACCTTGCCCACTTCCAAAATTGTCTGCAACGGCAACAGCCCCAATCCTTTAATATTAGTGTCCTCGCCTTCGAGCTGTAGTGGGTCTTCAACCCAGCCAGCCA
>JAAUTE010000051.1 GCA_012031815.1 Chloroflexaceae bacterium
GTGGCGCCTCTCAGCCACAGCCAGTCATGGCTGGTAGGGATGTCCCCTGCCGCACCGATCGCCCCTACCCCCAGCGGTCGGTGCGGCGTTAGTATTCACCAACCAAGCCCAAGCCAAGCGGGGCAATCCAGATGCCGTTGCCCGCTATTTGAGCGAAACCCTCAGCCTGCTTGGAGTTTCGGTCAAGGTGTCCGTCAAAACGACTCCCTATCCAGCCCAGTCTGCCGCCACGGCTCAGCTAATTACCCCCGACGCTGGAGCCGCCGTCTCCCAGCGGTTGTGGATCACCTGCGAAGCGCTTTACAGCCCCGACCCGATGCTCGCCGGAGAGCCGATCGCCCAACAGGTGCGCGACCTCCAGTTGGAAGGGTTTCGGGATGCGGTAATTGTCATGCAGGTGCGGGGAGAACTGACGCCTGATTGGTTGCTCCAGGTCGATCTGACTCCAACCCAAGACATGCTGCGGGAATGGGCACGCTGGGGGGATGTCAGCGCCATCGCCCGGCTAGTCAGCCACACCCTGAGTGGAACGGACCTAGAACTATCCACCGCTTCCCTCCAAGATGCCACGCTACACCTGTTCTTTAGTGCTCCCTCCCGTCCCACCCCCAATCAGCATCAAGTCATCACCACGATTGTGCCTGTGTTGGAGGCGATCGCTCCCCAGCAGTTCAGCAGCCAACCAATCTACAAATTTTCCTGAAGCGCCAGGTTTTTTCTGAAAGGGTCGAGCATTTTTCTCGACAGGGTACGCTCCAGACAAGGCAAGCAATTAGGATTGGGGACTGCGATCGCCCCCGTGGGAGCCGGCATCGAACCGGACAAAAACTGAGGCCCTCTAACAATTGAGACTAGGAGCCGCAGCCCCTAGCCTACAGAGAAAAATCAAGGAACTAATGATTACTGGGCAGCAGATTTAGCGGCGAAAGTCTGGATCATTTCCGGGGAGACCTGATGCTTGGCGACTAGGGCGCTAATTTGGGCACGCAACTGATCGCTCTGTTCTTTGGTCACCAGACTTGTAAAAAATTTCTGCGGCAGAGGAACAATGCGCGTGACAGCATCTTGGAACTGGGAGATCTGAAAAATCTGGCCATAGCGATCGATGTGCTGATACCCCAATTCACTCAAGAATCGATGGAACGTATCGTCTCCTGAAACCGGGATGACCGTTGAGTCTTCGGCGAAACTCCGATCTGCGCGCAGTTGAGTGTAGTGTTTACCAGAGGTTAGCGCCCATAACAGCGTTAACAGGCTGTAAAGTAGAGCGTCATCCGAGAAATCGAATTTAATCGTTGGGGCATACAGCGTCGGAATTTGGTACAGCATGTCAATCTCCCACGCATGGGGAACGACATCTTTTTTGTTCCAGTAACGGTTCGTCCGGCCGCCGAGGCGTTCGTAGTAATAGTCGGAGAAGACCTTATCGCCAGGGGTGGCTCCAGCGACGGGCAGGCAGTTAAGGGTGACGTTACAGCGAGCATCCCAACCGCGACCGTGTTTGCCGCGATCGCCCTGGGTGTCGTAAAGATAGAGGGCATAGGACGGAGAGAGCGCCCCGCCTAAGCTGTAACCCGTTACGGTAACCTCGGCCCCAGGTTCTGGAGCGGCATGGTGTTCGAGATAGTCCCGGGCCGTTAGAGAATTATCGGTCATGGCCACCAGATTGGTCAGCCCGTAGTCTGTGGCATGAGAAATTTGGGGATTGCTTGAGGGATGGTTGGTAAGTAGGGCCAGCTATGGGTGCGAAATACGGAAAAATCTTCAAATATCCAATCAAACTTGGACTTACCATTGGTTCCGGCGATCGCAACAACGTACTGAGTCGGGCTGCTGCCTACGAGGCGAGCGATGAACATGGTATTGATGGATTCGCTATCAAAGCTGTCTACCACCGGCCCCCAAACCAACTCCCAAGAGCCAATTAAATCTTGAACTTCTGAGTCAGCCAAGATGCGCTGAAGCGCCAGTTTCGTGTTGGCAGCGATGGTTTTATTGTCTCCTAAATAAATATCGCTGAGGTTAGACAGGGCGCAAAGGGAGAAAACCTGCGAGTCTCGATTGTAACTTGCCATTTTTAAAAATTTTATGCCAATGAATGACAACAATTTATTCATCCTTATCGGCGATCGCCAATGATGTTTTGGGAAGGAACACTGGCTAGTTTGCGCAACTACGACTCCAGGAAGTCTGCCCATTGCACCAAGCCAAGGTTGAACGTTGCTTCGTAATCAATTGGGGTCAAACTTAGCAATCCTTCATCAAGTTTTTGCAGAACCAGTGAAGCGATCTCCTAGGGGTTGAGAGCCTTCAATTTACGCCTATTGATAGATGACAAAATTTGCCCCCGCAAAATAGTTTTGTCTTTATGCAATCGCCCAAACTCTGTTTTCGAGGAGCCAATCCCCATGCCAATACCTGCTAAAAAAGTAAAAATTCAGTTAATCCAGCTACACCCACCAAATTAACCCCCGAAGATCTTCAGGCACAGTTAGCCAATATTGGCTTGACCTGTGAAGCTGCCAACACAGATAGCCTGGCAGCGTACATTACTGATGTTAAACGTCAGTTTCCCAACGGAGTCGTACAAACCTACGGGATTAAGATTCCTCAACTGGTTAAAAACGAATTTCATGGGATGACAATCCAGGCGAGCTTACAAGATGCCAGCCCGGTGGGCAACTGGAAACCTGACGAAACAGCAGAAGGATACGCGACAGAACTGTCATATATTCAATTCCCTACTCATTTTGACTATTTGCTCAGAAACAAACCAGGTTTTACCGGCGTCAAAAATGATCAGCCTCCATTTGAGGGGAAATTTGATACAATTCAAGCGATTAAAGACTTGTTTGTCAAAATTGGAACAGTCGCTTCTTCGACCCTGGTTAGAGGCTTGGACAAAGACTCGATCGAGGCAGTATTAAGCAATGTCATCGCTCCCCTAGATGACACCCAAGCGGCTGACTACGACAAAACTGATAGTCGGGTCATATTTTTGGTCGATAACTACAACTCAGTTACCCAAGAAGCTGATGGGATTGGGGTATTAACCATTAACTGGCATCTGACGATCAAAAATTACCAGAAGAAGAAAGAAGGTCTCAAGCACGATACTAACCTAACTATTACGGCTCGCTCGGTCTTATACTCCGATCTGACCGATTTATATGCAGATCAAGCCTTTGTCGAATCTCATTTTAAGGAAAATCAGTTTAAGGCCTTGGGGTTAGTTGCCCTTGGTATTCCGGTGAAGCCTAGCAAAGTAACCATATTTCCCTCACTCCCGCCGGCCAATAAAGATACTTTCAACCAAGGTTTGCCCAAGATTGCCAAGGAAGGCTCGGTTGAAGTCATTATCTTGTACTCCCCCGATCTAGATGATATTGGCTCTCTTGATAATTCCAATTCTGATGCTTCGTCAACTTACACAAGAAGTGTGACTAAAGGTTTCACTTTTTCCAGCTCCCAATCTCTTAGCGCTGAGTTTACTTTTGAGGCGTCAGCAGAAGTGGTTAAGGCTGGTTTCAAGATTGGATTAAACTTTACTTTTACCGAGCAGTGGGAAACCAGTACCACAGAAACAATCGAATTTTCCGTACCGGCAGGCAAAAAGGCTTTTACGTATCAGGGATACCTGCGTTCGGCGATTTTGAGGTTCGATCCCCAAAACAACAGCTATGTCTACGATGAAACGGGCAAGTTGTTGACGAATATCGTGACTACAACTCGATCGCCAATCGAGACAATTGCTTAGAACAAAGGGGACTGACCCGTTGGGTTATTCCCGAAGCTCCGGTAATGGGGACGATTGCTTACTGGATTAGGTGTGATCGCCCCCGTGGAGCTGGTATCGAAGCAGACAGGGATTAACGCCTTGCGATCGCCTCTCCAGCAGCTCAGAGGCCAACCAATCTAGCAATTTTCCTGAAGCGTCAGGCTTTTTTGTATAACGTTTTACAAATTTTCTCGGAGTGTCAGGTTTTTTTCTCGGAGGGCCGAGTCTTTTTCTCGAAGCGCCAGGCTCTTTTCTCCAAGCTTCGACCAATTTTCTCGGAGGGCCGAGCTTTTTTGTATAACGTTTTACAAATTTTCTCGGAGTGTCAGGCTTTTTTCTCGGCAGGGGATGCTCTAAGAAGAAAGGCCAGCATTTAGGATTTGGGGCTGTGATCGCCCCGCCAACTGCGCCACCAGGTCAGGAGCAAGTTTGCGTAGTACCTGAAGCCGATGGGGCCAGGTGGGAAGGCGCTGCACGTAAATTAAACGCCGTAAGCTTGCCGCTACCCGGCCCGTTAAGGTAACGCCAAAACTATCCAAAACCCCATCGCCGATGCCCAGGGTCAACATATCGCCCAAATGTAAGTAACGAAAAGATTTCAGCGGTTTTCCCTCCATCAGAGCCTGGAGATTTTTGGCTGCAACCGACGCCTGTTGATAGGCGGCCTGGGCCGTCGCCGGAGTGCGGTGGCGACTGGCAATTTCCGCCCCATCTCCTAATACCAAAACTTCCGGGTAATCCGCCACCTGAAAGGTCGATTGCACCTGCACGCGCCCATCTTCACTATGTTTGCAGGGGAGTTCCCCGCACCCAATCGCGGATCGCTGTCCCCCGCTGCCCAAACCACCAGATCCGCCGGATAATGCGATCGCCCCTGCTGCTCCAACTCCAGCCCATCCCCAAAAACTTTCCCGAATCTCCGTCCGATAGCAAATCTCAATACCCCGCCGCGTTAAGGCCCGCACCGATGCCCGCCGCAGGGCTGAACTAAAGGTTTTCAGCAATTTATCTCCCCGTTCGATCAGCTTTACCTCCCCGCGCGGCCCGAAGCGATCCTTGATTTTGCAGGCCAGCTCCACTCCACTGGGCCCGCCGCCCACTACCGCAGTCCTCAAACGCTGCTGCCCTGAATTTTCTAACACCCTCAATTTGTGATTGAGCGATCGCAATCTTCCAACGTGCGAAAAGGCAGGGCCAGTTCAATGCCGGGAATAGGCGCAAACCGGGTTTGTTTGCCCACGGCTAACACCAAATAATCGTAGCTGAGGCGCTGACCATCCTCCAGGCGCACCGATTGGCTCTCCAAATCCACTCCCAGAACCGACTGAGCACGCAGGGTAATCGCCTTGCCGCGCAGGAGTTTCTCGTAGGTTGGCGCAATTTCCCAGGCGTGCAGTTCCCGAGTGAGCAACTCGTAGAGCAACGGGGTAAACAAAAATCGCTCCCTCGGCTCCACCAAGACAATTTCACACTGGCCAGAGCGCACCAGCGGACTTCCTGAAAGATACAGCGCCGTATAGAGACCGCCGAAGCCGCCTCCCACAATACACACTCGATAGGGAGGGGCTAAGGTCATTGATTCTCTGGGCTAATGCCTTTCAGGACGGGCCCGAGCTGCTCGGCGACTTCCAGTGCCCTTAATCGACGGCCTTCCGGTTTGAGGTGATAGTGGGTATCGGCAAACAGGCTGGGATCGCTGCTCACGTTGTAGGTTTCGGGATCGTAAATCAGAGGCGCTATCTTACCCAACTCTCTTGCGGTAATTTCCACATTTTTGCGGGTTGTAGGGTCGCTGCTGCCGTAAATGACGGGCATGGACAAAATCAAGGTCGCTCCCTTCGCTTCCAATTCTTGACGAAACTGGGCGATACGCTTGAGGGAATGGGGCGTTACGGGTTCTGTAATTTTGAGCTGCCACCAGTCTGTCTCCCGCTCGTAGGTACGGGTCGGATCGCCCCAAGGTGTCAGGGGATCGGAATAATACTCCGTAATTTCGCCTTTTCCAAGGAGGTCATTCGTCGTTTTAACCAGCGATCGCAAAGAGGCAACGCCGAGGGAAAAGGTGTCCTGGGCCAGGAGTTTAGGGGGAATATTTCCCAAACCTGGCTGACCGATGGCTAACCCAAAGGCCGCCGAGCGCTCTCCCAACCCATCGGAGTCGAGCAACATCAAATATTCAGGAATCACCAGTACAATGTCGCCGGGACGTATCTGCTCTAGAATTGTCGGGAAAATGACATCCAGACCCAAATTACCGTCCAGACCAAAGTTAAACACCGGGAAACCCAACTCCTGCTCCAGCAATTGGGAATTAATCGTGTAGTGCGCTCCCGACCCGCCGACAATTAACAAGCGCTGTGGGCCTTGAATTTCGGCGGCGATCGCCACCTTATTTTCGTACATGGCCCGCAGCCAGCTAATCAAGCCACCTTGGTAGACGTTGTAGATGTAACCAAAGAACCAGGCTGCCAGAGCAGCACCGACGTAGGGAGCGAGCTTGAGGGGTTTGATCATGGCTAGAACTCAAAGTAAATGAACTCTGAGGGCGTTTTAGCGGCAAGCAGCACCGTTAAGCCCACCAGTAGGGGCGACATCCAGTGGGAGAGCAACAGCTCATATTCGAACTTGCCCTGCCAGATCGCAATTTGCTCGCACAGCAAGACCAGCATAGATAAGGCCACAATGAGAGTCAGGGCAATGCCTTCGTTAAAGTTGTAGGAGCTGAAAAACTCGCTTAAATTTCCCCAAGAATAGGCCCAGGGAGTGGCGAGGGTTCTTAATTTCACCAGCAGCCGACCAATGTTGGTGTCCATAAAGAAGAGACAGCCCAAAACCACCGAGCCGAAGGTCAGCCCCCCAGGAAACCACCTGGGGCCGGGAAACGTAGCGGCCCATCCATTTTTGAAACGGTCGTCCTAAATAGCGCAACAATAGCAGCAGCGCTCCGTGGTAAGCCCCCCAGATAATGAAATTCCAGGCTGCTCCATGCCAAAATCCCGACAGAGTAAAGGTTAAAAACAAAAAGAGCGGGGCAAGCTGTTTTTCGATCCCATCAGCGGCAAAAACACATAGTCTCGAAACCAAGTACTCAAGGTGATGTGCCAGCGCCGCCAAAACTCGTTAATACTCTGGCTGGTGTAAGGTGCTAGGAAGTTCACCGTCAAGCGGACGCCCAAAAGTATCCCAGCCCCAGGGCAATGAAACTATAGCCAGCAAAATCAAAATAAATTCTGAGGGTAAACAGAAACGCTTGAAACCAGACCATCCAGGCATTGGTCGCTGGTTCTACATCAATGAAGGGAAAAGATTGTCCCCCAAGACAAATTTCATAAACAGGCCCAGCGTTAGCCAGCGGCATCCCAAATCCAGGTTCTCAAGCTTAAACTTAAACTGAAATCCTTCAATTTGTGGCAGTAAACTGATACGCCGTTCAATGGGGCCGGCAACAATCTGGGGAAAAAAGGCAATAAAGTTAACGTAGTCAATAAAATTAATGGGTTTCTTTTTGCGAGCTTGGAGGGAATCCACCACAAAGGAAACCATTTGAAAGGTATAAAAGGAAACCCCCGGCGGAATGCGCGAAAATACCGGAATCGGAAATTCCTGCCGCCAATTGGGAGCAACCCCGCCCACCAGAAGTCCGTACACATCTTCGACAAAGAAGGTGAGATACTTAAAGTAAGCCAGAATCGCTATATCAATAACAATTACCCCTGCCGCGATCGCCTTTGCCCGCCAACTGCTTTGGGTAAGCATCCAGCTAACCATCAGGTAGTTGAAGACAATCGTAAAGCTAAAGACCACAAAACTGGAAAAACTGGCGTTAGAGAACAAAAGCAGCGAGACGACCATCAAGGCGATCGCATCCGCGGAACGGTGCCAGAGATTGCGAGGCTTCAGTAGTGCCCGCGCGGTGAAGAAAGGCAGGCCGAACCAGAACAGTATCCACCAAAAGGAAAAGTCAGAGTAGTTCAAGGCACTTAAGGTGTCGAACGGAATTGCTACGGTAGCGAACCCAGGTTTTCCCGGCGGCTACCGCTAAACCTAAGTATATTAAACATTGTTAAGGCGATCGCAAGCTCCCAGTAGAACTTTTTGAGGCAATCCTAAAACCTCTGAAAATCTAACTTTGAGAAGGGGGATGGCTACAGAGAAAACGGCTATCCTTACCAAGGAGTGTTGGGTATTCCAGGTGGTCTCCTTGTAGCTCGGAAGCTGGATTTAATCGCAAGATACTGAAACAATGGCCGCAGGTGCTGTCAAGGTGCAATAGCAACCTTAAATTCATCGACGGCATCAATTTTCAGAAAGGCTATTGACAAAATCGATTCTTTCGGTAGATTTCTTGAACAAGAGCGTCTTTTTAGATAAGTCGAGAACTACACCATGTGGCAACAACTGACAAAATTTCGTGAATCTTATATTGCACTCAAGACCTTGACTCGTATCCCGGATTACTATTGGTCGCGCCAACTGGTCACCCATCAAATTAGTCCTAAAGCTGTCAGTTATGAGCGGGACACCCAGCGCCTGCGCTTATCCCCCCTGGGAATTGCCTTAGCCAAACAGACCCACAACTTTGTTTTAAAATCGGAAATATTTAATGCGGCTAAAGTGCTTAAGTCCTTGAACGGAGCTGAATTTACCATTGACGGGCAGGATGAAATTATTATTAGCGTTTCAGGATTTAAAGCTATCGTTCAAAACGAGCAAGATATGTGCATTCTTCGGGAAGTTGTTGCCGACGGTGCTTACAATTTTGTTTACGATCGCCCAACGGTGGTCTGGGATATTGGCATGAATACGGGGCTGGCGAGTTTGTTTTTGCCAGTAATCCTCGCGTACAAGCAGTGTATGGCTACGAACCCTTCCGTCCGACTTACCAGCAGGCGCTCCGTAATTTTGCCCTTAATCCCGATCTATCGCCAAAAATTAAGCCCTTTGCCTACGGAATTGGCGCTACGGAACAGGTCTTAAACCTGGAATATAGCTACGAAAATAAGGGCAGTATTGGGCTTTACGGGGAGACCACTCACCATTATCAATCTCAGTCTCCCAAAAGAATTGAGGAAATTGCCATTAAACCAGCGATCGCAATTTTTGATAGCATTCGTGCTGCCCATCCTGACGCCAGTTTAGTGGCTAAAATTGACTGTGAGGGCGCTGAGTACGAAATTCTAACGGCTTTGCAAGTAAGCGGGCGTTTATCTGACATTACCGCCATCATGATGGAGTGGCATTGCCAAGGGCCAGAGGCTATTGAAACCTGCCTTCGAGAAGCAGGATTGGAACCATCTATGCAGCCCGTGTTCATTCGGCTTAGCAACAACTTCCACTAAATAGCTAAAAACCCACAAAAAAATCCCCTGACCAGCGCCAGAGGATTCTTATTCAAAAGATATTAAGGGAATTACTTAGCAGCAGCCAACTCGTCTTGAACCTTGCTCTTAGCAGACTTGAATTGAGAAGCCATTTGTTGCTGTTGCTCGCTGCTGAAATTGCTGTCTAGCTTAGGCAGCGCGTCATTTTCTTCTTGATTGATGTGGTGATTGGTGAGATCCCGTGCCTGACGAACTTTGGTCTTAAATTGGGGATCGCTGGGAGACAGGGATTTAATCTCTTTGAGCAATTGCTCCAATTGGGCCTGCTCATCGTAGAGATTTTGGGTCTGATTGTAGAAAGAGCGCAGTTGGGGATAAACCACCTCTTCCTCTGCCTTGGAGTGGGCAATCAGGTCTTTATAGAGCTGGCCAAAGAATTCCTGGATGCGCTGGGGGTCGTTGCTGTTTTCAATTTCTGTATACAACGTCCGCGCTTTGCTGTGATCCATGCGGATTAATTGGCCAATGGTCATGTCACTCATGCCACTGCTTTGAGTAACGGCGCTGCCCATTGCTCCCGTTAATCCGGCGATCGCATCTTGCACCCGGCCCCACAGCCCTTGATCCGGTTCCTGACCCGTTAACTCCCGAACGCCCAAAGCTTCAGCAATGCCCTTGAGCTGTTCTTGGTGAGCGCGGTTTTCAAAGTTGACCGTATTTAGGGGTGCGATCGCGGCCTCAATATCAGCCCCAACCACTTGAGCGCATTTGTGAACCACTAAACCGTTGCCCACCTGCGCGTGCTTGAGCAGTTCGTGCTGAGCAACTTTTTCATAGAGAGACAGATCGCTGTCCAGCATCATTTTTTGAGCTTGCTCTACCATCGTTTGGGTGCTGGAATGGGGGTCAGCTTTGACGCCATATTGAACAATGGTCGTGTCTAAAATGCCCATATTTTTGCGATCGTCATTGAGCATGTTTTGAAACCGCTCTTGAATATCGCGATCGCCACATTCGGAAATTAAAGCCTGTTCATTAGAAATTAATAAATCCTGAATAGCTTTCATATCTGCCAACTTCTTGGCGATCTCGGTGCGCTTTGCATCATTAAGAGACGATACCATCTGTGTTCTCCTCCGAATTGGACGGCAGCAGTTTACTGCCAAATCTACTCCCTAGCCTGCCAAAACCCCTGGACAATATCATCCTTCTCCCGATTGATTGCCGAGACTCATTGAAAGAAACCCTGGAAGGACATCAGGCTGAGAAGTAAGGATTAGATCTCCGTTTCTCTTCCAAGCTCTCTAATTTGGAAGAGGTAAATTTTGGCATTAATGCTATTGGTGTGAGAACAAGTTTGGCAACGTTTTGAAGACTAGACTTCTTAATCATAAATCTCGATAGAAACCGGGAATGACTGCCATTGGAAGTTTAAAATTCGACAATCACCGGAGCATGATCGCTGGGCTGATCCCCTTGACGGGGTTTGACATCAATATGGCAGCCCGTTGCTTGGTCGTACAAGCCAGAGGAGAGGTAAATATGATCGATCCGCCAGCCCCGGTTGCGCTGAAACCCACCTGCCCGATAGTCCCACCAGCTAAAGTGCCCCCCCTCAGTCGTAAATTTGCGAAAAGCATCCTTTAGCTCTCCCAGCGTTTCTCGCAGAGCCTGCCGCTCTTGAGGCGTTGCCATAATGTGATTTTCCCGTCCTTCCGGTTTGTAAATATCAATATCTTCCAGGGCAACATTAAAATCACCGCAAACGCAGAGTTCTTCGCCGCTTTGCTGTAATTTCTCCAGATAAACTTTTAATGCCTTCAACCAGCGGAGTTTGTAGTCATATTTTTCGCTGCCCGCCTCAGAGCCGTTGGGCACATACAAATTAACAATGCGAACCCCGCCCCACACCCCAGCGATCGCCCGTTTCTGCTCGTCAAACCCATCGGCGTCCGCTCCCGAAACCGACGCAAATCCCAGCCTTACTGATTCTGGCGGCTGGAGACTTAACATAGCCACCCCGTTATAGGATTTTTGTCCCAAAATCGACAAATGATAACCAAGGGACTCAAAGGCAGCGCGGGGAAAATCGCGATCGACCACCTTCGTCTCTTGCAAACAGAGAACGTCAACTCGATGGCGGGAGAGCCACTCAACAACCTGCTGCTCGCGGATACGGATAGAATTTACATTCCAGGTGGCAACTTTCATCTTCTCATTCCCTTTAGCTGGGCATTGCATAGCTTATCTCACCCGTAGGTGTTTTGACCAGTTCGCAGGGGTATCCCGGCCCCATCATCTATTTTCCCCCAAAATCAATCCTGACCCCAGACTTTCCCCAATACATTTTAATAGAAATTAAGAAATTATTATGGATTTTGTCACTGCCAATACTTTTTTTTGCAATCCTTCCTGAAACGAATCCCTTCCTATCTCACCTCCCCTTTCCACAGGCGATCGCGATCCCGCCAACTCGCCCAGCCGGGTGATAGGGCGATTGTGCTGGATAGCCTAGAATGAGTAGGCAAGTTCTGACAACAGCTCAATTTGGTGCATTGATTCTCGAAATTTTTCCCTGCTCCCCCATTTTCTCCGCTCAAAGATTTATTTGTATCTAGAGAGTTATCATGCAGAGGCTCTCTTTTTGTCCATTACGCTAACAGTCATTAGATTTTCTACCGCCAAGGATTCTTGCCCAATCTGAAAGCTGCCCTACTATTCATGAGCGCGAATCGATTTTCTCTAACCCAAAAATTCCTAGGAATGACGCTATTGCTGTCGGTGCTAGCCAGTGCCTGCGGCAACCGCGAACCAGAGCAACAAGCCCAGGGGTTCCGGGCCCCAGGCAGTTCCGGTGAAATTGCAAACCCTCCAGCAGGCTACCTTGGTTGAGAGCAGCGAATTTGTCGGCACTTTAGAAGCCCAGGAACGAGTTTTGGTGGCTCCCCGCGTTGATGGTCGCATCGTCAAAATTTTCGTTAGTGAAGGCGATCGCGTCCAGGCAGGTCAGCTGCTCGTCCAGCTCCAGCTTGATCGCGAACAAGCAGAAGTTGAAGCCCGCACCTCCGACATCAACGCCCAGCGAGCTAACCTCAGCAACGCCATCGCCCAGCAGCGGGCTACCGAAGCCGAGCGAGATCAAGCCGCAGCCCAGGTAGAAAGTCTCCGCGCCGAACTGGCCCAAGCCGAAGCCGAACTGCAAAGCCGCACCGCCGAAGTCCAAACCCGCGAAGCCGATCTGGCCCTGGCCCAAAGTGAATACGAGCGCTTCCGGTTTCTGGTGGCGGAAGGGGCCCAAGCCCAGCAAACCTTGGACGAACGCACCCGCAATCTTGAAGCTGGCCGTGCCGAGTTAGAATCTGCTCGTCGGATTCGCGAGGCCGCGATCGCCGCCAGAAATGCTGCCAGAGGAGCCGTCGCCGCCGCCATTCAAGCCTATAATGCCGCAGGACAGCGCATTGCCGCCGCCAAAGCCACCGTCGCGCGAGAACAGTCCGTCCTTAACCAAGCCCAAGCTCAGCGAGCCGTCTCCCAGGCTGATTTGGAGTTCAACCGAGTAGTTGCGCCATTAACAGGAGTTATTGGCAACATCGTGCCCAAAATTGGCGATTACGTCGAGGCAGGGGATGAGCTGACCACCCTGACCCAAAACGACATCCTCCAACTGAACGTCAACGTTCCCATTGAAGCTGCGCCAAAGCTGCGGGCGGGCCTGCCAGTAGAAATCATTAACTCCCAGGGCGAAGCTCAAGTAACCGGACAAATTAGTTTTATTTCCCCCAGAGTGGCCCAAAATGCTCAAACTGTCCTGGCCAAAGCCACCTTTACCAATGACGGCAGTTTGCGAGATGCCCAATTTACGCGAGCCAGGGTGATTTGGGAGCGCAATCCTGGGGTTTTAGTGCCCGTGGGTGCCGTTTCTCGCATCGGCGGTGAGACCTTTGTATTTGTCGCTCAATCCTCAGAAGGAGAGTCAACCGCTCAAGTTGCCAAGCAAAAATACCGTAGAGTTAGGCGAAATTCAAGGACAAAACTATCAGGTACTATCCGGGTTAGAACCGGGAGAAGAACTGATCGTCTCTGGCATTGTTAACCTGGCTGACGGCGTGCCGATCACCCCCGAATCGCTACAAACCCGGCGGCTCGAATCACCTTAGCCGCTTTTCCTGCCTGTGATAAGGTCTGCTAGCCAATTCGCTTTTGTATAACAGCTTATGCTACTTAGTATCGCCGATCCCTTTATCAAGCGTCCCGTACTAACAACTGTCTGTAGCATTATTATTGTGCTGGCAGGGGCGATTTGTATTCCTTTACTTGCCACTTTCCCAACTGCCCCAAATTGCGCCAACCCAGGTGGAAGTTAGCTCAGTATACATTGGTGCGGATGCCACCACCACTGAGGAGACGGTGACCACAATTTTGGAGCGGGAAATTAACGGGGTTGAGGAGATGCGCTACATCTCTTCCAGTTCGACCAATGGCGGCGCAACCAACATCACCGTCGCCTTTCCCACCGAGGTCGATCCTAATATTGCCCAGGTCAACGTGCAGAACCGGGTTGCCCTTGCTGAGCCAGAACTGCCGGCCTCCGTCCAACAAACCGGGGTGAGCATTGTCAAGTCTTCTCCTGACCTACTGCTGGGGATTGCCTTTTTTGCCGATGAGGACAAGGCAACGGGTCAACCCGTCTACGACGACCTGTTTTTGAGCAATTATCTCGATCTTTACCTGATCGACCCCGTACGTCGCATTAGTGGAGTGGGTCAGGCGGTGATCTTTGGAGAACGGCGTTACGCCATGCGGCTCTGGCTTGACCCCAATGCCCTGGCGGCCCGGAACTTAACCGCCCAGGATGTGGTACAGGCTCTAGAGGAGCAGAACATTCAGGTGGGAGCCGGAAGTATTGGTCAACAACCGGCGCCCCCCGATCAGCGCTTTGAGATTTCCCTGCGAGCGGTGGGACGGTTTCAAAGTGCGCGAGAATTTGAAGATTTAGTGGTGCAAGTGGCAGAAAACGGCACCCTAATTAAGATTCAGGATGTGGGTCGGGCCGAATTAGGGGCAGAAAGCTACGACACCATTGCCAAATATCGGGGCCAGCCAGCGGTGGGCATGGGGATTTTCCAGCTTCCGGGCAGTAACGCCCTAGAGGTGGCCAAGCAAGTTAAAACCCAAATTGCCACCCTAGAAGCCAATTTTCCCCCAGGCATGCACTATGAGGTGGCCCTGGACGCCACGGCGTTTGTGGAAGTCTCCCTGGAAGAGGTGGTTTTAACTCTGGTTCAGGCGGTGGCCCTGGTGGTTTTGATTATCTTTATCTTTCTCCAGGACTGGCGCACCACCCTCATTCCTGCGATCGCCATTCCGGTAGCTTTGGTGGGGTCGTTTATTTTCCTGATGGCCTTTGGCTTTCAGATTAATACCCTGACCCTGTTTGCCCTGGTTTTAGCAACTGGGGTAGTGGTAGACGACGCTATCGTGATCGTGGAAGCCATTGCCACTAAGGTAGACCAGGGCATGACGCCTCGCGTGGCGGCGGTGGATGCCATGAATGAGCTGGCAGGAGCCGTGGTAGCGACCTCCCTGGTGCTGATGGCGGTGTTTATTCCGGTGGCCTTCTTTCCGGGAACCACAGGGGTTATTTATCGCCAATTTGCTCTGACTATTGCCTTCGGTATCGCCATTTCAACCTTTAACGCGCTTACCTTTACCCCCACCATGTCGGCGCTGTTGATTCAGGGGCCGACCCAACGACGGGGGCCCTTGGGCTGGTTTTTCAACCAGTTCAACCGGGGATTTGCCTGGATTAACGAACGCTATCGGCAAATTATTACCTTTCTTAGCCGCAAATACATTCGTCCTCTCGTTATTGCCTGCTTTGTCGCTTCTCTGTCCTTGACGTATTTCCTGTTTACGATCATTCCCACAGGCTTTATTCCCGATGAAGACCAGGGGTACTTCTACACGATTGTCCAGGCTCCCGATGGGGTTTCCCTCACCTACACCGGGGAAGTCATGGATCGCATCGGTCAGGAGCTGGCTAAAATTGACGAGATTTCCGGCTATTTCACCCTGGCGGGCTTTAGTTTCGACGCCAACGGCAGCAACCGGGGGTTTGTCTTCTCAAAGCTCAAGCCCTGGGAGGAGCGGCGCGGTGCGGAACACTCTGTCTACTCGATTCTGGGTCGCGTTAACCAGGCCTATGCCCAAAACATTCAGGATGCGCGGGCCTTTGCGGTCAATGCACCGCCGGTACGAGGACTCAGTAGTTTCGGTGGTTTTGAGTTTCAATTGCAGGATCGAGCCGGGAATTTGCCGATTTCAGTGTTGGTTGAAACGGCCTTTAAACTGATTGGGGCAGCCAACCAGCGACCGGAAATTGCCCAGGCTTTTACCCAGTTTGCCGCCAATACCCCCCAAATTGAGGTCGAGGTGAATCGCGATCGCGCTAAGGCGTTGAACGTGAACATTGACGACGTGTTTTCCACCTTGCAGACTTACCTGGGGTCTACCTATGTCAATGACTTTGTGTTAGGACGGCGGCAATACCGGGTTTATGTGCAAGCAGAAGGGGAATTTCGCTCCCAACCGGAAGATGTCAACCAGCTTTATGTGCGATCGCTGGACGATCAGTTAGTGCCGCTGGGGAATTTGGTGCAGCTAACCTCCTTTACCGGGCCACCCGTGATTTCCCACTACAATTTGTTCCGCTCGATTAATATTCAAGGTGCGTCCGCGCCGGGGTTTAGTACAGGACAGGCAATTCAGGCAATGGAAAGCTTGGCTGCGGAGTTGCTGCCGCCGGGATTGGACTATGAGTGGACAGGAACCGCCCTGGAGGAGAAAACCGCCGGTGGACAGGCAGGAATCGTGTTTGCCCTGGGTTTGGTCATGGTTTTCCTGGTTTTAGCGGCGCAATACGAGAGCTACATTGACCCGACCATTATTCTCTTGACCGTGCCCCTGGCCGTGTTGGGAGCCTTGGGCGCGGTGTGGTTGCGGGCGAACCTACTCCAGGCGGGCAGCGTCTGGCCGATCATCAGTAACGATATTTACTGCCAGGTGGGTCTGGTCATGCTCATTGGTCTAGCCACCAAAAACGCGATTTTGATCGTGGAATTTGCCAATCAACTGCGGGATCAGGGACTAGATCTGGTTCAAGCCGCAATTAAGGCTGGGCAAGAGCGTTTTCGACCAATTTTGATGACGGCAATTTCCAGTTTGGTGGGCTTTTGGCCCTGGTAATCGCGTCGGGTGCGGGGGCTTCTAGCCGCTGGTCTCTGGGAACAGCGATCTTTGGGGGCTTGTTTGCTGCCACCTTGCTCAGTTTGTTTCTGGTGCCGACACTCTATATTGTTGTTAAAGGTACTACGGAGTGGATTTTCCGCAAGCGCGATCGCAATGACAATGGCAAGGCCCTGGCAAGGGAATAGCAGCCCGTCCAACGGCTGAGTATGTCCCGGAAGAGGAGACGGTTTCTAGCTATAAAACCGTTTCTCAGAACGAGTAGGCACTGATTGAGTTAATGACAAAGGCGATCGCAGCTCCTGAAAAGCGATCGCCTTTTTAGTAAGTTTTTAGCTGACTTGTCATATCCTGCGTCGAATTTGACAAAACTTCCACCGGCACAAAATTGCTGCCCACAATAATACCATTTCACTACTCAATTGTACGTAGGGCAGGGTTTCTTCAATTTGGGACTTTAAAGTTTCAACTCCTGGCAACGGCTTCCTTGTTTTCGGTAGCATTAGCCGTCTTTAGACATATTGATAGCCAAACTCCGCTAAAATTCCGTCGGGATCGTTGAGTAACTCAAAGTAGGAGCGGCAGGTATAGTTAGCGTCCCATCGCAAAATCCCCGGCAGCTGATCTTTGCTCCCATAACCGTTAAGATGACTGTTAAATTCCTAAACTAAGGGCTATAGTTTAATCCCTAAAACTTGCGTATGTGCGCCTCTGGCTTGGGTAACTCCGATAGTGCGATCGGCGGATTCAATCATGGGACGACGCAGGCTGACCACGAGAAATTGGGCCTGCTCGGCCTGTTGCTTGATCATGCGAGATAATCGCTCAACGTTAGCTCCGTCTAAAAACATATCTACTTCATCAAAGGCATAAAAAGGTGAGGGTCGATAGCGCTGTAAGGCAAAAATAAAGCTTAATGCCGTTAAGGATTTCTCTCCCCCGGACATGGAACTGAGGCGCTGCACGGGCTTGCCTTTGGGGTGGGCTACCAGATTTAAGCCCCCATTAAACGGATCTTCTGGGTCATCTAATTGTAGAAAGCCATCCCCTTCGGAAAGGGTCGCAAAAATCGTCTCGAAATTGCCATTGACGGCGGTAAAAGCTGCCATAAATGCTTGAAACCGCAAGGTTGTAAAAGTCTCAATTCGCAATAATAATTCTGTTCTTTCTTCAGCCAAAGTTGTAAGCTTGTTCGTTAATTCTTCAAGGCGTGCCTGGGTGCGATCGTACTCTTCCAGGGCCAGCATGTTCACGGGTTCCATCGCCTCTAATCGCTTCTGTCCATTGCGGATTTCTTTCTGTAATTGATCGAGTTGTGCCGCCAGGGATTCAACCGATGGCGTTTCTCCCTCGACTGAGGGCATTTCTGGCATCGTTTCCGGCAATTCCGCGGATTGGGCTGCCAGGTCTACCTCCAATTTTTCCAGAGCAGCCTGCCGTTCTTGCTGCTTTTCCTGTAACTTCTGCTGCTGCCATTGAGCTTGCTGCTGCTGATTTTGCAATTGCTGCAATCGTTCCTCGGCGGAGTCTCGGTCTATCCTAGTCTGCCCCAGCCTGGCGAGCAATTCCGTCAGTTTGGTTTCACTGACGGTAATTTTTCGGTAATAGCCTGTAATTCCTGATTGCTAACGGCGCTCTGGGCTTGCTGC
>JAAUTE010000317.1 GCA_012031815.1 Chloroflexaceae bacterium
GACGATGCCCGCCGGAGCGCCAATGACCAACGTCGGGGCAATTTTTTCCGCTTCCAGCAGTTCCATTAAAACCGTGAGGACGCTAGCTTCCTGCCCCACGACAAACAGCCCCTGGGGATATCGCTCGGCAAAGGCCCGCATTCCCCAAGCCGCTTGACTTTCACCATTTCTGGAGCGGGTGGGAATCTCCAGGCTGCAATAAATGGGGTTGCCAAAGGTATTCTCCAGCACTGCGCTCAGGCCCGCCTGCAACATAGGCCCGTCCACTACCACAGGCGTTCGAGCCACTAAGGCCGCCGCCCCAGCCGGCATCGCCTGGGCTGAAAACCTTAACAAATGCCAATAGTCCAAATCAGCCGTCGCTAAAACTACCCTCCGTACAATCTCGTACTCCGCAGGCGAAAAGTTAGCAGGGTCTTTAAGGCTAATTTCGCGATCGATTTCAGCTAAACTCTGAGCGGTGCTAACAGTCCACTCCATATTGAGATGTCAGTAAGTTTCGACAGCTAATTATGACATCATCCCCTGCTAGCGACCAACCGACTGCATAAAAATTAGCCAGGGTCAGGTTTGGGAGGTGGGGGAGGAGAAAGCGGGCGTTAAATAGGCAACCAGTGCCCCCAGACTAAAGCCAATGATGTTACGAAATAGGGGCAACCATTCAGCAGTACGGGTGACCACTGGGCCAATCCCAAAGGCAAAAAACAAAATTCCCCATAAGGGCGACATAATCAAGGCCCACTGCCAAGCAAACACCTGATTTTCCTGGCGGGGGATTGCTGCCAAACCCAGAATGACACCCCCGATCGCCGAAGTTATCAGGGTTAAGATCCATTGTTCGCGGGGAAGTCCGGGGACAACCTTACAGCCGCCCTGCTGCAAACAGCCTTTCACCGTCTCCATCGCCTGAAAAATGGCATTATTACGTCCGTTCTCCCGTACAAAGTAGAGATTACCAAAACGGGTTTGCAGCTCGATCCAAAAGGTTCGGGGTAACAGTTCATAAACGGCATCGCCAATGCTGAACGCCAGCAGATTACCACCGCGTGTATCGGCGACTAACAGAATACTCTTGTCGTCTAGACCCCAATAATTAATCACCGCTCGTCCTGGCGTGCG
Source organism: Chloroflexaceae bacterium (assembly GCA_012031815.1). Lineage (GTDB taxonomy): Bacteria > Cyanobacteriota > Cyanobacteriia > Cyanobacteriales > JAAUTE01 > JAAUTE01. The sequence continues at coordinate 1,120 of JAAUTE010000317.1, forward strand.
ATCGTCCTGGGTCAGCACCCGCAGTTTCCAACCTGTTTCGCCCTCGAAGGTCTCAATTTCCCCAACCAGGGACTCTTCCTGCATTTGCGGGAGTAAATTTGCCAAATCTACCACAGGCGTCACAAAATTAGGCAGCAACTCCGGATTATTGATAGCCCAAGCGCTGGGAGCGGCAAACCAGGTCAGTACAGACAGCACGCCCGCCAGCAGAACCACACAGACTTTTTTCATTTCACCTTTTGCCAACTTAGTCAAGAACATTAATTTACTTTTGACAAATTCTTATTTTCTTTACACTTTGTTTAACATATTTTAAGATAACCAATAAAGCTTACAAGGTCATGACAAGAACGGGCTTCCTGTCACCAAGTGTTTAATTAGGGCAATTATGCGGGCCAAGCTCAAACAGCGTCTGTTTCTTCCTGGTAGGTCAGGGCTGGCTCCGGGGCGGTTTCTGACCAGTTGGCTTCGGCTGGCTGGCTGCTTTGGAGGGAGTTGGATTCGGTGGCGCTAACGCGGCGTTCTCTTCGAGGCGGTCGGTTGAGGGTTTCCCAGGCAGCTTTTACCCCAGCGATCGCACCTTTGGTCTTGCGCTGGACAGATTTCGCTTGATTTTTGGCGCCAGTGAGGCCTTGATCCAACTGTTCTACGACGCTACTCGCATTTTTGACGCCTTGATTAATTTCATCGGTCAATTCGCTAATCTCCAGGCCGGTCAAGCGGATGGCTTCTAAGGTCGGCGGAAATTCCCGTCCCAGGGTATCGAATAATTTCTCTGCACTGCGGGCAGCTCGGGCCAGCTCTTGTAGGGCTGGTAAAGCGGCGACGAGAACGGCAGTCAGGCTCACCGCCACTAAAAGCAGGGAAGCACCAAGCCAAAAAAGAGGGTCAATCACGCTGGCTAACCTATAAATGACGATCGGATGGGGAGGAGTTGGGGGAGAGTTCGTGGTTTTGGGGGCTGGCACTGGCTTCTTGCTGGCTGGCTTCGATTCCCGCTGAAATGGCTTCCTTGAGTCTGGTGAGGGTATCTTCCCAGTTTCGCTGAGCCGATTCTGAGAGGCGATCGGCCTGAAGTTGGACGCTTGTGGAGAGGTCTTCCGCTAATTCGGGCAGGGCTTGGGCCGATTTTTTAAGGAGTTGCCGCGTTTCACGACCGGAACGGGGAGCCACCAATAACCCAATGATTGTCCCGAAGGCGCTACCCACCAACATACCGCCGAAAAATGCACCGACTCTATTGGATTTAGACATCTTGGTTCCCTACAGATTCTTTATCGTAAGACTATTTTAGGCATTAATCTGCCTCAGTAATTCATTATCTGAGGATTAGACCCGTTGTCGCCTAGCGCCGTCGCAGAAAGGAATAGCGTTTTATCCTGGTTCGAGATGCGGCATAGCGCCGCCGGATGAAATACTGCTGCCAAATTCGATAAAAAACGTCGACCAGGGAGAGTAGGGGTTGGGCCTGCAACTGTTGCAGCAACAATTTCTGGTAGCGATCGCGCAGGCCCGCCGTCCCCAGCTGACCAATGGTAATGACTTCCGGGGCCGGAAACAGGACGTAATGCACGCTGGCTTCCACTTCAATGAGGGTTTTGGTGACCTGTTTGAGCTTGCCTCCCAACTGCCACACCTGCCAAGCAACCCAAAAATTGATGGCTGCGATCGCCAAATTAATCAGGGAAATCAGGGTTATCACGGGCTAATGTCCCAAGCTAAATCAGGCCGCCAGAGCCTACGCTTGCGAGTATAGCAACTGATCAGCAACGGTGCGCTCCCACTCACGAATAAACTCTAGGGGCAAATTGGCTTAGAAGTGAGGATTTGAGTGGCCCGATTTCCTTTCGAGATTGTCAGAGAATTATCGTTTGTGGATTACATAACACAGCCGACCCAGCGGGACAGCTCCACTGGCCTTCTGCAAGGTCAGGGTACGCTCTCGTAAATTACGCATAAATCGCTGAATCCCCTGGGTTTTTGCCCCCTCATTGCCATCACTGCGGCGGCGATCCCAGGCTTCCCACCAGCTCGGTTCTGCTAAATCTTGTGCCATGAGAGTAACAGTAAACAGATAAAGCCCTGGTAGTTCCAGTTGACTGGGGCGCAGGGTTAAAGACAGGTTTAATTGCTGGCTGTCGTCGGAAAGCTGCCAATTATCAGCGGAAAGGGCACTTTTGAGCTTAGGGGTCAGGGACTGAAGCTGAGGATCGCTGGGCTTGAGCGAAAATTTTTCTCAAATTCATCATAAGCTTCTGCTTCAACGGTTGCGGTGAATCCTGATGGGGCTAGGCTATGGGGCGCTAAGGTTAAGGGGAGGCTGTAGTTAATAGTGCTGTCAGCCGCCGATTCTGGGGAAATTTCCAGTAATTCATAGGGGGGACTGGTAGCGCTGACAACGACTTTGCCATCGGAGAGGGAGGGCTGCTGGGGTCGGGTCATGGTCGTCGGTAGTTTGACTGCTGCCAAATCCTGTACAAAGCTCAGGGATTCAACCAGATGATTGGGGGAAAAAATCGTCAATTCTCCGGCCTCCAGCAACTGGGGGGCATTGCGGTTGACCCGCTCAAAGAACGTGGCAATGTCGTTGTAGGGGCCGATTAAAATCACGTAAAAGGGCCGGTAGTCTTCGTTTGGTCGCCCCTCGGTGGAATAAGGAAACGATGACAGAAAAATTTGCTGTGAAAGGTAGATATTTCCCTCAAATTCACTCCGCTGTGCCCAAATGCCAACAGCATAATCTTGGCGATCGCTGCTGTAGTAACGATTAATTTTTGGCACTTAAGCCGGTGGTGTCCGCATCATTAATTTCGAGATC
>JAAUTE010000318.1 GCA_012031815.1 Chloroflexaceae bacterium
GATCCCCCCCCACGCCGACTATCGGGAGCTTTCCCTGGGTTTGCTGCCAAATAAAGCGAATAATTGCGGTAGATCGTGCTTTTAGCGGTAATCCACTGATTCCTCCCGCTTCCTCCCTCAGGAGCTTACCCGTGGCTGGCAATCGGTAGGTTTTGAGGTTATCCCGGCGCGTCGTAGTGTTGGTGGCGATAATTCCGGCCAGGTCATAGGTTTGAGCCAATTGGAGGATTTGAGCAAGGGCTTCCCAATCCAGATCGGGCGCTATTTTGATTAAAATGGGAACCTTTTGCTGATTCTCTGCCTGGAGTGCTGCCAGGATCGGTTCGAGCTGCTCCGTTGCCTGTAGGGCCCGCAGGCCAGGGGTGTTGGGCGAGCTGACGTTAACGGTGAAAAAGTCGGCAAAGGGTCTTAGGGCACGGAAACTGCCGAGATAATCTTCTGGAGCTTCGTCTAGTTCTGCTAGCTTCGATTTACACAAATTGATGCCCACGGGAATCGAGCGGGGCCGCCGCGTCCAGGCCTGCTGCAATTGTGCTGCGATGGTGGCAGCCCCCAGATTATTGGCTCCCAGGCGATTGAGGATGGCGCGATCGCGAGGCAGGCGAAATAAACGGGGTTGGGGATTGCCCGGTTGGGCCTGGAGGGTAACGGCTCCCAATTCGGCAAAGCCAAAGCCAAAACTCGACCAAATCCCCGGTGCTTCCGCATTTTTATCAAATCCCGCCGCTAAACCTAAAGGATTCCCAAATTTTAGTCCCCAAACCTGTTGGGTCAGGCGCGGATCTTCCAGGACAAAGGCCTGTTCCAGTTGCGATCGCGCCCACGTTGCCCAGGGTTGTGCTGCGGCTTGCTCCAGGGAGCTGAGGAGTTTCATGACCTGCCGATGGGCCCGTTCGGGATCAGATTTGGTCGCAGCTAATAGCAGCGGATATAAGCGCTCTAAATTTTGGAGAAGATTCATCGGTTATCCCTGGCAACAGCAAGCCAACCTTCTTTATTAGCGTAGTCAATCTTGCCATGACGAGGTGATCGCCCCTGAACCAATAAAAAAAGAAACAATGATTTTCCACTGCTCCCCCAAGGCGCTAGACTAATTCAGACGTGCCTGAATCACCCACCAACTCCTCGATTGTGCCAAATAATTAGTCCCTAGATGATGCTGCTGAAAATTTGTTCCCATCCCGTCCAATCTCGCTCATCTAAGTTGTCTCAGCTTCCCAAACAACCCTGGCTTTTGTGGAGTTTGCTGGCAATTTTGCTGGTGTGGGGTTATAAGGAACTCCAGGTTTTCACGACCCAGCCAGACGCCATTTTTGTCCTAGGCGGCCACGAAGAACGGGAACGCTTCGCCGCCCAACTGGCCCAAAAACACCCCGATCTCCCCATTTGGGTCTCTTCCGGCAGTCCCCAGGGCTATGTGGAACGGATTTTTGAGAGGAACCACATCCCGCGCGATCGCCTCCACCTGGATTATCGGGCCGTCGATACGGTTACGAATTTCACCACAGTGGTTGAGGAGCTAAAAGCCAGAGGAATTGAGAGCGTCTATCTGGTTACCTCGCAAAATCACCTGCGCCGCGCTCGAATTATTGGAGAAGTCGTCTTTGGCAGTCGCGGCATCACCATTAAACCCTTGGCAGTTCCCTCCCACTCTCCTCCCGAACCGCTGCGAAAATGCCTCCGCGATGGCGCTAGAGCGATTTATTGGCTGGCAACCGGACAGACTGGAACTCACTGGTACCAGCGCTGGCAAATCGGCGATCGCCAAACCCGTTGACAACCGGCTAGTTTCTCACTGGGCAATCAAAATTACGCCTGAAATCATCAAAATTGCGCCAGCGGCTCTTTCCCTAAGACCGACTTCCTTAAATACCAACGCCCCCAATAAAACGGTAATTAAAACACTGGTGCGCTTCACAGAAACCACCTGGGCAACTAACGCTAAATTTAGGGCCTGCATCTGCAAGAGAATCGTAGATCCGTTGAAAATTCCCGCTGGCAGTAACGCCCAAAAATATTGGGGGATTTGCTGAAGTTTATGCCGCGCTTTTACCAACATAATCGGCAAAATCCCGATGGCGATCGCGCCATAGAGGGCAATGCCCCACAGGGTCGGTGTTGAGTTAAGGACGCCGATTTTATCAAAATTTGCTGTCAATCCCCAGATCCCAGCCACACAGAGCATATATTTCGGCCCCGTTTGCGATAGTAATGCCTTGAGTGGGGCAAGATAGCCTTCCCGATAGGCTTTAATATTGAGGAGATAAGAACCGCCGACAATGGCAAAAATGCCCATTACATCCGAAGCGGTCGGGATTTCTCCCACTAAAATTGGTGAAGTTACCAGCAAAAAACCGGCGTGAAAGTTACTAATGGCACGGTTAGGGAAAGATCCGCCAAACTAATCGCCTTAAAATATAAAATTGCCGCAACCACATTTAACGCGCTATCAACCAGCAATGTCAGCCAAAATTGCCCGTTGAGTGGGGGAATCTCCACAATCAACAGTAACGGCAGCAACAAGGGCAATGACAAAGCCACAGTCGCCCAGGCCACAATGTAAGGATCAACGGATTTAAGGTTGTACTTACTGGCAATATCTTTAAGGGATTCTGAAAACGCCGTTAGCAGCGCCAGGACAAACCAGATCATGCAATATCAGCCCAAAGATTGACAGCGCAACGGCATCAGCCCTCGATTATGATAGCAGCAGAGTCTCGAACAGTCCTCCAACGGCTCTCTTGATAATTGCGTCCATGCTAGGCAAATTTCAGCAAAGCCATCTCCGCCTCGAAATCCCAGCCACCAAAGAGGCGATCGCCAACAGTTTGCTGGTTCCGGCCAATCTCAGCCAGTGGCTCTGGTTTTTTGGCTTCCCCCCCGGACTTCCCGAAAAGTTTCAACCCGGCTTCACCTTTACCAGCCGCCTCGGCCCGCTAGCCGTTCACTATTGCGTGGAAGTCGCCGCAGAAGATTGCCTCCGGCTGGAGCTTAGCGGCGCGATCGATGGCCATCACGAATGGTATTGGGGCAACGGCTGGGTGCAGTCCCGTTTAGAAGGAATTTCCCTATTACCTCTTAATTTAGGACAGACTGCCAGTTTACTCAGCTTAAGGGAATTTCTCCACCGCCAGTCCTTACCAGAAAGTAGAGCCTTGACTTAGCCGCCCAGGAAGCACTCTGTCAATAAAGCTTGCGGTAGGATTAACATAAAGCCGGGCGAGTGAGGAAAAGGGCGATGGGGTTGCTAAAGCGTGTCTGGTGTGGGATTCGGGCCAATTTCAATAGTTTAATCGAGCAGGCTGAAGATCCCGAAAAATTGCTGGAAGAAACCTTTGTCGCCATGCGACAGGAAGAAATTCGCATGCGTCAAGCCGTGGCTCAGGCGATCGCACCCAGAAGCGCACCGAGCGAGAGATTAGCCAAAACGAAATCAGTGCGGAAAACTGGCGGCGGCGGGCCCAGCTCGCCCTGGAAAAAGGCGAAGAAGGGCTAGCGAGGGAAGCACTGCTGCGGCGGCAGACCTACCAAAAAAACGGCCGCTGCCCTCAAATCTCAACTGGATCGGCAGCGGGAGGTAGTAAATCGCCTCAAACAGGACATGCGCCTGCTGGAGCAGAAAATCGCCGAAGCCAAAACCAAAAAAGATTTATTTGTGGCCCGAGCGCGATCGGCAGCGGCCTCCCAGCGGATTCGCGAATTAACCGATAGCGTCAGCACGGGCAGCTCCTTCAAAGCCTTCGAGCGCATGGAGGAAAAAGTTTTGGCGTTAGAAGCCCAAGCCGACGCCCTGCGGGTTCTGGAAACCGACAATTTGGAAAAACAGTTTGCCGCCCTAGAAAGCACCGACGATATTGACAGCCAACTCGCCCAACTCCAGGCTCCAGTCCCCCAACCCCTGCCCGCTTC
>JAAUTE010000319.1 GCA_012031815.1 Chloroflexaceae bacterium
TCGTCGATAAATTCCACCAGAGCGTGGCATCGGCCAAACCTTCAAAACCAGAACCATTATTGGCAGCAGCGGAGGCGTATCGTAGACAACTTGGGAAGAACCGTGGTAACCGGGGTTTGTAATGCCCGCCAAGGTGTCAGTGTCAGGAAGTCCGACCGTACCAGCAAAGGCCATGGCGATCGCGCTGGGAATCAGGATAGCGATGGGGTGAACGAGCAAAATGACGCTAGAGAGAACAATTTCCTGTTTTTCAAGCTTGCGCCCCAAAAATTCCGGCGTTCGTCCCACCATCAAACCAGTCACAAACACTGTCAGAATCACAAAAGTAAAGAGATAGGCCGTCCCCGTTCCCTGTCCGCCCCAAACAATCTGCAAAAATAGGTTAAACAGGGTCGAAAAGCCGCCCGTTGGCATGAGCGAGTCGTGCATGCCATTGACTGCGCCACACATGGTTCCAGTGGTTGAAATTGCCCACAGTGCGGTTAAAGCCCAGCCAAAGCGAACTTCTTTTCCTTCTAGATTGGGAGCCTGGGTCACGCCCAGAACGGAATTTACTAGAGGATTTCCTTGATGTTCTGCGATCGCCGTAGCCATCGTCAGAACGGTAAAGAGAATAAAGACCATCCAGAACAGCAGCCAAGCTTGCTTTTTATTGTTGGCAAAAATGCCGTAGGTAAAGATCAGCGCTGCTGGAATACAAATCAGGGCAAAATCTGTAATTAAATTGGTTAAGCCGTTGGGATTCTCGTAAGGGTGGGCTGAATTGATGCCAAAAAAACCGCCGCCATTTTCCCCCAGTTCCTTAATAATTTCAAAGTGAGCCACCGGGCCGCGGGCAATATACTGAGTTGCACCTTCCACTGTCGTCGCTACCGCCGGGCCGTCCCAGGTTTCAGGAATTCCCAAAGCCACCAGGGCGATCGCCCCCACAAGGGAAATCGGCAGCAGAATCCGGGTAATCGACAGGGTAAGATCCACATAAAAGTTTCCGAGAGGCCGGCCAGTTAACCCGCGAATAAAGGCGATCGCCACCGCAATTCCCGTTGCGGCCGAGGTAAACATGAGATAGCCCAGGGCAAAGACCTGACTGGCATAGCTGTAGGTCGTTTCGCCTGAATAATGCTGCTGATTGGTGTTAGTAACAAAGGAAATCGCCGTATGCAGTGCCAGATCCCAGGAAGGAGCCCCCAAATTAGTCGGATTAAAGGGTAGCACTCCCTGAAGCAAAAAAAAGAGCCATACCAGAACAAACATCACCAGGTTGCTGTAAAGCACGGCGCGACTGTACTGCCATCCCGTCATGGATTCCTGCCGCCTCAATCCGCCTAAACGAGACAATATCCACTCTAGAGGGCGCATAATGCCATCGAGCCAGGTTCTCTGCCCTAAAAACACCCGCGCTATGTAAGCTCCAAATGAGGGCGAAACAACCAGAAGCAGTAGCAAGTACAGTCCGATTTGCAAAATTCCTGCCAACATAAACTAAATTTATTTCTGAGGGTGGAAGGCTATAGGCTCGAAATCTGTTTTAAGAACCTCATTAGCCAATAACCTAGTCTTCATTCGTCTTTAATCATTAGGCTTTTTTGTAGACTATGGCAAGATATAAAGACCAATTTAAACTCGAATTAGATAATTTGATATAGACAGGATATAGAAAAGTGTTTAGCTAAGCGTTTAGTGTTTAGTATCAAGGTATAAATTTTAGTTAAACGCTTTCCTTACTTTTGACTTGTGGTTAGGATAGGAAGTAAAATTGTGTTAAAAATTTACGATAAAATGCTGAACCAGTTACTGAATCTTTTTAAATTGAGCCATACAGAGCAATTGTCCACAAAGATTCAGTGGCTGATTGTTTACGTATTTATTTTAGTCATTGCTCTTGAGTTCTCGACGCCTCCGCCCTATGTATTTGGATACCTTTATATCGGGGCTGTTCTTCTGGCCAGCGCTCGATTGAGCCGGAGCGCTACCATTCAGGTGACGGCCATTGCGATCGCGCTGACAATTTTAAATCTGGTCATTCCCGGAGTAGAATCCGTAACCCTAGCCACGGTTGCCAATCGCTTCATTGCAGTGGTTGCTTTGCTGGTTACCGCCTGGCTTGGCGATCGCAATCGTTATTATGAAAAGGCGATCGTTCGGCAACAGACCAAACTATTAGCCCAGGAAGAACTGGCCCGGGTGCGAGAGGATTTTGCTTCCACCTTGACCCACGATCTTAAAACGCCTTTGCTGGGTGCAATTGAAACCCTCACGGCATTTCGCCAGGAAAAATTTGGCTCGACGACAGTTGCTCAGCGGAAAGTTTTGGATATTATGAGCCGCAGCCACCAGACGACCCTTCAGCTTGTCGAAACACTCCTAGATGTATATCGCAACGATACAGAAGGGTTAAAGTTACAGCGCCAACCCGTCGATCTCGTCACTGTCGCCGAAGAGGCGATCGCCACCTTAACGAACTTTGCCTCCGCCCGTCAGGTTCATGTTGAGCTAACTTTCAGCAACTCTAACTTCCGAAGCTCGCTATGGATTAATGGTGATGTATTGCAGTTACAAAGAGTGTTTGTCAATTTGATTACCAATGCTATCTATCATTCTCTACGGGGAGGCAAAATTGAAGTTGTTATGTCCTCCCAAGACACGCATCATCTGGTTAAGGTGATAGATAGCGGTCAAGGTATTTCTGAAAGCGATTTATCCATGTTATTCGAGCGCTTCTACCAGGGTAGTGGCGATCGCCAGGCAAAAGGAGCTGGGTTAGGACTCTATCTATCTCGACAGATCGTGGAAGCCCACGGCGGTACAATCTGGGCAGAACAGCGTTTACCAAGAGGTGCTATCTTTGGGTTTTGTTTACCCATTTATGTTGTGACTTCTATACCTGTTTTCTCATGAACAGATCTGAGCCGCTGCACATTATGTTGGTAGAGGATGACGAACTCTTTCGTCTCGGTCTCTCAACTCGTTTACAGCAAGAAGATGGACTGGAGGTTGTTGCAGAAGCAGAAGATGGTGAAACCGCTGTCGAATTAGTAATCCGGCATCCCTTAGACGTTGTAGTTTTAGATGTGGGATTGCCTGGAATCGGTGGAATTGAAGCCTGCTGTCAAATTAAGCAAAAACGTCCAGAACTTCCTGTATTAGCACTTACTTCTCACTCGCAAAAACCTCTAATTACTCGGCTTATTAAAGCAAAAGCCCAAGGTTATTGTCTTAAAGGGATTGGAGCCGAAAATTTGATTTTGGCAATTCGTTCTGTTGCGGCTGGAGCCTCGTGGTGGGATCGGGTGGCGACTCAAGAGCTGCAATCCGCTTTCGGCAGTGCTCGAACTACTTTCAATTCAATGCCAGTAAAAGAATTAGAAAATCCTCTTACCTGCCGAGAGCAAGAAATTTTGGCACTTTTAGCGTCAGGTAAAGGCAATAAAGAAATTGCAGAAATATTGTACATTACCCCTGGTACAGTTCGTGTTCATGTCCACACGATTTTGCAAAAATTAGATGTACGAGATCGCGCTCAAGCAGCGGCGATCGCCCTTCAGCAAGGCTGGGTTTCACCGTAATTTGATTTTAAAGATTGCACTTAATTTTGATAAGGTTTCGAGGCAGAAGTGTTGAATCTTAAGATGTTGGGTTATGACCCCAAATTGTGTATGGTTCATAAGGACAACAAATCTGCCCAACCATTGACTCTGTTCTTAGTAAGCGGGTTTCTGAGGCAGCTCTAAAGCCTTGGTTTATTAAGTTTTACCATCAACATTCAACGCTTCTGGTTCCGAGGGATTTTTCTCGGCATCCCCACTAGAATCATTAAAGGGGATGGAAAAATACCACAAGTGTTGAATCTTAAGATTTTTGGGGTGGGCACCAAGTTGTGCCTTGGTT
>JAAUTE010000052.1 GCA_012031815.1 Chloroflexaceae bacterium
TTTGGACAACGGCGCGATCGATAGGCTGGGCAAATTTCGATTGCCCTCTATTTTTGGCTAACCCAGCCCCGCGCCAGGTAACGTCCTACCAAAAAGCGGCGATCGCCCCAGGGTTGACCCAAGGAAGACATAAATCGTCCCCAATCCCACTCCGAAAACCACTCCGGCTCCCAAGGTCAGCAGCGAACCCGGTAAAAAGGCCACCGTGGCCACAATGTAGATACCGATAAAGGCCAGACCGCCCACAACGCCCAACCCTTCAATCCACTGCAAGGCATTCAGCAGCAGATCGCGAGGGTTAAATCCTGCCCCCGCACCCGTTTCTTGGGCCAGAACCGGAGCCGCCACTACCAAAGCTGCGATCGCGCCAGGCCCGACCAATAAAACCATCGATAGACCGAATTCCCCAAAACGAGGGGACATAAACAACTCCTTTAGCAGCAACCGCCGCCCGTGTAATGCCAGGTTGAATCCGTAATCAAGACATCCTGCGGGAATTGTAGGGCAAATTTAGCCGCCGTTTTATCGCAGACCGCCAGGGGAATGCCCCGTTGCAGCAGATGGCCGGCGCGATCATCCAACAGGGATTCCTGACCGCAGTAGGTCGCAGTTTTGCCCGTAAAGACACAAGCTCCATCTTCAGGAATGGGCACCTTAAAGGAAACCGTATCCAAACTTTGCAGCAGCAGAGGCGCGTCTAAGTTGTAGCTGTACGTGTCAAGAAGGCGATAGGGACGGCGGGCACGAATCTCGATCTGGCCAAAACCGATGGCCACTAAATGGTCGATGTATTCAGCGTAGGTCAGCGCGCCGGAGAGACAGAGGGCACGCAACCGCTCATCTTGCTGGAGGTGGGGCGGAATGGAGCGGCTGGCGATGGGATCGCTCATAATCAACCGGCCATTGGGTTTGAGGACGCGATAGGCTTCCAACAGGGCCCGGCGCAGGTCTTCCGGCTCAAAAATATTGAACAAGCAGTTCTGGGCTACCACATCCACAGAGGCGTCAGGGACGGGTAAGACGAAGGCATCTCCCGCCAAGATTTGCACAAAATCTGGCTCAAACCAGGAATTGTCGGCGGTAGCAAGCTGTAAGTTACGGGCGGCCGCTTCCCGCATTTGGGGCACCGGGTCAACGGCAACCACCCCGCCAGTCCGGCGACAAAAATAGGCAAACTGAAGGGCTTCGATGCCGCCCCCCACGCCGATGTACAAGACCGTGGGTTCGCCAACCAGTTCTATGGGATGCACCGTGGAGCCGCACCCATAGTTCATTTGGTGCATGATTTCGGGAATCTTCAGTCCCGGCAGTTGTAGCGGTGGTCCACTAATGCAACACAGTCCGACTTGAGGGGTTTCAGCCGCTTCAGCATAGACTTGGGCAGTGGTTTCGAGATAACCCATAGATAAGCTCCAGGTAGTCAAATCAGAGAACACAAGAGAACAAAAGGCAAGGGCTTCAGGCGCGATCGCCACTATGTTATTGATTATTGGCGGTTTAATGCCCAGTCATAGTCTAGGTAATCCAGCTTGTACTGGCCTTGGGCGAGATATTCGCGGTCTTCAGGACTGACATAGTTGCTAATAAAGTTCAGCACGGCCCGTTCTTTGCCATTGCCCGTAAACTTGCCTTCAATACCATAGCTTTTTTCCCAATCTTCTCCGAACCATTTGAAAATTGAGGAGATGGCAATCCGGTTTTGGGCGCGATCGATGGTTAAGCCCTGGGGGCCAGCTAGCCATTGATTAACCTGATCGTCTAATTGGGCATTGAGTTGTGTTCCGGTGAAGGGTTCTCGGCGCAAGGGCGGGCAACTGATAGCCGCACAGACCAGGGCTGCGTGGATGCGGGGTTCGTTAAACTCTTTGCGGAGGATTTGATGCTCAATGTTGTCCAGGGTTTTGGGTTCTCCGATGACGGTGTGGGTTTTCACTTTCCAAACCCCAGGAATATCTCTAATACTATTTTTTCAGGGGATTCTGCTCAATAATCGATTGCAGCGTGATAGCGTTATAAGCATTGATAAGAAAGGCAATTTTGTCGGACTCGCTCCAGGCGACATAGCTCTCGGGGGCTACGGCTCCGATTTTAGCCACAAAATCTTTCAGCGCTTGGGGGTTGGCTTGTAAGGCGGTATAGTCAACCAGTCCCTGCTCATTAACGTAGGTACTGAGAATTTTGCCATAGTCTTCGTAGTCTAAGGGAGCGGTTGCCACCGCTGCGCTCTGAAGGGTTCGGCTCTCAGTGGGGGTGACGGGGTGGAGGGGAGCTGGCACAACCGAAGAGTAACGCGATCGCACCAACGAGGATTAACGGCGTGGATTTCTGCATGGCTGGTCATGGGCTGGATAGAGACCATATCCATGATGAAGCACTTGCTGTAAGGAAGCCTGACGGGCAAGTAAATTTTCCCTGAAGATTTGTTGAGAAAGATTGGGCAAGCTTTGGGGAAAATACGGAGGATATTTTGCCTGGGTTAAGAGTCAAAACCATTGCATGGAAGCGCCCGAAGCGGATGGCTTCATGGGTTCTCCCGAAAAAACAACTTGGTTTTGGCGATCGCCTGTTCCCGTCTTAGGAGGATCGCGATCGCCGCAACTTTTAGGTCTGCAACAGGTCCATCACGACCGCTTGAGCCGCAGCCCCTAAATCTCGCATCAAGGGCAGACTGTCCAGGGTCAAACTGGCACACAGCAGCATCATGTACAAAATTGAGTACTTAAACATCGATTTCGCCACTTGCTTGTCCGCGGGCGCTCGCAACAACTCCCACGCTTTGCGCAGGAACAGGGCGCCCAGCACTCCGGCTGCCGCACCGTAGAACCAGCCAGCAACGCCCAAGGGAAAGACCAGCATCAAGGTCAGGGTCACGGTCAGGAGCGTGTAGATCCAGATTTGGCGAACCGTTGGTTCCTCCCCGGCGACTACGGGCAGCATGGGCACATTCACCTGGGCGTAATCATCGCGAATCATCAGGGCCAGGGCCCAAAAATGTGGCGGCGTCCAGAGAAAAATAATGGCAAACAGCACCCAAGGCGTCCAGGTTAAATCTCCCGTCACGGCCGCCCAGCCTACTAGGGGGGAATCGCTCCCGCCGCTCCGCCGATGACAATATTTTGGGAGCTGTGGCGCTTGAGTAGGTGGGTGTAAATCAGCAGGTAAAAACAATGCCGGACATGGCCAGCAAGGCGCTGAGCAAGTTAACCCAAACCGCTAGCAGTGTAAAGGATAATAATGCCAAAATAACGGCGAAAATGAGAGCGTGGTGCGGTTGAACCCGACCAGAGGGAATGGGGCGCTTGCGGGTGCGCTGCATTTCGTAGTCAATGTCGCGATCGTAAATGCAGTTGAGGGTTTGGGCCGAAGCCGCCGCCAGGGTTCCCCCCAGGAGCGTCATCAAAACTCGCCAGGGTTCCACCTGACCGCCACCCGCCATCCACATGGCCGCCACCGTCGTAACCAGCAATAGCGGAATGATCCGCGGCTTGGTGAGTTGGACGTAGCTAGCGATCGCTTGCCAGAGATTCTCGTGGTGTTGGGAAATGGTTGTCCCAGTCATTATTTACCCCTAATTTACTTGAAGATGCTTGATTGTCCGATTCGATCTGCATTAAGCAGCAGCGAGGCGATCACGCCAGGCCAGCACCGTAAAGGCCGCCAGGACGCCGAGCAGGGCGGCTCCGACCCCTTGGTGAGCAACGGTGAGTAACTCTACTTGTAGGTGCAAGCGAAAGGTCGCTGTGCCCAGCAGCACTTGCAATCCCACCAGCCCGCCCCACTGTGGGCCAGGAACTTAAGGGCAGGAGACAGGCCGGCTCGCCGCCAGGCCCAAACCCAGAGGCTCAGGGTCGCAAGGGTTGGCGGAACCACGCCGAGAATATGGCTATTCATGACGGCACACAGCTCAAACCCGGTATAGCACTGGTGTAGGGCCCAACGAGAGGCTACCAGTCCCCCCCAGCAGGCTTTGTAGGTACACCAGCAGTGCCGCCACCAAACTCAGCCAGGCTAGACCCCCGGACTTAACCCCCGGCTCGACGGGCAGCAGGGCCGTGCGATCGCAATCAGCGTGATAAAAAAACAGCAAGGCTGTGCCTAGATGAGCGGTCACAATATCAAAGCGCAGCAATTGTGTCACGGTCAGTCCACCCAGCACCCCTTGGAAAACAATGAGCAGGAGGCTAAAGGTTGCCACCCCCGGCAACCACCCCGGCAATTGGCGGCGCTGCCACCAGCACAGTCCCATCAACGCCAGGGAACTCAGACCAATCAAGGCTGCATCCAGGCGGTGAAACCATTCCAAAAACACTTGTAAATTCATCTGGCGGGCAGGCAACAGTTGACCGTAGCATAGTGGCCAGTCCGGGCAGGCAAGGCCCGCATTCATGACCCGCGTCGCACTGCCGATCGCCATGAGGAGCAACGTCGCAACAGCAATTTTCCAAACCAGGCGGCGCACCCAGATTTTAGCCGCCGCTGGCTCAACCGCGCTTTGAACCTGATGGGGAAAAATCGATTCGGTCATGAGGGCATTTTTGAGGATTATAAAAAATTAATGGACAGGAGAGTGTTCGCTCCGCGATCGCAACTTTAGGTATAACCAACACTTTCAATCTAGATCGAAACTGCGGCGGGTTGCCAAACGCTTCCTAACACTGTAGGCAGGACTTCCTGGCTGGACTGGCAAGCCTTTGGGGATTCTTCAGAATGCGCCCGCGCTCCCGTAATAAATTTTGATTGTTTTGAGAGCAATCGTTACTAAACTAACTGTTTTTTCTCTCTAGCTCAACGTTGAAGAAAATCTAAAGTTTTTGAATTCCGCCGCCATTAAGGTCTGGATTCTCTATCCTAAGACAGAGTGCGATCGCGCTTTATCCTCCTGTTGACGCCTTTTTTAGACACAGCCGTCCCCGGATCCCTAACTAAAGAAAGACGCCCCCCAGGTAGGCGATCGCCAAACAATGGGAGGTGATTGAGAGTGTGGCTTCTGGGGACTTGAAGGCTCTCCGGCAACGGCGGTGATCGCAATTGCGAGCTATCAAACTAAAACACCTCTTTTCAATGCCAATTCGGCAAACCCTTTCCTCAAGCTGCAACGGAAATCGTGACTATTCCCAGTAACATCCTGACTCTCCTCGCTGGCGTCGCTATCACGCTGGTTAGTCTGTGGTATGGGCAAAATCATGGACTGCTACCTGTGGCTGCTTCTTCGGAGGCGACTCAGGTGGACAATCTCTTCAATTTGATGATGACCATCGCCACGGCGCTATTTTTGCTCATTCAAGGCGTTCTTATTTTCTCTGCTTTCAAGTTTCGGCGGCAGGCGGGCGACCTAACCGACGGGCCGGCCTTTGAAGACAATATTCCCCTGGAAATTGTCTGGACAGCGATTCCGGCGGTAATTGTCTTTATTTTGGCGGTGTACAGTTTTGAAATTTATAACGCGATGGGCGGTCTCGATCCCGTCAACTCCCGCGACCCCGGCCCGACGGTGACAGCGATCGCCGAACCCAATACGTTGGTAGCGTTTAATCCCGATGGCGAGCTAGCCTTGGGCATTGGAGTGTCGCCAGAAGACCCAGCCCAGCAAGCGCTAGCACCCTTGGAAGTCAACGTTCAGGGGTTACAGTATGCTTGGATTTTTACCTACCCCGATACAGGGATTGTCACTGGGGACATGCACATTCCCGCAAACCGGCCCGTGGAACTAAACATTTCAGCAGCAGATGTCTTGCACGCCTTCTGGTTGCCGGAGTTTCGGCTCAAGCAGGATGCCATCCCCGGACGGGTGACCAAACTGGTGTTTACCGCGACGCGGCTGGGCGAATACCCCATTGTTTGCGCGGAGTTGTGCGGAGCCTACCACGGTGCCATGAAATCTCAACTCTACGTCCAAACACTGGAGGATTACCAGCAGTGGCAGCAGGAGAATAGCCCGGAGCAAGCCGAAAACACCGAAGAAATTGCGCTCAATCCTGCCGAACTTTCCCCCGGACAGTTTTTAGCTCCCTATGCAGCCGAAGCCGGAATTTCCGCGAAAACCCTGGAGGCGATCCCCTAGCATGTTACTGTCGTCTCAGATCGATTGATATGCAAGCGTGCTTTTAACGGTAGAAGATTAACTATGACCGCAACGGAATCCCCGACCAGTCCTGCTGCTGTCAGCGGGCGCGATTTAGGACAATCCCAGCGCAAATGGCAGGATTATTTCAGCTTCAACACCGACCATAAGGTCATTGGCATTCAATATTTAGTCACATCCTTCTTTTTCTTCTTCATCGGGGGCGCACTGGCGAATGTAATTCGTACGGAGCTAGCAACCCCTGACCCGGATTTTATCCAGCCGGAACTGTACAACCAAATTTTCACGCTTCACGGGACGGTGATGATCTTTTTGTGGATCATTCCGGCGGGGGCCGCCTTTGGCAACTATTTAATTCCGCTGATGGTGGGTGCTGAGGATATGGCCTTTCCTCGGCTGAATGCGGTGGCGTTCTGGATGATTCCCGTGGGCGGCACCCTGTTACTTAGTAGCTTTTTGGTGGGTGCGCCCCAGGCCGGCTGGACATCCTACCCGCCCTTGAGTTTAACGGCGAGCCAGACGGGCCAGATGTTCTGGATTCTCAGCGTCTTAATTCTGGGAACTTCGTCAATTTTGGGGTCGATTAACTTTATTACCACCATTTTGAAGATGCGGATTCCCGAAATGGGCATCCATGACATGCCGCTATTTTGCTGGTCAATGCTGGCGGCATCAGTGCTGATTCTCCTGGCAACCCCGGTATTGGCGGCGGGATTGATTTTGCTGTCCTTTGACCTGTTGCTAGGCACGAATTTCTTCAATCCGGCTGGGGGCGGCGATCCGATCATCTACCAGCACATTTTCTGGTTTTACTCTCACCCGGCAGTTTACATCATGATTTTGCCCTTTTTTGGGGTAATCTCTGAGGTTTTGCCCGTTCACTCCCGCAAACCCATTTTCGGCTATCGCGCGATCGCCTATTCGAGTTTTGCCATTAGCTTTTTGGGGCTGATTGTCTGGGCGCACCACATGTTTACCAGCGGGACGCCGGGGTGGCTGCGGATGTTTTTCATGGCAACAACCATGATCATTGCCGTGCCGACGGGGGTGAAGGTGTTTAGCTGGTGTGCGACGATTTGGGGAGGCAAGATTGAGCTGAATAGTTCTATGCTCTTTGGTTTGGGCTTTATTTCGTCGTTTCTAATCGGTGGCTTAACCGGGGTGATGGTGGCGGCAGTTCCCTTCGATATCCACGTTCACGATACCTATTTTGTCGTGGCGCACCTGCACTACGTTCTTTTCGGCGGCAGTGTTCTGGGATTATTTGCCGGATTTTACCACTGGTTTCCGAAAATAACGGGTCGGATGTTCAATGAACCCCTAGGTCGGCTGCATTTTGCCCTAACCTTCATCGGGCTTAATCTCGCGTTTATGCCGATGCACGAGTTGGGAATGATGGGCATGAACCGCCGCATCGCGCTGTACGACCCTCAGTTTCAGCCGCTCAATGTGCTGAGTACCATCGGATCCTATATTATGGCAGTTTCGATGGTTCCCTTGTAATTGGCGTTTTTTGGAGCCTCTACAAGGGAAAGGTGGCTGGTCGCAACCCCTGGCGGGCGCTCACCCTGGAATGGCAAACAACCTCACCGCCGCCCATTGAGAACTTTCTAGAAGAGCCGATTCTCTGGGCTGGCCCCTACGATTATGGCGTCGATACGGAAGCCTTAGAAAAGCAGGAATCTGTCCAGGAGTTACTGGCAGAAGTCGGCGCAGAATCTTAGGTTCAACTCACAAGTTGGGCGTTAATTTTTGGCATGATTTCTTTACCAAGCTCATCCAGGAAAATTCCATGCAAAGTCCCACGGTTAATGAATCTCAAACTGTTCATCATGAGGTAGAAGTGCAGGCTCACTCTCCTCATGGCTCTCACCCGGATCATCGTTTGTTTGGGCTGGTCTTATTTCTGACGGCGGAAAGTATGATTTTTCTAGGCATGTTTGCAACGCTGCTAATTTATCGGTTTGTGTTGCCTGCCTGGCCGCCGGAAGGAACGCCGGAGTTGGAACTGTTTTTACCTGGAATTAATACGGGGATTCTGGTTGCGAGCAGCTTTGTTATGCACCGGGGTCAAGCAGCCATTAAACGAAATGACGTTGCTGGCTTGCAGCGCTGGTTTGCGGCGACGGCAGCTATGGGAGCGATTTTTCTTGCCGGGCAACTTTACGAATATTTCCACCTGGAGTTTGGGGTCACAACCAATATTTTTGCCAGCATTTTTTACGCTTTGACGGGTTTTCACGGCTTGCACGTCACCCTTGGGCTGATCTTTATCGGCTTCGTGCTGATGCGATCGCGAAATCGGGGACATTATACGAGTGAGAAACATTTTGGTGTTGAGGCGTCTGAATTGTACTGGCACTTTGTGGATGTGGTGTGGGTAATTCTGTTTATTCTGGTTTACTTACTGTGATGGGCTGATAGGGAGATGGGGGGATTCTGACTGGACAGGAAATATTTGTTAAGCTGGTCAGCGTCTAGCGGAATTTCATTGGTTTAGTTCCGACTCTTTTCCCTAAATCCCGTTAAGATGAGTATCTTTCGTCAACATATCGCCCCGTTTCTGATCCTGCTGGTGTTTTTAGTTGCTTTAGCCGCCGTGAGTGCCCGTAGCTTTCTTCCCTCTGGACTCTCCGCACCAGCTCCCGTCGAGGAAATCAGCCCGATCGCCCCTACCAGCCTCGCCCCGCCTGTCACGCCTTGAATCATCCTCCCTTACCACCGGGTTATCGACTGCGCCCCGGAACTCTTCGCGATCGCCCCTTGCTGACTCAATTTGTCCACCGCAGCTACCAAGATCAATTTCCTCATTTGCAGCAAGTTGACCACCTTAGCGAAACCGTAGAGCAATATATCAGCGCCCAAACGCCTGTGGTGGATTGAACAGGCCGCCCCCCCCTTCTCCTGCTGTGGCCTGTCTCTGGATGGGCAACGCCATCGATCAAAGGTCTGGCGATCGCTATGGGCATATTTTTTTGCTGTACGTGATGCCCGCCCATCGCCGTCGCGGCCTGGCCAAAGTTCTCTTAGCCGAGGCTCAAACCTGGGCTGCCGCCAGGGGCGATCACCAAATTGGGCTGCAAGTTTTCACCACCAACCATCCCGCGATCGCGCTCTACGATCAGCTGGGATTTCAGCCCCAGTCGCTGCTCATGATCAAATCCTTGGGCCCGGAGCCAGATTGACATCAGTAAAACCCCGGATATTTTCCTCCGTTGCTGCTAACTCTAGCAACTGAATTTAACATTTGCATCCCCATCGGCTTGGCGGGGATCGAGACTGGTTAAACTAGACGGGATGGGTAAGTTACCAAGTATGCCTAGCGACGAAGATATCAGCGTACTTTCATTAGATGACGAACTGACTAGCCCCCTAGACGAGTTGGAAGCGGTAGACGCCGAACCTGCCCCCAATCCCGAAGAAATGCTGGTTTTACTCCACGCAGCGGAACCAGGGCAGCGGATGTTAGCGGCTCGTGCTTTTTGCGATCTCCAGGAACCCCGCGCCATACCTGATCTGATCCGTTTATTGGGCGATGTTTGTCCGCTGATCCGCGTGAGTGCCGCCTACGCCTTGGGGCGCAATCCCAGTCCCGATGCCGTCCAACCCCTCATCTTCCTAATGGCCCGCGAATGGAATGGCTATGTCCGCAAAGGCATTGTTTGGGCCTTGGGTAACTGCTGCGATCGCCGTTCTCTGTCCCCTTTGACCCACGCCCTGAAAACCGATATTTCCGCCGTGCGGTTGTGGGCAGCCAGTAGTTTAGCGCAAATGGCCCATCTAGACTACGAAGCTGCGGTTGCAGCCCTGCCCCCTTTGATTGAAGCCTTACGGCGCGATCCGGTGGCAGCAGTACGCAGTAATTGCGCCTGGGCCATCGGCCAGCTCTGTCGGGAATTGCCGTCCAACGTGGTCTATGCCACCGCGATCGATGCCTTAATTGAAGCTTTAGTGGAAGATGGAGATGTGGGTGTCAAGGAAGATGCCAAAGGCGCCTTGCTTAAAGTTGGCGACCCGCGGGGTTTGCAGCTGGCAGAAAAACTGGAGCAAGAAGGAATCATCTAAACACAGCCGCCAAAATTGCCATCACAGATTAACGGAATGACAAAACCTCTGATTTTGGGAATTAGCGGCGCATCGGGACTGATTTATGCCGTTCGAGCCATCAAGTATTTACTAGCAGCCGAGATAGCCGTTGAGGTCGTCGCCTCGAAAGCCACCTATCTGGTGTGGCAGGCAGAGCAGCAGGAAAAAAATGCCGCCGGAACCGGAATTGCAGGCAGAGTTTTGGCGCGAGCAGGCAGGCGTCCTGACGGGGGGAAAATTGCGCTGCCATCGGTGGGGCGATGTGGGAGCCAATATCGCTAGCGGTTCCTTCCGGACGCAGGGCATGATCGTTCTACCTTGTAGCATGAGTACCGCCGCTAAGCTAGCCGCGGGCATGAGTTCGGACTTGTTGGAGCGTGCGGCTGACGTGCAGCTCAAGGAAGGACGTCCATTGGTGCTAGTTCCCCGTGAAACCCCTTTTAGCCTGATTCACCTGCGAAATTTAACGGTTCTAGCCGAGGCGGGGGCAAGAATTGTGCCAGCGATTCCCGCTTGGTATCACCAGCCCCAAACCATTGAGGATTTGGTGGATTTTGTGGTGGCTCGCGCCTTCGATCAGCTAGGGATTGACTGTGTACCCCTGAAGCGCTGGGAAGGCCACTAGCCGAGGAAACCCAGGAAATCAAGTTTATTCGCCGCAGAGGAAGCCAATATCGTCTTCGCCGGGGACGGTTAAACAAATGCCAGGAATGGCGATCGCCAAAGCTGCTTGGGAGAGACGTGATTTTAAACACAGCAGGGCGGCACGGTGGGCGATACTGTCACATTGGAACACTAAAACGGGGCGGGTTTTCAGCATTTCTTGGCAGTCTACCTGACGCAGTTCGGCTCTGGGGGGCACGGAAGAACCGAGAGCCATTTGTTCCAAGGCGCTGAGTTGTCCGAGGAAGCGATCGATGGCTTGATCCAGGAGTAAGGTGGTTAATTGGGCGGTGGATTCTTTCATGGACTTGTCTGGGCGAGGGAGGGATAATTTTGAGGGAGGTCAACTACCCATAGGAATAGTTTTATCCTTAAGATTCATCTAAGTTCGCCCAGCTAACCCTAAAAGTCAAGTTGATCAATCCCAACCAATAAGCGGCTCGTCCCCGTAGGAAACAGCTTGCGCTAGCTCCAAATATATTTTTAGTGATTTTACAAGAAAGTATTTTTGAGCGCGATTCATAGTCTCCAAATATTAAATCAACTTGTGCCAATGCCCAACGCTTTAAGGACTCGAAAATCCCTGGCGATCGCCATCGGGGAGACAGCGTAACGGGATAGACCAAAGAAACGGAAAAAGAAACTGCCTGGGAGAGAGAAACGGCATAATAAATAATTGATAAAGCCAACCTAGTCCTGAAACGTCAGCATGACTAACGAAAGCGAATTTTTTAAACAAGAACCGGCTACTCGCGTCCGCGTCCTCAGCGAAGCCCTTCCCTACATTCAACAGTTTGCCGGCCGTACCGTGGTGGTTAAGTATGGGGGCGCAGCGATGAAAGACAGCTCGCTCAAAGATAAAGTCATTCGGGATATTGTGTTTATGTCCTGCGTGGGGATGCGCCCGGTAGTGGTTCACGGCGGCGGCCCGGAAATTAATAGCTGGCTGGATAAATTGGGCATTGAACCCCAATTTAAAGATGGTTTGCGGGTCACCGATGCTGCCACGATGGATGTGGTGGAGATGGTGCTGGTGGGTCGGGTTAACCAAGGAATTGGTTTCCCTGATCGAATCAAGCCGGGGGGAAAGCGGTCGGGCTGTGCGGTAAGGATGGCAATCTGATTACGGCTCGTCAGGTAGGCCATGAAGATGTGGGCTTTGTGGGTGAGGTGTGTAACGTCGAGATTGAATTAGTGCAGTCCTTGGTGAAAAACGGCTACGTTCCCGTAATTTCCAGCGTTGCCGCCGACGAAACGGGTCAGGCTTACAACATTAATGCCGATACCGTCGCAGGAGAAATTGCCGCCGCTCTAGACGCGGAAAAACTGATTCTGCTCACGGACACCCCCGGAATTCTCAAAAACTATCAAGATCCTTCGACGCTGTTAACCAAGCTGGACATCCAGCAAGCCAGGGCATTGATTCAGCAAGGCATCGTTTCGGGCGGCATGATTCCCAAGGTTAACTGCTGCGTGCGGTCTTTAGCCCAGGGGGTTCGGGCGGCTCACATCATCGATGGCCGGTTGCCCCATGCGCTGCTGTTGGAAATTTTCTCCGATGAGGGTATTGGCTCCATGATTGTCGCCTCTGGGTATCAGCCGGGGCATTAGTTCTCTTTTGGCTAGATTAATGGGAATTTCTGGAAAAACCAAATTGCTTGGTATCATCGGTCATCCGGTGGAGCATTCTCTCTCTCCCCGATGCACAATGCTGCGATCGCCACCTTGGGGCTGGATTATGTCTACGTTCCCTGGTCGGTGGCGGGGGAGCGGTTGGGGGAGGTGGTGGCGGCCCTGGAAGCGATGGGGGTGGTGGGATTTAATGTGACCATTCCCCACAAGCAGGCGGTGATGCCGTTTTTGGCGGAAATTGCGCCCTGTCCCAACTGATTGGGGCGGTGAACACGGTTTCGCGATCGCCTTTGGGGTGGCGGGGAACCAATACGGATATTGCGGGGTTTCTTGCGCCCTTACAAGCCCTCAAGCGAGATTGGCGGGAAACAGAGCCGCTGATTTTGGGCAATGGCGGGGCCGCCAGGGCTGTGGTGGTGGGTTGCGCCCAACTGGGCTGTCGGCAAATTCACGTCTTTGGCCGTAGTTGGGAGAAGCTACAACAGTTTCAGGCAAGCTGGCAGTCTTTCGCCCTGGGAACCACGATTCAAGTCCATCCTTGGTCAGAACTGCCGCAATTTTTGCCCCAAGCTCAACTGCTGGTCAACACCACCCCCATTGGCATGACCTCCCATCGGGGCACGCCCATTGCTGCCCAAGCCTTGGGCCAATTACCGAGACATTGCGTTGTCTACGATTTGATTTATACGCCCAGACCGACGGAATTTTTGCGATTAGCTGCCGAGCAGGGGGCATTGACCATTGATGGGTTGGAAATGCTGGTACAGCAAGGAGCCGTCGCCCTGGAAATTTGGCTGGACTGTCCGGCTCCGGTGGCCGTGATGCGTCAAGCGCTGTTGGCGCATTTTGCTGCCTAGGCGTGGCGATCGATCCACTGCAAAAGAATGGCGTTAACCTGTTCTGGGTCTTCGTCTTGGGGACAGTGGCCGAGGCCCTCCAGGGGAATGAACTGCTCGACGGTGGCATATTTGGCGTATTCTCGTCCCAGTTCGATGGGTTCCCAGGGATCGTCGGTTCCCCACAGCAGAATGGCGGGACAGGGCAGTTGGGGCAGCAGGTCTTCGGGGAGCGGCCCTTGGGAATAGTTGGTAAAGGCGAGGAAAACTTCGGCTGCACCCATATCCTTGGCGGGTTTCATCAGGAGATCGACCAATTCATCGCTCACGGCTTCCGGGCGGCCATAGGCTTGGGACAAGATCTTGCGAACGACCTTGGGTTTGGCGACCTGCTGGAAAAAGAAGCGGCCCACGGGTTTGTAGCCAAGCAAGCGCTGCATTAGAGGCGCACCGACGCGACGATGCCAGGGCAGTGTCCCCCGTTTGCGATCGTGGAGGAGTCGCAGGGAACAGTTAAGGGCGGCGATCGCGCGGGCGATGTCGGGGTGGGAGACGGCGGCCTGCATAACGGCGATACAGCCAATGGAGTTACCGACCAGGAAGGCGGGGGAACCAATGATTTCGCGGCAAAAATCGGCGATTTGTTGTCCCCAGGTTTCAAAGGTGTAGGGAAGCTCGTTACTGGGGAAGGGTTTGGCGGAACCCCCGAAGCCGAGGAGATCGATGGCAAAACAGCGGCAGGTTTGGCCGAGGACGGGGAGATTCTGGCGCCAGTGGCCCCAGGAAGCGCCAAATCCGTGGACGAGCAGCACTGCCGGGCCGCGATCGCCCCAGACTTGATAGGTGATGGGAAATCCTCTCCACATCCAGGTTCTGGGCGGCTCGAAATGGGTGAGGGGCAGGGAAGTTAGCATGAGACTGTTACAAAAGAGCTTATTTCTATTATTAGACATCTCCAGAAAAGAATCTGGAACCCTGATGCTGCCTGAGTCGGAACCTGATTTTTGGAGATGTCTATTGAAGGTTTTGAGAGTTGGCGGGCTGTAACGTCATCGCTTGAGGTCGCAAAGGCGATCGCTCAACTCAAAAAGTTCGCTGTCGGGGTTTGGAAGGCGTAGGCGCAGCCGCTCCGCAGGAGCATCGCTGGACAACGGAACCTGACGGGCCGAGAAAAAAGCCTGACGCTCCGAGATCTAGATTAGAAAATCTTATAGAAAAACTCCACTGGCGGAGAAAAAAGCTTCACAGTTCCAGATCTGAACCCGGCCTTTCGAGAAATTTTGTAAAATATTTGACAAAAAGCTTGGCCCTCGGAGAAAAAAACTCGGCCCTTGGACTTCTGATCTCGGTTCTTGCACAAAAAGATGAGAAAATTTTATATTAACTCCTGGCCTTCCCAGCAAAAAGCTCCGTTGTTGGGGTTCGGGGGCGATCGCCTTTGGGAATTGTACGGCCAAGCAAACACTAGGCTTTTCTTATCCAATCTTCCACAGATAAACCGGAAATTTGCCCAAAATCAATCTCGTTACGCGTCAACAAAACTGCTTTATTTACCAGGGCGATCGCGGCAATTTTCAAATCCATTGTGCCCAGTCGAGGATATAACTTTCTGAGCCGTTGAAATTCTGATACCGCTTGTTCATCAAACTCTAGAATTGGGATTGTGCAATAGTTTACTAACTGTTGCTTTAACTGCCGATAGGCTTCAACTTGCTGTTCAATCCTTTGGGACTTAGCGATATAACTCAACCAACCGCGCATCTGTTCTTCGTAGGTGATGATACTAACTGCCACTTGAGCAGAACTGATTCTCGCCAGACGTTGTGTCAAGCCTTGAGCAATGATTCCTCCACGCTCTAAAACACTAAAATGATCGGTATCGAGAATGTACATTGATTAGTCGTTGGACTCTGTGGGATTTGAACTGAGGGAATGACGATATTCTTGCCCTAAACCCATCGCTTCATCATAAGCTGAATTATTGGCAAATGTTCCGACAATTTGCTCCCACCAAGCTCTAGTTGTTGTCCCGCTCTCTATTTTTCTTTTGAGTCGTTCAACTTCAGTTTCTAAATAAGCGACTCGCTCTTCTAATTGTTCTGGCATGGACGGAAAACTTGATTTCAAGTTCAGATATTTTCTTAATTCTAGAGCTATGGCAGGCGATCGCTGAAGTTAAAAACCCCACAGTCGGGGTCTGGAAGGCGATCGCCGGGGTGTAAATGGGTAACGCTTGGGGATGAAGGCGATCGCGACCCGATTGCCCAACCCGTAAAGAAATATTGCATTAACCTAGAAGAAACTCAACCGCCGCACCCACCCCTACCTCCACCAAGGCCGATGATTCCACAGATCAAGCCTCAATACACCGTTGCCTGGCTCGAAAACATGGCAGAAATTCCCCAAACGGCTTGGGATGACCTGGCTCAACCCTTGAAAACCCCCTTTCTGGAGTGGGAATGGCTTAACAACCTGGAAACTTCCGGCAGCGTGAGGGCGCAAACTGGCTGGCAGCCCTGTCACCTCAGCCTCTGGCGAGATCGAGACCTCATCGGCGCGGCTCCCCTCTACCTAAAAGGCCACAGCTACGGCGAATTCGTCTTCGACCATCAATGGGCCGACGTTGCCCACCGCCTCGGCCTCTCCTACTATCCCAAACTCCTGGGCATGACCCCCTTCACCCCCGCAGAAGGCTATCGCTTCCTCATTGCCCCCACAGAAGACGAGGCGTTACTAACGCAACTGATGGTGGCGGCCATCGATCAATTCTGCACCCGCAATCGCCTTTCGGGCTGTAATTTCCTCTTTGTCGATCCCGACTGGAAACCGATAATTGAACGCCACGGGTTTCGGAGCTGGCAGCACCACAGCTACATCTGGACAAACCAAGGTTTTAATCACTTCGATGATTATCTGCAAGTCTTCAACGCCAACCAGCGCCGCAACATCATTGGCAGTATCAATGACGGTAACTTCCCACCCACGACTTTCAGCATCAGCTTGGAAGGCTTCTACCATCAACTGTGTACCGGGTTGTGCCAAAAAGGGAGTCATCACGACCACTTGTGGAGCATCTTGGGCTTGGGTAGGAATGACCACCATCACTAGACCTGCCACAAGTATCATTAACAACATCAAGCGTTTCAAAACGTATTCTCCTCAACGTATCAAAAAAGGTGTCTCTAATTCTAACCGATTCAAAACGAAATGCTAATAAACTTTAGGCTTTTGGGAATGCCACCGTTAATACAGTAAAAATGGAAGGCGCTTCTGCCTGAATTCGGCTTGATACTGCTCCCAAGAGAGCATAAGCGTCTCAAGTGCAGCCGATTCCTCAATTTTGCTTCCGCATTTCATCAGACCCCATTAAAAGGTCGAAATGGGGTTTCCAGACAATTTTCCAAGATACATATCGTGTATCACTGTGAGAACAAGCAGCCATGTTTTGAGTGGATTCCACACCCCGCGCATCGGTGATATGCACCTGCACCCCGTGACATGACTCTCCGGCAAATTTGCTGGTAGCGGGTGAAAAACTATGCGGGCGAAATTTGACTCCCTGCAACCCAAGCCGATTCAAAATGGGAGGCAGGCGAAATCCATCCACAAACGGCGCACCGACCATTTCAAAGGGCAGGGTCGTGCCGCGTCCTTCAGATAAATTTGTGCCTTCCACCAGACACGCACCGGGATATTGCAGCGCAGTTACAAATTGCGGCATGTTCGGCGAGGGGGGAATCCACACCCGCCCAAGCATGTCCCATGTCATCTCACGCTGCCACCCTTCGCAGGGAATGACTGTTAGCACAGCGGGAGTAGGATTCCAGAGCGCGTTCATCATCTGGGCAAGTTCGCCCAACGTCATGCCATGCCGATTGGGGATATTAAAACGTCCAACCAAGCTGGCAAAGGCTTCGTCCAGCGGTGCGCCTTCAATTTTAACTCCGCCTAGGGGATTGGGACGGTCAAGAATTAGGACTTCTGCGCCATATTCGCCTGCCGCTTCCAGAATGTAGGAAATTGTCCACAGGTAGGTATAGTAGCGCACCCCGACATCTTGAATATCACATACGAGCACATCAATCTCCGCCAGCATTTCCGGCGTAGGGCGAAACCATTACCATACAAACTGTGAATCGGCAGACCAGTACGGGTATCAAGTGTGGAAGTCAGCAGCACGCCGTCCTGTGCTGCGCTGTCGAATCCATGTTCAGGGCTGAACAACCCCACCAGATTGATCTGCGGCGCATCCACGAAAAATTTG
The DNA here is from genome assembly GCA_012031815.1 of Chloroflexaceae bacterium. Classification (GTDB taxonomy): domain Bacteria; phylum Cyanobacteriota; class Cyanobacteriia; order Cyanobacteriales; family JAAUTE01; genus JAAUTE01. Next base: position 17,564 of record JAAUTE010000052.1, read on the forward strand.
ATAGGTGCTGTTCAAATCGGCATCCACCGCGCTGGGATTGGTCATCAGGCCGATGCGTTTGCCCGCTAGCGGCGCGAAATTTTGAGATTGGAGAACGTCAAGCCCTGTTTTAAGCATAAATCACTGGCAGTACCCCCGCTAGGCGTGAATTTGCCCATCAGGGCATCTATCGCCGCTTGTAGAGAGGGCGTGCTGTCCCCGCAGGTACATAAAATAACAATCCGCATTCGA
>JAAUTE010000320.1 GCA_012031815.1 Chloroflexaceae bacterium
AAACCAGCCTACCGCAGTTGGTTGCGTCATCCAGCGGTGAGTCCCGATGGACGCTACATTGTCTTTGAAACCTCCCGGCGGGGTCAGTGGGACGTGGAAATCCTCGATCGCGGCCCCAATGTGGAACTGGATTTGCCCAACCGGGTTCCTGTGCAATCGCCCCCTCCAGCCGCGAACTAGTCGATTCCAAGCCTGATTTTAGGAGTTTAAGAGGCTTTTGTCTGACGGGCCTGCTTAACCATATCAATTAAGGTGTGGTGGGCGTCTTCGGAATCAGCCAGGGGTCGCTCAAATTCAATGCGAACCGGGAGGGTGGCTTGAGGGGTTTGCACCGATAAATCCATGCCCTGGGGGTCAATAGCCAGCAGGGTTGCCGCTTGGGCCTGCGCGATCTTGCCGAAGACCTGAGCGTAGAGGACGATGGCCTCGCTGTGGTCGTCGTTCATGTGTCGGCAAATGCGATCGCTAACGGCGGGGGTTAAGGGGTCTACCATAATCCTGAATTTAATCAATTTACTTTACTTAGCATAGGCCAGACGACAAAATTCCAGCACCGCCGAGAAATTATCGGTTTGTTGGGGGTAATTGACTGGGGGCCGGGCTAAAACGATCACAGGAATGCCCAACCTCGCTGCGGCTAAGCGTTTTGTCACTTCTCCCCCTGCTTGACCAGAGGCTTTGGTGACCACCAGGGAAATTTGCCACTGTTGCCAGAGCGCTAGCTCCAATTCCAGGCTAAAAGGCGGGCGCATGGCCAATAATCGCTCCGGAGTAAATCCTGCCGCGATGGCCACGTCCAGCGATCGCAGGGCCGGGAGGATGCGAGCAAACAGGGTCGCTTTCTCTTGCCAATCCCGAAACCGAGGCAAACTCTGATAGCCCAGGGTGAGCAACACCCGCTGTTCTAACAGGTAACCTCCAGCAAACAGAGCCTCTAAGCTCTCTAATTCAAGAATATTTTCATTGATTTGCGGTTTTCTACCCTAGGTCGTTCGTAGCGCAGGTAGGGAATCTTTTGGGACTGGGCGGTGGCGATCGCGGCTTGGGAAACGGCGGCGGCATAGGGATGGGAAGCATCAACAATAGCCATAATTTGCTTTTTCCCCAGAAAAACTGCCATATCAGCCGAGGTTAACTGCCCTACGTCCACCGCTAATCTGTCCGCTGGCTTATACAGCATCCTGGCCGCCTCTGTGGTCACGGTAACGACGCAGGGAATCCCCTTGGCAACCAGCAAGGCCGCCAACAGTTTGCTCTCCTGGGTTCCCCCAATTAACCAAATCCGTTCCACACCTGATCCAAAAATGCGATCGCCCCAGTTTTTTCTCTACATTCGGAGTAAACCTTAGCCTTTAAGGGCTTTTTGGAAATTTTGACGGTAGTTTTTATTGGTAACCAACAAAACCGGCCACAGCAAGGATAAGGTCAGGCGATTGGAAAAACTGCGGCTAAAGTTAGTACGCTTAAAGCCCTTCCAAAAGACCCAGGCTCCGGCTCCATATCCCAGCACCAGTAACACGACCAATAGTTGCAACATTCTCTAGCCAGCCTCTCTACGTCAGGGTACGTCTTTGAATCCATTCTAATCCCTGTCTCAAGCTCACTACTATCAGGCAAAATCCCTAGCAAAAAGACAGCAAACCAGCAAGAATCTGCTAGGCTGATCTGAGTCGTGATCGTGGCGTTAACTGCCGCAAATCCTGCTACAGCGACCCCTTTTGTTCTCCTGCTTGAATTCATGCCTGCTGACCCCATCCCGGAAGACCGTGCCTATTGGCTGGCCTGGTCGCAATTACCCGGTTTTGGCCCGGTTTTACTGACGCGTTTGCAGCAACAGTTTGGTTCCCTCGCCGCTGCTTGGACTGCCTCCCCATCTGACTTAAGGGCGATCGCGGGGGTCGGGGAAAAACAGCAAGCCGCCGCCCTGAAGCGGACAGAAATCGTTCCCACCGAACTGCTCGCCCAGCATCTACAAAAAAATCCCCACTTTTGGACGCCTGCTGACTCCGACTATCCCTATGGGCTGCGGGAGTTGCCTAATCTGCCCCCCGTTTTGTACTACTGCGGCAAGCCCGATCCCAGAGAACTGCAAGGAACCGTTCCCGCTGTGGGCATGGTGGGAACCCGCTCTCCCACGGACTGCGGCAAGCGCTGGACAAAAAAAGTGAGCCAGGTGCTAGCCAAAGCCGGATTTATCGTGATTTCAGGATTGGCTGCCGGGATTGACGGAGAAGCCCATCGCAGTTGTCTAGCTGCCGGGGGCCGCACCTTCGCTGTGGTGGGGACGGGGGTGGATGTAGTCTATCCGCCGCAGCATCGCCAACTTTACGACCAAATCGGGCAGCGGGGGCTGATTTTGAGCGAGCATCCCGCTGGTGTCGGCCCAAATCGCTATCATTTTCCCTCCCGCAACCGGATTATTGCCGGGTTGAGCCGGGCCGTGCTAGTCATGGAAGCTCCCCTCAAGTCCGGCGCGCTGATCACTGCCCGCTACGCCCAAGAATTTGGCCGCCCCGTTTACGTCTTGCCCAATGCCCCCGATGTAGGGGAAGCTCAGGGCTGCCTGCGGTTGTTACAGTCAGGCGCGCAGCCCATTGTCGACCTGGATGACCTGCTAGAACGCTTAGGGGGTAAATCGGAAAAACCCGCTGAGCAACTCCCCCTTTTGTCCGAACCCACGGCCCTCCCGCCCGCTCTAGCCCCGCCCCTAGCCCAAGTGTTTGCTGTGGTGGGAACCACCTCGACCGCTTTTGATGCGATCGCCCAACAGAGTGGGTTGCCACCGGGGGAAGTTTCCAGTGCCCTCTTGCAGCTAGAGTTATTAGGCTTAGTCGCCCAGTTGCCCGGAATGCGCTACCAAAGAAGCTAGCCGTTCTTCGTTATTCCCGACCCGATTCCTCCCACCGCTGGCTTCATCCTGCATCCTCAATCACCTACTAAACCCATGCCAGGGAATTACGGTTTAGCTATACATACCACCAGCCCCCAACTCGGCATTGCCCTGAGCAATTTTGCCGGAGACTCTCGCGATCGCACCTGGGATTTAGACCGAGATATTGCCACTTACTTACACCTTTATTTGGGCAATTTTTTGCCGCCCCAGCGATGGGAAGACCTGGGTTTTTTGGCGGTTGCCATTGGGCCGGGAAGCTTTACCGGAACGCGCCTGGGAGTCGTTACGGCCAGAACCCTGGCACAACAGCTTAATTTGCCACTATTTGGCATTTCTTCCCTGGCAGCGTGGGTTTGGGCCGAACGCCAACACCTGCCAATGGATAGGGCGATCGCCGTTACCCTGCCTGCCCGCCGAAACCAGGTATTTGGGGCAATTTATCGCCTCGATCCCGTGGAGGGACTGCAAGTTGTCAATTCTGAGACTGCTATCCCCCAAGCTCGCTGGCAGCAAATCTTACAGGAGAAAGCTTATCCTGGCTTCCACCCTCCGGAAAACCTAGGACGGACATGTGGCAGCCTACTCGAACTAGCCTATTGCCAATGGCACCAAGGCGATCGCCCCCACTGGTCGCAGATCGTTCCTTTTTATGGACAACACCCGGTTGATGGCTCAACTTAACGGAGCCAAATCCAGAAAAGACCCCGAAGAAACTGAGAAAATGTTTAATTTTTTTTAGGGAGCGGCTGCGGAAGGCAGCTACAGGTTCCCGGAGTCGAACTCCGAGGAACCTGTGACGGTAAAGATGTTTGATAGCGGTGGGTTGCTCAGAAACCAAACTCTAAAACTTTTATAAAATATCCGATTGTCCCAGACAGAAGAGTTGATTCTGCGCTAGTCTCTAGGGGATAGCTGAGAGTTTGTTTTATCCCGCTCCCTTTTTTTATCCAGTTATTCTCTAGAAAACCTTCTTT
>JAAUTE010000053.1 GCA_012031815.1 Chloroflexaceae bacterium
TTTCAATGGCATCGCAAGGGCTTTCTCTTGGCTTGTTACTTAGCGTGTTTTAAAAACCCCTTTACTCAAAGTTCCTTTAACCAATAGTCATCGTGTTAGAAGCTTGTGTATTGGCGACCATTTTGGGCGGTTTCTTTGGCATTATCTTTAAGAAAAATCTTTTAATGAAGATTATTGCAATGGATGTCATGAGTACGGGCGTTGTTGCCTACTACGTACTGATTGCATCGCGGGATGGACTGTTTGCCCCTATTCTTGGCAACCTCAAAAACGGCGCTTACTCCGATCCCGTTCCTCAAGCCGTCATCCTCACGGCCATCGTCATCGGCTTTTCCATTCAGGCTTTAATGCTGGTTGGCACGATGAAGTTGGCACGCGATCATCCCACCCTGGACAGCGACGTGATCGAAAAAAATAACACGCCATGAATACCCTCACCATCGCCTGGATTTCCCTGCCGTTTTTGCTAGGGTTTGTCGTCTACTTGCTGCCCAGATGGGACAAATATTTGGCTTTAATTGTGTCCCTGGCTTCGGTTGGCTATGCCCTGCTATTGTTTAGTTTGCGATCGCCCCTGACCCTGGAATTACTCGACAACTTTGGCGTGACCCTGGTAGCCGATCAACTCAGCGCCTTTTTTATCCTGACCAATGGCCTGGTGACTACGGCAGTCATTCTCTACTGCTGGCACAGTGACAAATCCGCTTTTTTTTACATGCAAACGGTCATTTTGCACGGCAGCATCAATGCGGTGTTCATTTGTGCCGACTTTATTAGCGTTTACGTCGCCTTGGAAGTTAGCGGCATCGCAGCCTCTCTTTTAGTCGCCTACCCCAGAAGCGATCGCTCAATTTGGGTGGCCTTGCGCTATCTCTTTGTCAGTAATACGGCGATGCTATTTTACCTGATTGGCGCGGTTTTAGTCTATCAAACCCATCATTCCTTTGCTTTTGCGGGATTGCGCGGCGCACCACCGGAAGCCGTAGCATTGCTTTTTGTCGGGTTACTGACCAAAGGCGGGGTTTTTATTTCAGGATTATGGCTACCCCTCACTCATTCTGAATCCCAGACCCCCGTATCGGCTTTGCTTTCAGGCGTTGTCGTGAAAACGGGAATTTTTTCCCTAGTGCGTTGCGCGTTATTTGTGGAGGAAATTGAGGTTATTGTCAGAATTTTTGGCGTAGGGGCTGTTTTCCTGGGCTTAGCTTATGCTCTGTTTGAAAAAGACACTAAGCGTGTCCTCGCCTCAAGCACCATCTCCCAGCTCGGATGGATTCTCACCGCTCCCGAAGTGGGAGGATTTTATGCCCTGGCCCACGGATTGGTCAAAGCTGCTCTATTTTTAATGGCAGGAGCCTTGCCAAGCCGTGATTTTAAGGAATTACGCGAGAATCCGATAAATACTTCTCTGTGGATTGGTTTAGTGATAGCGAGTCTCTCAATTTCTGGATTTCCCTTACTGGTCGGCTTTGGTGCCAAAATTCAAACCCTAAATCATCTGATGCCCTGGCAAGCGATCGCCATGAATGTTGGGGCGGTGGGAACGGCGGCAGTCTATGCTCGATTCATCTTTTTACCTTTTGGCGGAAAGTCAGAAATCCCCCCCATTTGTGGCTATTTCTGCTGCCATTACTCACCGGACTCATTTTAGCTAACATTGGCTACTTACCAGCCTATACCCCTACCAATCTCATTAAAGCGATCGCCATTATCGGTCTGGGTTGGGGAGCTTATTTTTTGATTTTTCGGCGCTTAAACCTGAGATTCCCCCGCTTATTGGAGCAATTTGACCACTTGATTGGCGTCATGAGCTTGATGATAGTTCTGCTATTTTGGATGGTGCTGGCATGATTGGCTATTTAAACCTGATATTGCGCTTAAGCATTTGGTTTTTGCTCACTGCCGACCTGAGCTTGGCTAATATCTTCATTGGTTTTGCGATCGCATTTTTATTGCCTCGAAGTTACACCGCACCGGGTCGCCTCCAGGATTGGCTGCGAGCTTTAGGTGAAGTCCTGATAGCGATTCCCCAAGCCTATTTTGAGGCAGTTGAAATCATTTGCGTCCTCATAATGAAGAAGTAATCGTCATGGAGCGGGTTAAACCTCAACGCACCCCCGGACTCATTTTTCTGGATATTTTTCTGATTACCTTTACGCCGAAAACCATCGTTTTGAAATATCACGAAGACGGCTGGTATGAAGTCCACCGCATTCAACGGAGGCAGCCATGAACCTGATCCTAATTGCCACCATCGCCGCCTTGGTGATCCCGATGTACGAAGCCGCCCAAGACAATGATATTTGGCAGAAAATGCTCGCTTTTTCCAGTATTGCCACCAAAGCCTCTATTGTAATTCTAATTGTGTCTGTCCTGCGCGACGATTGGATGATTGGGGTGGTTGGGGTCATCATTTTGAGTGTCGGCAATGCTGCCTTGATGCTGCTCGCCCAAATCCTCAAACGGTTAAACGAATTATGATTGACATTCTTGGTTATACTTGCATTGTCATTGGCATCGCCTTTTGGTTTTGGGGAACCTGGCCGCTTATTGGCGATCGCTCGGTGTTATTTAAGCTGCACAGCCTTTCAGTGGCTGATACTCTCGGTTCTATGAGTATTATCCTGGGATTGCTCCTAAAACTTCCCAGTGAGTGGCCTTTGCTGATCCTGGCGTTAATTTCCCTAGCCATTTGGAATACGGTCTTGGGATATGTGCTGGCCTACTGTTCGAGTAGTGGAGGTGACCGTGAACGATAGCTATCTCTACGCCATCATCTTGCTGATGCCCCTGACCGCGTTTATGGTAATTTTTCAAGCCAATCCCTACCATGCCCTGGTAATTCGCGGCATTTTGGGAGCTGTGTCGGCCTTAGTCTATGCCGTTTTAGGAGCCGCAGACGTGGCCTTAACCGAAGCCCTTGTGGGAACCATGCTGGCCATTACTCTCTATGCGATCGCCGTGCGGTCATCCCTAGTGTTGCGGCTTGGTATTCTTCGAGAAGATGAGCCAGAAGCAGAGAATCTTGACTTAAAGCGACTTATTGCCGACTTGCACAGCATTACCAGCAAAAAACACCTGCGGTTAGAGCTAGTGCCTTATGAGGATCGCCACGCCTTGCAGCAAGCTTTGTGGAAAAAGGAAATTCATGCCACCTGTAGCAGGCTATGCCAGCCTGAAGAAGCACGGTACGAAACGACGATACGAGTTGAATACCTGTATGAAATCCTGAAAACTGAACTAAGTTCGCCCATTACTAGCCTTAGTTACCTAAATCTACCAACCCTAGAGGAAAAACATTGATGAAGTGGATTTATTTAACTGCCGGGATTGCTTTATTTTTTAAAATCCTGATTCTGCCTAACCCCACCCTGACCGCACCTGAAACGGCGATCGTGGAGGCGATCGTAGAAGATAGTGGCGTTCCCAATGCGGTTTCCGGCATTATTTTTAGAAATCGCCTATATGACACGATTTTCGAGGTTGTTGTCTTTACCATCGCCATTTTGGGAGCGAAGTATTTGCTGGCCAACGAAAATCCCACGACAAAAGTCTATCGCTTTACGGATCAGCCCTCCATTGTGCTAGCTCGTCTGGGAGCGACAATTTCTGCGCTAGTGAGCATTGAACTGGCAATTCGGGGGCATTTAAGTCCTGGCGGTGGATTTGCCGCAGGTGTGGCCGGAGGAACAGCGATCGCCTTAATTGCGATTACTTCCCCGCCGGAATGGATGCAGGAGATTTACCAACGCTGGCAAGCGGCGACCTGGGAGAAGGTTTCCGTGGTAATTTTCATTATTTTGGCGGTAATCACCTTAATTGGCTGGGAATTACCCCAGGGAGAACTGGGAAACTTGTTCAGCGGCGGAATTGTCCCCATTCTTAACATCTTGGTGGCCGTGAAGGTTGCCCTGGGATCATGGGCAATAATTCTCGTGTTTATTCGCTATCGAGGATTATTGTAACGATTAAAGCAGTTTTAACTGAAAGTTCTCAACCAATGGACGCTGAAGAATCAGAGGTTTAGGATATCGCGGCGGACAGCAAATTGATTTTGGGAGCAGTCTCATCAGTTCTTCATCGATGGTGTCAAAATAATCAACCTTCATCCGAATTGCTGTTGCTAAATGAACTGAATCGTAGGGCTTTAACCCTTTTTTTCCACTCGCGCCATATTCCCGCAGAAGAAAACGATTGATCTCGGCCATGTCTGGTTCAAAGCTGACTTTTTCTAGCCAAGGGCTTGCCAGTAATTGCGAAATTATTTTCTCCTGTGTTTCTAGTGAAAGCGATTCTTCCCCTGGCGCCGCTTTGACGTAAACGACTTCTCCCATTGTAAAAGCTGAGGTAAAAGCCCGGATAACCCCTTGTTCAGCCGCCCGGATAATCGGCTCGCATTCTCTAAAAATTTCTGGCTCTGCCCTAACATTTAAAAAACCAGTGAATATACAGGAGTCAAGGTAATGAAGCGGCTTTTGAATCACGGATGTCCTCTCAGCTTTGCTAAATCTCACTGAGAGTTGGCAGTTCTTCGAGTGCAGGTAAAGTCCTAACTCTTCAACCTCAATATTAATTTTAGGCCCATGTAGTCGCTGCCGGACTAAGCCAAAAACATAAACTCTATGGCCCAGAGCCTCTTTAGCTATGTCAAACATTTCGTCTTTAAAATAGCAATTAATGGTTTTACCTTCGAGAGAACTGTAAATTCCAAATCTTTGCTTACTAGATACATTTATAAAAACCAGTTTCCCTTCAATAGAACCATAGAATTTTTGAGTCGCTTTTTCTATCTCATTGATGTTTCCAGCAAGTCGCGGTGCAATGTTATGAGTCCAGCCGTTACTACCAAACCGAATTTCTGCAAAATCATCAGGATTGATAAGTTCACTAAAGGTTTTGGTATGGTTGAGGGCTGCCTCGCTAAATCCAAGAGGTACTATCGGAGAAGCTTGAAGTTGTTCGAGTCCGCGTGCTACTGTTTCAACCACTTGTCCGGGTCGAAACTCCGAAATCTCTTGATTAATGGGGTTAGCAACGGCAGTAATATGAATACTTCCAGAGCTAATCGAAGAAACTGACCATTCAATGGTGGGTTTGCCATTATCTGACGTTTCTTGATCGATCGCCGTGAGTAAATCGATAAAACTATCTAAAGCTTTGCGAAACTTAACTAACGGCAAATAAGGGCCTTCAATACTAATCGTAAGAGTAGTCTCTTTACTCCTCTTTACGCTAGATATTGTGTCCTCTCTTGCTTCCATTGGTTTCCAAAATTTTCTGTGTTGAGATCATTGTTGCATAGATAAAAAATCCAACGACTCTTATCCCATCGAAAATTGGTTTGGTTAAAATTAAGGCTATTTACCTAAATAAGCGGCTAAAACCTCCGGGTTTTGTTGGATTTCAGCCGGGGTTCCATCGGCAAGATTGCGCCCCTGAGCTAACACCCACACGCGATCGCAAAGGGACATGATCACATCCATGTTGTGTTCGATAATTAAAAACGAGATGCCATTGCGGTTCCAGGTGAGGATATGCTCGCAAATTTGACCAATTAAGGTGGGATTGACGCCAGCGGCGGGTTCATCAAGCAATACCAGCTTGGGCTGTGCCATTAAGGCCCTGGCCATTTCTAAGAGTTTGCGCTGCCCGCCAGACAAGGCTCCCGCATAATCCTGGGCCTTCGCCGCCAGCCCCACGGATGCTAAAATCTCCCAGGCGCGATCGCGATTTTCCTGCTCTTCCCGCCGAACTTGACCGGGTTGGAGCCAGAGTTGCAGGAAATTCTCCCCGGTTTGCTTGGGAGCCGCCAGCAGCATGTTCTCCAGCACCGACAGCCGCGACAGTACCCGCGCTACCTGAAACGTCCGCACAAACCCCTGTTGGGCAATGCGATGGGGCGGCAGGTGGTGAATGGGATCGCCGTCAAAAATCACCCGACCTTTATCTAAGCGCAAAAAAATTGGATAACAGGTTGAATAAGGTGGTTTTACCGGCACCGTTGGGGCCAATCAATCCCGTAATACTGCCCGCTGCCACGGCGATCGCCGCCTCATCCACAGCCCGCACACCGCCAAAACTTTTACATAGTCCACTGGCGGCCAGTAACGGTAAGCGACGGTTTGGAGCGGTTGGACCAGAAAAATCGGGAGTTAGCGGCTCATTCATTTTTATTTTAGCTATTTCTACCGTCCTAGGGTTAATTCCTCTTTTTTACCTAAAATCCCCTGGGGTCGCCAGAGCATCAAACCCATGAGAATTAGACCAATGGCCATGACGCGAAAGGCTCCTGCCTGGGTGCTATCAAACCAGGGCAGTTCTTCCAGGGCAAAGCGTGTCAGAGAATCATAAGCCCAGAAAATAATTGCCCCCAAAATTGTGCCGGGATTGCTGCCTGCGCCGCCTAAGACCACGATCGTCCAGGCGTTAAAGGTGACTAAGGGGTCAAAACTGGTGGGATAAACCGTTGTTAACTGCCAAGCAAAAAAGGCCCCCGCCAAGGAGGCGATCGCGCCGCCGAGCATGAGGGATTGAACTTTGTAGGCAAAGATGTTTTTTCCCAGCGCTCTTGGGATTTGCTCATCCTCCCGAATTGCTTTAAGAACCCGACCCCAAGGAGATTTTGCGAGGAATTCTAGCAAGCCGTACACCAAAGCTAGCGCCAGTAACACCAACAGCATTAAGCCAGCCTTCGCACTCTTGTACTGCCACAGGGCGATCGCCCCATTCCCATAGGCGATCACCAGTAAAATTCCTCCAACCACAGCCCAAATCATCGGGACAGCCAAAGATTTTCTCGATTTAGCCTGTTTTTGCCGCTGAAAACTCTGCCACAATTGCCAGACCCCAAAGCCAGCCAAGAGGGTGAGAATGGCGATCGCCAGCAGTTTTCCCGGAAGATTCGGTTCCCAGTCGCGCAGCGGAATCGGATAACTCTGGACGCCAAAGGTTCCTCTGGTCAGCCATTCTTCATTATTGGCAACGAGACGCACCACTTCCGACAGGCCAATGGTAACAATCGCCAGGTAATCCTCCCGCAATCGCAGCGTTGAAGCCCCCACCACCAACCCCAACACCGCCGCCAACCCGGCTCCAGCGGCGATCGCGATGACTATGGGAATCCCTTGGGCGCTCAGCAAAACCGTGGCGTAGGCACCGACGAGTCATGAAGGCGAACAGTGGCCAAAATTAATTAATCCCGTGAATCCCCACTGCAAATTCAGCCCCAGGGCAAAAATGGCGTACAATGCCGCAAAAATCGTCACTCTAATCAGATACTCCATTGCTGTTCTTGAGGCTGGCATTGCCAGGATCTAAGCTTTGCAGCCGATTTTACCGCAGTCTGTGGGTTTTTACGTATCGAAAACAACGGGTTTTTGCGGGAGCCACGAGCAAAACTTACATGGCTTCTTGTCCTTGCTCTTTGGTTCTAATGCGTAATACCTGCTCCACTGGCCTAACGAAAATTTTGCCATCACCAATGGCTCCAGTATGAGCAGCCTCAGCGATCGCGGCGATGACGGGTTCTAATTTTTCGTCTTCCACCACCACTTCGACCTTAATTTTTTGGAGAAACTCAACTTGATATTCGTTGCCGCGATATTGCTGGGTGTGGCCCCGCTGCTGACCAAATCCCCGTACTTCTGTGACAGTCATGCCGATGACACCCGCTTCAATTAGAGCACTTTTTACGGGATCGAGCTTATGAGGACGAATAATTGCTTCTATCTTTTTCAAGACCTGCCTCCAATCCACAAAAATCTATTTAAAATCTGTAAAAGATTATACGTTTATTTGGAAATAGCGGGATAATCTTTTCCAAAGCGATCGCAAATCGGAAAGCGCTAGGGGCGCTATCGATGGGGGTAGAGCCTGACTCAACAACCCATGTTGATTGAGCGGCAGCACTTTTAGAAAACTTTAATTATGATGAGATGAATGTTAACTTAATCTTTTTTGTAATTGCTTTGGGTGTTAGTTTGTCTGGGGCCAGCGCTTATTTTTTAGTGGTTCATGGCAGCCGCGATCGCCGTTCGCAAGGCGCTGCATCTCAACTGTGCGAGCTGGTGAGGCGAGGATGGCTAGTTCGCTGTCAGCGTCAAGAGCCTGCGATGGTTGGGGCCGAGTGCGAGGCTGGGGTCTTGAGTAAACCGCCTTCTTTACTCCTGGAAATGGGGGCGCTGGAGTTGGGGCCGCAACCGCTTCATCAAAGTTTAGCGGCCTTTGGCGATCGCGCTGGGGCCAGGGGGATTAAACGGGTTCAAGTGTTGCCGCTCTTGCTATTGCCGGGGGTTCATGTCGCGGAGGATATTCCCGCTGAAGTTTTCCTGGCACAACGGGCCCTGGGCAATCGGGTACAATTGCAACTCTGTCCGTTTGTGGGCAGCATGCCTGCCATAATCGATCTTTTCGCTAAACAATTCGGTCACCTCTGTGGGCAGCGAATTCTCTTGGCCCACGGCAGCCGCCGTCCCGGAAGCCAGCCGTTTCTTGCCGAGGTAGCGCGATCGCTCAACGCAGAACTGGCCTGTTGGTCAGTCGCGCCAAGTTTAGCTCAGCAAGTGGCAGCTTGTGTCCATCAAGGAGGGCAGGAACTGGCAATCGTCCCCTATTTTCTGTTTCCCGGTGGGATTCAGGAGGCGATCGCCAGGCAGTTAAGGGTTTACAGCGAGATTTTCCGCAGATTACTCTACAGTTGGGCGCTCCCCTCGGTGCAACCCCGGAATTGGCCCAAGTCATTATCAATTTGCTGAAAGAAGCCTCTCGCGACTAAATTCTGGCGGCTTTAAAGACCGGGGGACGCGATCGCTGATATTAACAAGTTGACCCAGAAATTTAGTTAAATATGAAGCAAAATTACCTTGGTAAAGTTTATTTAGTCGGTGCCGGGCCGGGCGATCCGGGACTGCTAACCGTTAAGGCCAAGGGATTGTTGGAAGTAGCCGACGCGGTCATTTACGATGCCCTGGTGAGTCCGGCAATCTTAGCGGCGATTAATCCCCTGGCTGAGCGGGTTGATGCGGGCAAGCGTCGGGGCCGTCACTCGAAAATACAGGCAGAAACCACCCAATTGTTGATTGAGCGAGCGAAACCTGTGCCGTAGTGGTTCGGCTTAAAGGTGGCGATCCCTTTGTTTTTGGTCGGGGCGGGGAGGAGATGGAGGATTTAATGGCTGCGGGCGTGGCTGTAGAGGTGGTTCCTGGGGTTACTGCCGGAATTGCTGCTCCTGCCTACGCGGGAATTCCCCTTACTCACCGGGACTACAGTTCTTCAGTAACTTTTGTCACAGGTCACGAAGCGGCGGGCAAATATCGCCCCCACATTAACTGGCAGGCGATCGCCCAGGGGTCAGAAACCATTGCCATCTACATGGGCCTCCACAATTTGCCCAAGATTATCAGTGCCTTGATTGCCGGTGGTTTAGCGCCAGAAACGCCGATCGCCTTAATCCGCTGGGGAACTCGCCCTGAACAAGAACAATTAATCGGTAATTTGCAGAATATTGTCGAAAAAGTCACCGTTTACGGGTTTGAGGCCCCGGCGATCGCCATTATTGGCCAGACCGTTACCTTGCACTCTCGCCTAGGAGCTGGCCGGCCCCAGGTTACGGGCTAAAAAGCTGAAATTAGACGCTAGTTGGCATAGAAACGGTGAGAACGCCGTCGATTAATTCCGCCCTTACGCGATCGCCCACAATAGGCATGGGTAGAGGAACGTGACACTCAAACTTGCCGTAGTGCAATTCAGAGGGAATTAGCTCTTCACCCTGCAATTCAGGATTATGGGAGCGTTCCCCTTCAATTACCAACGCATCTCCTTCCGCTCGAACGTGCATATCCTGACGGCGAACACCGGGAAGCTCGGCTTTCAAAATCAGATCGTGACCAACTTCTTTTAACTCAATAGCGGGACACCAGGTTTTAGAAGCTTGTGGCATCATAGCGGTCTCCTTGCTGTTTTTTATCAATTTTTGTATTGGTTGCCAATCGCAAAAAATGCTACCCCTCATTTCCTATTTCAGGTTAAAAAGAAAACTTGAAAAACTTGTGAAGCGTAAATTCTCTTAATATTCAGTTTGTTTTATGAAGATCCCCGATAGATATTCATGAAATAGTCTTGACAACTATCCCTCGCGCCTGATGTTTTCCCTTGCACCAGTTATCTACCTCTAAACTTGACACTCAGCGCCCCTGGGCAGCAGAGTGATTGCGGTGTTGTGGTTGGACTTCCAGCAGTTGATTGCCGCCGCCCTGAAACTTGTAGGGCACTAACTCAACCTTAACGAGATATCCTTGAGATTCTAGAATTTGGGTTACAGGTTCAATATGAGGGGAAATTTCTCCGAAAAAACCAGTAATTAAGGGGAAAATCCGAACCTTCTCGGCAACACGGGCCAATTTTGACATATTCTATTAGCGATCGCCCCCAGGGAACGACTTCTTTTTAATTGCATAAATTTAGGTAAATCTTAGGCTTAGCTTAAAATTGCACTGGCAATTGAGAGAGAAATCAGTTTCTAAAAGGCTCACTTATTGTAACCATCTTCTGATTTTTTCGCTAATCTCACTACCTTTATTGCTCGATCGCCAACTAGAAAGCGATAACTATCGCCATCAAGATTTTATCCTAGAAAGCTGGTTGTTAGCTGTTCAGCCCCAGTGTTGGTCAAGAGAGAATCTTAGAATGGAAAGTAATCTCCAATTGCCATTGACCCTCGATCTGACAAGACCTATGCCTGACAAGCCCCAATTCCTGAGCGGCGCTCAAATTCGCGAGAAGTTTCTGAACTTTTTTGCCGATCACGGCCATCAAATCCTGCCCAGTGCCTCCCTCGTGCCGGAAGATCCGACGGTTCTGCTCACCATCGCCGGAATGCTGCCGTTTAAGCCAATTTTCCTGGGTCAAGAGCCAGCTAAATTTCCCAGGGCTACCACCTCACAAAAATGTATTCGCACCAACGATATTGAAAATGTGGGCCGTACCGCGCGCCACCACACGTTTTTTGAAATGTTGGGCAATTTTAGCTTTGGAGATTACTTTAAGGAGCAGGCGATTCAATGGGCTTGGGAGTTGTCCACGCAAACCTTCGGACTGCCCACGAGTCGCATTATTGTTAGCGTTTTTGAGGAAGACGAGGAAGCCTTTGGGATTTGGCGCGACAAAATCGGCATTCCCGCTCATCGGATTCAGCGCCTAGGCGAGGCAGATAACTTTTGGGCCTCTGGCCCCACGGGCCCCTGCGGCCCTTGCTCGGAGCTGTATTACGATTTTCACCCACAACTGGGGGATGAGAAGATTGACCTGGAAGACGGCTCTCGGTTTATTGAGTTTTATAATCTGGTCTTCATGCAATACAACCGGGATGCTCAGGGTCAGTTAACTCCACTGCAAAACAGAAATATCGACACGGGCATGGGATTGGAGCGAATGGCGCAAATTCTACAAGTTGTTCCCAATAACTACGAAACTGATTTAATTTTTCCCATTATCGAAACCGCAGCTCAGATTGCCGGAGTAGACTACCACCAAGCACAGGCAGACACCAAAACTTCTCTGAAAGTTATTGGCGATCACGTTCGAGCAGTGGTTCATGCGATCGCGGACGGGATCTCAGCATCCAATGAAGGGCGCGGTTACATTTTGCGTCGATTGATTCGTCGGGTGGTGCGCCACGGGCGTTTAATCGGTATTGAGAGCGAATTTATCCCGAAAGTAGCAGAGACAGCTATACAACTGGCCGAACCCACCTACCCCCACGTTCGCGAGCGGGAAAAGGCGATTAAAGACGAATTACAGCGAGAAGAGGCGGCTTTCCTGAAAACCCTGGAGCGAGGCGAAAAACTCCTGGCCGAAGCGATCGCCACTGCGGCCAATGCTGGCGAGACAGAAATCCCCGGAGATAGTATTTTTGAATTGTATGACACCTATGGGTTCCCGCTGGAGCTGACCCAAGAAATTGCCGCAGAACAGGGACTAGAAGTTGATATTGCTGGATTTGAGCAGGAAATGCAGAAGCAGCGGCAAAGATCCCGCGCAGCCCACGAAACCATTGACCTCACCGCCCTGGATGCCCTCAAAACCTACGCGGCTCAGGGTCAGGCAACAGCGTTTTTAGGATACACCCAGCTACAGGCTCCCGTTCAGGTCATGGCCCTGGTGGTTAATGGTCAAGCCGCCAAATCAGCCCATGCTGGCGACAAAATTCAGATTGTTCTGGACAAAACACCCTTTTACGCCGAATCGGGGGGACAAATTGGCGATCGCGGCTATTTGCTAGGGGACGAAACAGTCGTGCGCGTCGAGGATGTACAGAAAGAAGGCAAGATCTTTGTTCACTTTGCCCTGGTAGAACGGGGAAATTTAACCCTGGGACAGCCGTTAATGGCGCAAATCGATCGCGCTTGTCGCCGCCGTCTTCAGGCCAATCACACGGCAACTCACCTATTGCAAGCGGCCCTAAAACAACTTGTCGATCCCAATATTTCCCAAGCCGGTTCTCTGGTGGCGTTTGACCGACTGCGCTTTGATATCAACTGTCCCCGCCCCCTGACCCCTGAAGAACTCCAGCAGGTAGAGGATCGGGTCAACCACTGGATCGCCGAAGCCCATGAAGCCGAGGTGAACGTCCTGCCCATCGCTGAAGCTAAAGCCAAAGGTGCGATCGCCATGTTTGGGGAAAAGTACGGTGACGAGGTGCGGGTCGTGGACTATCCGGGGGTTTCAATGGAATTGTGCGGCGGAACCCACGTCAAAAATACGGCTGAAATTGGTGCTTTCAAAATCATTTCAGAAACGGGAATTTCGGCGGGTGTGCGTCGCCTTGAAGCCGTGGCGGGCCCGGCAATTTTGGATTACCTGGCAGTTCGGGAACAAGTTGTCAAAGAACTGGCCGAGCGATTCAAGGTCAAACCCGAAGAAATCCTGGGACGGGTTGATAGTTTACAAGCAGAATTGAAGGCAACCCAAAAAGAATTAGAAGCAGCCAAGCAAGAGGCCGCGCTAGCTAAATCGGAGCAAATATTAACCGCAGCCGAAACCTTGGGCGAGTTTCAACTCTTGGTAGCAAACCTGGGGTCAATGGATGCCAATTCCCTAAAAACTGCCGCCGAACGCTTGCAGCAAAAATTAGGAGAAAGCGCTGTGGTTTTAGGCTCGGTTCCTGAAGCGGGAAAAGTCAGTTTAGTGGCAGCCTTTAGTCCCAAAGTTTACCAGGACAAGAAACTGCAAGCCGGTAAATTCATTGGAGAAATCGCCAAAATCTGCGGCGGTGGCGGCGGCGGACGACCCAACTTAGCCCAAGCAGGCGGTCGCGATCCCGATAAGCTAGAGGAAGCTTTAGATTCTGCGAAAAAGCAATTGCTAGCCAACCTTGGATAAGTGATAGTATTTGCGGGTGGGTTAAACTCACCCCACTATATTCTCTATTCTCAAACCCAAGCTCCTAGACAAGCGCTCTCTCTTATTGCGTAATCCTTAGTTTCTTTGTTAAAGGAAACTTTTTTCATAAGTCTTCAATAGCAATTTCAAAGGGAATTGTCGCTAGGGATAAAATGCGATCGCCTAAAAACCCATGTTAGATTTTCGTAACGTCAATACGCTCTGGACTTCTGTTGTTGCTGAAACTTTACACCGCCTTGGTTTGAAAATTGCCGTCCTTTGCCCTGGCTCTCGCTCTGCACCCCTTACCGTCGCCTTTGCTGGACATCCCCAAATTACAAAAATTGCAATTCTCGATGAACGATCTGCGGCGTTTTTTTGCATTAGGCGTGGCGAAACGGTCTGGTTTACCCGTTGCTTTAGTCTGCACTTCGGGTACCGCTGGAGCTAATTTTTTTCCCGCAGTCATTGAAGCCAAAGAAAGTCGCGTTCCTCTACTAGTGCTAACAGGCGATCGCCCGCCAGAATTGCGCCACTGCCACGCGGGTCAAACTATCGATCAGCTCAAACTTTACGGCAATTATCCCAACTGGCAAACAGAAATTGCTTTACCAGAAGCAGATTTAAATTTGTTGCAATATTTGAGACAAACAATCGTTCAAGCCTGGGAACAGAGTTTATGGCCCCATAAAGGCCCTGTTCATCTTAATTTTCCCTTTCGCGAGCCCCTGGCTCCCGTTGCTGATTTGACGGTGCTGAACTTGCTAGAAAAATTCCAGCCAGAAGATTTTTTTACTGCTGTTACACCCCAAGACAATACCCATAAAAGTCAACTATTTCTAAGAAAGAATCCTTGGCATCAATGCCGTCGAGGCATCATAATTGGCGGAATTCACCCAGCGGAAAACCCAGAAGCTTATTGTCAAGCTGTTGCTCAACTTGCTAAACATTTGGAGTGGCCTGTTTTAGCAGAAGCCCTATCACCTTTAAGAAACTATGCCAGTCTCAATCCTTATCTGATTTCCACTTACGATTTAATGCTACGAGATCGCCAATTAGCAGAGGAATTGATACCGGATATGGTGTTGCAATTAGGCGAGCTGCCGACGAGCAAAGAACTTCGGGCTTGGTTAACCCGTCATAACCCGCCACGCTGGATTGTATCGACTGCCCTGGAGAATTTCGACCCTTTACACGGGAAGACAGTTCATCTCAGAACTAGCGTCGAATCTCTAGCAGCAGGGATTGTTTCAGCAAGGACTTCTGAGGCGATCGCAAGGGATTATTGTCAACGATGGTGCCAGGCAGAGACTCATACTAGAGCTAGAATCAATAAGCTCATGTCAGCAACCAAGAATCTTATCGAAGGAAAAATCGCCTGGCTGCTTTCACAAATATTGCCGCCACGAACACCGCTTTTTATCGCCAATAGTATGTCTGTGAGAAACGTGGAATTCTTCTGGGTGAGCGGCGATCGCAAAATTGTGCCTTATTTCAATCGAGGAGCTAATGGAATTGACGGAACCTTATCAACAGCGCTGGGAATAGCTTATGGTCAGACCAGCAGCGTTTTATTAACGGGAGATTTGGCCCTGCTGCACGATACAAATGGTTTCTTAATAAATGCTAAATTTGTGGGACACTTGAGTATTATTTAATTAATAATGATGGAGGCGGTATTTTTGAAACCCTGCAATCTCTCAATTTACCCCCCCTTGAAGAATATTTTGCAACGCCGCAGCAGGTCAATTTTGCCCAATTGTGCGCTGCCTATGGGGTCGAACATCAACTCATTGCCACTTGGGAGCAACTCCAGAGTAGTTTAACACTCCTGCCAACAACTGGCATCCGAGTTTTAGAAATCAGAACCGATCGCAAAGCTGATGCTCAATGGTTACAAACAACGTTTCTGCAATTAGCTCGCTAAATTATAAAGACTGCAAATCATGGCTATTGAAACGAGACGTGCTTCCCTATTCCCCCACCCGACTTTTATCGGAGTTATGCTATAAAAATTTGTAGATTTTTAAACAATCGAGCGACTTTAGCTAAGTCTTTATCCCCCGGCGATCGCTCGACGCCACTGGAAAGATCGATGCCGTCAGGACGCAGGATTTTTAAGGCTTCCATGATGTTGTCTGGGGTGAGTCCTCCGGCCAGAAACCAGGGTAATTGTGAGTCAAACTGGCTTAAGTCTTGCCAGTCGAGGGTTTTACCCGTGCCGCCGAGTAATTGGGGATGATAGGCATCTAGTAACAACCGGTCTACCCGGGGTAAATAATGTTCTAATTGAGCTAAACATTGTACATCTTTGACTCGGTGAGCTTTGATTAATTCAATATCTGGTAGTAAATCTCGCAATTGTTGACAATAAGCTGCCGATTCGTCCCCGTGAAGCTGAACCCCAGTTAATCTCGCTGCCTTCACAACCTTTACAACTTCCGCTGGATGTTCATTAGCAAAAACACCAATTTTTCCCACTCCTAGAGGTAGTTCCTCAATGATGGCTCGTATCTGATAGGGTTGGAGGTAACGCGGAGACTTAGAGACACAAATAAATCCTAAATCCGTTGCTCCCAGTTGAGCAATTTTATTTCCCTGTTCGGGTTGAGTAATCCCGCAAATCTTCACACGCATAAACTTGTCCTGACCCCCAATTTATTTAAAGATGCTTGAGAAAATATCTATTGTAAAATGAAGTCGCAAACTTCCATCTCCCCAATGTCCTTCCCCTCTAATCCATTCTGAGCAATCAACAACGGCCCGACTTCAAAAACCGCAGGCAAACAACCATGAGAGCCGTGCACGAGGGAAGCATCTAAGGGAACTACTTCCATCAGGTAGGGAAATACCAGTTGCTTTTTCAACCGTGTTAGAGTGACTTTTAACTTGGGCAAAGGCAGTTCTGGATCAATAAATAACTCCGCCGGATCGTAACCAGGTTTGCGATGAATATCCACGGCTCTCGCAAAATCTGGCGCACAGCGATCGTCTAACCAATAATAGTCCGTAAACCACGCATCCGGTGCGCGATCGCAACATCTTAAAATAATCTTTTCTAGGGAACCGTCCTGATTTCGCCACCAGGATTTATAGGATAAAGGCAAGAAGCCAATTCATTTAAGGTAAACCCATATAAATCCAGCTCGTTTAACCAGGTTTTGAATTGAGCTAAATTATCCCCAGCAAGCAACGCTTGAGCTGCAACATTTGCCAAGCGCAACCCGATTACAAATCGCAAAAGAGTTTTCTGGTGAAAGGTGCACCATTAGGAGAGGAATACAGGTTTCCAGATTCTCTCGAACTTGCCCCCGTTTCTCATCAGGACTGGTGACAATTTTCAGGTTTCTCTTTTAACCTAATTCTAAGGAAAACCTGGAATCTTGATGAAGTGATCGCATCAGCGCAATAGCCTGGCGATAGAGAGCAATATCAACCTCGTGAACTTCGATGCCGCAACCGATATCTTGAAGCAGCATAATGGTTAATTCGCCTCCCAACTGTTCGCGAAATTCCGTTAATCCTTGGAATAAATCATCGGCAGACCCAGAAACCGGTGTCAACTCCGGAACGTATAAACTAAAGCCAATTGTTGTTAGAATTTCTAGAATTTTTTGCCAGCTTGGCCTTGCTAAAAATCCCGCTAAATAAGAGTAGGTACTATCCAAAGCAATGCCAATTGCAACCGCTTCTCCATGACGTAGGCGATAGTTAGTCAAATGCTCCAACCGATGAGCAGCCCAATGACCAAAATCCAGGGGGCGAGATGACTCTTTCTCAAAGGGATCTCCCCCTTGGGCAATGTGATTTAAATGAAGCTGGGCACATCGATAAATCAACGATCGCATGGCTATCCCATCTCGTTGGGCGATCGCCGGGACTGTTTTGGCAATTAAATTAAAAAAGTGGCCGTCTTTAATCAGGGCGACTTTGATCGCTTCTGCTACTCCCGATCGCCAATCCCGGTCATCTAAGGTTGAGAGAAAGTCAAGGTCATTGATAACGGCATAGGGGGGAGCAAAGGTTCCTAGAAAATTCTTCTTGCCAAAGGCATTGATCCCATTTTTGACGCCAACCCCCGAATCATTTTGAGCTAAAACTGTGGTCGGAATCCGAATTAATCGAACGCCGCAATGGGCCGTCGCTGCCGCATAGCCAACCAGATCCAGCACCGCCCCCCCACCGACAGCCAGCAGGTAAGAATGACGGCAAATACCTGCTTGATTGATTTGCTCATGAATTCTTCTAATAGTTTTGGGGTCGTTTTTTGCCGCTTCGCCCCCCGGAACAATGAACG
>JAAUTE010000321.1 GCA_012031815.1 Chloroflexaceae bacterium
CACGCCCCAATATCCCGCCACTACCCCACCGAGCAAGCCCAGGGCGATCGCCCACTGCACCAGCCAATTGCCTGAGCGACGGCCACGGGTGACCGGCCGGGATGGACGGGGAGTAACGGCCACGGTTGGCTGAATCGTCGTCGGCTGCACCAGCCCACCCACGGCCTGCAAGGCTTCCCTGGCTGAGGGATAGCGCTGTCGGTGGTCGGGATGGGTCATGGTCTCCAGAATTTGCCCAGCCCTGGACTAATGGACACCAATTCCTGCCAATCCACCGCCCCCGTCCCCGGATCGACGGCTAGCAAGTGGGGCGATCGCCCGGTGAGGGCGGCCACAGCCACCATGCCCACTGCGTAAATATCACTGCTGAGAAAGGGCGTGCCCCGCTGTTGTTCTGGGGGACAATAACCGGGGGTGCCGATGGCTAGGGTCGGCAATCCCTGGCGGCTCAACAGTTGACTGGCCGCCAATTTTACCGCCCCAAAATCGATCAACTCCAGGCGTCCGTCCCGGCGACGGAGCAGATTGTCGGGTTTAATATCCCGATGAATCGCCCGATGATCGTGGACAAATACCAGAATTTCCAAAATCTCCTGGAGCAAGGCGATGGCAGCCGCCTCCGACTTGAGGGCTGGCTGGGGCGCGTCCAGGTGCAATTCCGCCGCCAAACTCTGGCCCTCCACATATTCCTGTACCAGAAAAAACTGCTGCTCCTCTTCAAAATAGGCATACAGTTCCGGAATCTGCGGGTGCTTGCCCAACTGCTCCAGGGTCTGGGCTTCGGCAAAAAACAGCCGCTTCGCTTCCTCCCAAGAGGCCTGGAAGGGGGTTTTCAGTTGTTTGACCGCACAATGGCGCCGGCTCGGCCAGTGGCAGTCCTCCGCCAAAAATGTGTAGCTAAAGCCGCCTTCCCCCAGCAACCGCAGAATTTGGTAGCGATCGCTGAGGCGGTTTCCAGGGATGAGGGGAGCAGCAAGGGGCATAACAGCAGCTTCAAGCAGTGAGGGAGAACGCCGAAATTCATTTCTCATGTTATCGATTGGGGATTAGGGTCGGGGTTAGGGGTCTTTATCGTCCAGGATGGCCCCAGCTCGGCATAATTTTGAGTGAGGGCGTTACCGTTAGCTTCTCTTGAAACATCTCTACTGGCTCGATCACCTGGAAACAGCAGACCGCGCCCTGGTTGGGGAGAAAGCCTGGAATCTAGGCCAGCTCCAGCAACAAGGGTATCCCGTGCTGCCTGGGTACGTGATCCCCCCCCAACCCCTTCAAGACTGGCTGGAACAGCATTCTGATTTCCGGGGGTCTAACCTATCCGCTGCTGATCTGGAGTTTAATGACTATCGCAGCCTGCAACGAGTTGCCCAAGACTATCGCCAAGCGCTGCTCAGCGCGACCCTGCCTGAAGCCGCCCTGGACGCCTGGATGAGTGCCGCCGAGTCATGGCAGGCCCCGGCCCTGATGGTACGAGCCTCCCTGTCTCTGCCTGCCGAGGTTGCCCTGGACGTAACGGGACTGTTCCCTGCCCAGGTTTGTTGGCCTTGCCCCGCCGCCTTAGCCAAAGCCCTCAAACAGGCTTGGGGCAATTTGTTTTGCGCCCGCAACCTCCTCTTTTGGCAAAAAGCTGGCTTAGATCCCTCTCAACTGCGGCTAGCACTGCTCGTTCAACCCTGCCAAGCGGCGATCGCTTCCGGCCGGGTGCTGTGGCGAAACGGGAAAGTGTGGCTGCAAGCGGTTCCGGGATTGGGTCACAGCTTAGTGCGGGGGGAGGTGCTCCCCGATTGTTACCAGTTCGATCCCGTAACGGGCAACCTGGAAGCCCGCCAGGTCGGGAATCAAAGCCTCGCCTACCATCTGCGGACTGACCGGGGCGGCCATTGCCTGGAAGCCCATTGGTTGCCGGAAACTCCTTTAGCGCCAATTTTAGAAGAAAATTGGCTGGAAGCTCTGCTCTCTCTGTGCCAGCGCCTGGGAAAGTCCCCCTTAAAGCGACTGGAGTGGACGCTGAGCGTTTTACCGACACCGGGCAAGCTATATTTAACCCAAGCCATCTTCCAGTTCCTAGGGAGGCGAACCGTGGATTCTGCTGCTGCGCCGACCAACCCTGCCAGCCCGCTGCTGCGGGGACTGGGAGCCTCTCCCGGCATTGCCCGTGCCCCGGCTCACATTCTCAGCGGCGCGGCCCAGCACCTCCAGACGATTCCGGCGGGCTGCATCCTCGTTGCTCGCCACCTTACCCCAGACTGGCTGCCCTGATGAAATGCTCGGCGGGGGTGATTGCGGAACGGGGCGGCCTCACCAGCCATGCGGCCATTATTGCCAGGGAATTGAATATTCCAGCGGTGGTCGGGGCGGCCCATGCCACCAAACTTTTGGCGACGGGCGACCCCTTGCTGCTGAGCGGCGATCGCGGAGAGGTGTATCGCTTGGTGGAGGGAGAAGCCCTGCCGGCCTTTGCCCCGGAAAGTCAGCGCCCGCGTTTGCCCCTGTCCCCGCCCCCCTTGGGAACCCAACTGTTGGTCAACCTCAGCCAGCCCAACTCCATTGCCAGAGCGGCTCAATTGCCCGTGGATGGGGTGGGCCTGTTGCGATCGGAGTTGATGCTCTCGGAATTGCTCAGTTCGGGAACCCTGGCGGATTGGCTGGCAGGCCCGCGTCGGGAGGTGCTGCGGGAGCGGTTGGTGGATTTGGTGAGTCAATTTGCGGCGGCCTTTGCGCCCCGACCCGTGTTTTATCGCTCAACGGATTGGCGGGCGGGAGAGTTTGCCCAACTGTTTCCTGAAAGCAGCCCCTCTCATCTGGGACGGGGGCGAGGAACCTACCGCTACCTTGAAGACCCGGCTTGGTTTGAGCTGGAGTTGGGAGCGCTGGGGCAGGTGTTAGCAGCAGGGTTCCAGAATGTGCATTTACTGTTGCCCTTTGTCCGCAGTTTGGAAGAGTTTTGCTTCGTGCGCGATCGCGTCCAGCAGTTGCCGATGAGGCGGCAGGGATTGCTGCAATTGTGGATTGTGGCGGAGGTGCCCTCGGTGCTGTACCTGTTGCCGGACTATGTGAAGGCGGGGGTGCAGGGGATTGCCATCGGCAGCAATGACCTGATGCAGTTGCTCCTGGGGGTCGATCGCGATGGCGATTTTCGGGAGACGCCGTTGAATGTGACCCATCCGGCGTTTTTGGCGGCGCTGAAGCAATTAATCGAGCAGGCCCAGCAGTTGGGCATTCCCTGTTCCTTTTGCGGTCAAGCCGTGGTTGAAGACCCGTCCCTGGTGGAGCGCCTGGTCAATTGGGGGATCTCGGCCCTGTCGGTGGAGCCGGATGCGGTGGAGTCTACTTACTGGGCCCTGGCCAGGCCGAACAGCGGTTATTGTTGGCGGCGGCCCGGCGATCGCTGGGGGGAAACCCCGCCCTATAATTTGGGGTTAAACCAGCCTCAGGGAGGGGAAGATGGACGAATTTATGGCGGCGGCGATCGCGGAGGCGAAACAGGGACTAGCGGCAGGGGGCATTCCCATCGGTTCGGTGCTGGTGCGCCAGGGACAAATCCTGGGTCGGGGTCACAATCAGCGGGTGCAGAATAGCGATCCGGTGGCCCACGCTGAGATTGACTGTTTGCGCAATGCGGGCCGCATCGGTCATTATCGGGAGACGGTGCTGTACTCAACCTTGATGCCTTGCTATCTCTGTGCCGGGGCGGTAGTACAGTTTGGCATTCCCAAAGTGATTGCGGGCGAAGCCAGTACTTTTGCGGGGGCAGCGCCTTGGCTCGTCTCCCGTGGCGTTGAGGTGATTAACCTGGATTTAGCCGAGTGCAAAGCCTTGATGGAGCAGTTCATCGCGG
>JAAUTE010000054.1 GCA_012031815.1 Chloroflexaceae bacterium
TAGTTGGTGTGGTCATGATGGCATTCTTCATGCGCTCTTTCACGTAAGCCGCGCCGAGCCTAACTTGGGCACGCGATCAATCACATCAATCACTAAATTAAAGCGATCGATCTGGTTTTGCATCGCTAACTCCAAAGGCGTGTTGATATTGCCAACTTCTTTATAGCCCCGGACATGAATGCGCTCTTGGTTGGTACGGCGGTAGGTGAGCTTGTGAATTAGCCAGGGATAGCCGTGGAAATTGAAGACAACAGGTTTATCAGGGGTAAATAAAGAATCAAAATCACGGGTCGATAAACCGTGGGGATGCTCCTCTTCTGGCATGAGTTTGTAGAGATCTACCACGTTCACAAACCGGATTTTCAGGTTAGGAAATTCCTCCCGCAAAATTGCCGTTGCCGCCAGGGCTTCCATCGTCGGAATATCCCCACAGCAAGCCATGACCACATCCGGTTCATCGGGAGCTGTACCGCAATCATCGTTGCTCGCCCACTCCCAAATACCAATGCCTTTGGTGCAGTGAATGACCGCTTCTTCCATCGTTAAATATTGCAGGTGCAATTGCTTATCAGCCACAATCACATTCACATAATCGCGGCTACGCAAGCAGTGATCGGCAACAGACAGCAAGCAATTGGCATCAGGCGGCAGATAAATGCGGGTTACCTCTGGACTTTTGTTGGTCACCACATCAATAAAACCAGGGTCTTGATGGCTAAAGCCGTTATGATCCTGTCGCCAAACCGTGGAGGTAATCAAGTAATTGAGCGAAGCAATGGGGGAGCGCCAAGACAGATCGCGGGAGATTTGTAACCACTTGGCATGTTGATTGAACATGGAGTCAATTACGTGAACAAAGGCTTCATAGGTTGCAAAAAATCCGTGCCGCCCGGTGAGTAAATAGCCCTCTAACCACCCTTCCAAGGTGTGTTCGCTGAGGATTTCCATTGCGTGGCCTTGGGGAGATAGCTCGCTGCCGTCTAAGTCTTCGGGCAAAAACTCCGCCATCCAGGCTTTCTTGCTGACTTCATAAATGGCTTGTAGGCGATTAGAAGCCAATTCGTCCGGGGAAAACACCCGGAAATTGTTGGGATTGCGGCCCATAATGTCCCGCAAAAATTGCCCCAAAATCCGGGTCGGCTCCACTTCGCTCTGACCAGGCTTACCCACATCTACGGCATAGTGACGAAAATCCGGCATTATCAAATCCCGGCACAACAAACCACCATTGGCAGCAGGATTGGCACTCATGCGGCGATCGCCTAAAGGAGCAAGATCCTTGAGTTCAGGAACCAACCGGCCCCGGTCGTCAAACAGTTCTTCGGGCTGGTAACTCCGCATCCAGTTTTCCAGGATCTGTAAATGTTCGGGATTGCCGTGGATGTGCGCCATCGGCACTTGGTGCGCCCGCCAGAATCCTTCTACTTTGTGGCCGTCCACCGCTTGGGGGCCTGTCCATCCCTTCGGCGATCGCAACACGATCATGGGCCATCTAGGGCGCTGAGGCGTATCAGAATTACGCGCCTCCTCCTGGACGGAGCGAATTTGCTGGTAACAGCGATCGAGGGTCGCGGCCATGGTCTGGTGCATGGCTTCAGGGTCGGAACCTTCAACGAAGTAGGGCGTGTAGCCGTAACCCTTAAACAGGTTTTCCAACTCCTCGTGACTGATGCGGGAGAGGACGGTCGGGTTGGCAATTTTGTAGCCATTGAGGTGGAGAATCGGCAGCACAGCCCCATCGCGAACGGGATTGAGGAATTTGTTGGAGTGCCAAGCCGTTGCCAGTGCGCCGGTTTCTGCCTCGCCATCCCCAATCACGCAGGCCACCAACAGATCGGGATTGTCAAAGGCCGCACCATAGGCATGGGAGAGACTGTAGCCTAATTCGCCGCCTTCATGGATTGAACCGGGTAATTCTGGAGTGCAGTGGCTGCCGATGCCGCCAGGGAAGGAAAATTGCCGGAAAAAGCGACGCATCCCGGCTTCATCTTCGCTCTTATCGGGATAGGTTTCCGAATAGGTTCCTTCCAAATAAACCGGAGCCAGAACCCCTGGTGCCCCGTGACCCGGCCCGGTAATGTAAATAGCATTTAAATCGTATTGATTAATCAACCGATTCAGGTGAACGTAGATAAAACTCAAGCCTGGACTCGTGCCCCAGTGACCCAACAGGCGAGTTTTAACATGCTCCGACTTCAGTGGCTCTCGCAGTAGCGGATTATCCCGTAGATAAATCATGCCCACTGCCAGATAGTTACAGGCTCGCCAATAAGCCTGGATTTTACGCAATTCTTCGGCATTAAGAGCGCTGCTGGTTTCGCGAACAGGAGCTTGAACCATAATTTTTGCCTTCCTACAGGTAGCTAAATTTAGATCTAAAAAGAGGTGATTTTGAGAAATTAAGGGCTAGCTAGCATTTTCTGGGTAGCCAATTAATTTTTTTTACCAAAGGTTCAGTAAATAATTAGGAAAACCATGAGATTCAAGCATCATTTTAGGCAAGAAAGTTGCCTGTCTATCTTAAATCATCATTAACGATAGCCTCGCCTTTTGAAGTAAAGACCCAAATCTATTTCGCTGAGGGCTTGAATAATTTGTCAATAAAAGATAAGCATGTCAACTCAATTGCAATTGCGATCGCGCTTAGCTAACAGGAGCTAATCACGGGAATAAGCAGCTAAAATCCCTGGCAAAAATAGAACTCCTTGGCTGATTGGGGCGGCATCTATTGATAAGCTAGAAAAACTAGAACCCCTTAAAATTCCTGTGGGCGATCGCCGCCCAAAACCTTTATGCCCCTGGAAAAACCCCTCAATTGGCCCCAAACTGCCGAAGCAGCAACGGTAGTTCAACAACAATTGCGATCGCAAGTCATTGCAGAGGATCGTTTGGGAAGCATTGGCACTGTAGCCGGGGTTGATGTCGGTTTTGAAGAGAATTACGCTATTACCAGAGCGGCAGTGGCTGTCTTGAGTTTCCCCGGGCTAACCGTGATTGAACATCGAATTGCCCGCCGTCCTACCACATTTCCCTATATTCCTGGTTTTTTGTCCTTTCGAGAAATCCCAGCGATTTTAGACGCCTTGGAGCAACTTAAGACCTTGCCCGATTTGATTATGTGTGACGGACAGGGCTACGCTCATCCCCGCCGGTTTGGGATTGCTTGTCACTTGGGAGTCTTGTTAGAATTGCCCACCATTGGCGTGGCTAAATCGATTTTGGTCGGCCAGCACGACGAGGTTCCTCCCGACAAAGGCCACTGGCAACCCCTACGCCATCGCGGGGAAATTGTCGGCGCAGCTTTGCGATCGCGTACCAATGTTAGACTTTTATACGTATCCATCGGCCACCGCATTGCCTTACCGACAGCGATCGATTACGTACTAAGCTGCACCTCAAAATACCGTTTACCGGAAACAACCCGATGGGCTGACAAACTAGCCTCACAAAAATAGGACTTTTACCCGAAAAAAACGCGAAATGTCACGGACGCTAACCTCAATGTTCCTGAAAAGATCAGACACAAAAAATTAAAGCAGTTACCCATTAAGACCAACATCCCAAGGAAACCTCAAAAACCTTGGGCGCTAATTGAGATATACCTCTGGATAGAAGAAAATTATTTCTTCTTCCATAAAGCTACTAGCTAACCATGCCAACTTAGCTTCCCAGAGTTTTCTTGTCGCAACTCAGCATCTTTATGTAAAAACTGTTTCTTACGGCTTTACTTTGACAAAATCGTATTTTGGCAAGTATCCTTACCTGAATGCCATACTCTAGTTCGTACTATGCCCGGCTGTCTTTGGGGTTAAACTCGCCCATGTTATGCAAGAATTCCTGGTTAAATCAAGTGGAAGGAAGGGATTTGTGTTCAAGAAAATAGGCTCTACTCTCGATGCTCTCGCTACTTATCAAAGCTTTACTCGGCCAATCTTTATTATTTCTCCCCCCCGTTCAGGTTCTACGCTACTGTTTGAATGCTTGAGCAGGGCCAAAAATATATACTATTTACAATACGAAGCCGACCGTATCTGGTGGAATATCTTTCCTTATCGGAATATGAAGGAGCCTAGCGATTACATTGATTTAAAAGAGATCGATGCGGAAAAACTCAAGAAGTTACGGAAGAGAACTTATCAAGAAGCAACCAAATATTTTAGAGATAAACTAGCAGGAAAAGCAAAATTCACCTATAAGCTTGGCATAGAAAGAATTCGTTATTTAGATAAAACGATCGCCAATTGTTTTCATTTAGATGTTATCGATCGCGCTTTTCCAGGTGCACAGTATTTATTTTTAGTCCGCGATCCCAGAGCTAATATCAGTAGCATGATGGATGGCTGGGGAAAAGCTGAATTTAGCAAACCCCAACTCAATCAAATTATTAGTAAATGTGAACAAAAAACCGTAGAGGTTTGGACCTATCCGGCTCCTTCCGGTTGGCAAAACATATTGCATTATTCTCTCGCCCAGATCTGTGCCTGGAGTTGGCAGCAGCATATCGAATTTGCTCTCGCTTTTTTAGGTCCAGCGCTCTCAACCCATTCTTCAAGTAAAGTACGAAGATTTAGTTAATCAGCCAGCTTTAACACTTCAAAACATTGGCCAAGCTTTAGATCTAGAAATTGGTGAACCAGTTTTGTCGGAGGATTGCAAGCTTCCCTTGAGCCGAACAACCGTAACTGTTCCCAACCCCAACAAATGGAAGCAAAACAACTACGATGCTATTGTGTCAATTTTACCAGATATAGAAAAAACGGCTTTACAAATCGGCTACGATGTTTATGCCGATTTAAAATCTAAATCACCCCAGCCATTATCCCATGAAAGTTCTTCACATAAACTGGTCTGATGTTGAAGGAGGAGCGGCGATCGCCGCCTATCGACTTCACGAGGCCCTGCTAAAGATAGACATAGATTCAAAATTATTAGTTGGCCTTAAAAAAAGCAATGACAGTCGTGTTTCTCGCATTAAATCAGGTGGGCGATTAGAAAGACGGACTATAAAGCTAGAAAGAAAGCTTGGACTAAACTACACAGGCATTCTTAATACGTTTAATATTCCTCGGCAACCTGTTTTCCAAGAAACCAGCATTCTTAATTTTCATAACTTGCATGGTAATTATTTTAATTATTTAGCACTACCTTATTTGACTGCCTACAAAAAAGCAGTTATTACCCTCCATGATATGTGGAGTTTTACCGGACATTGTGCCTATAGTTTTAACTGTGATCGCTGGAAAACTGGCTGCGGTCACTGTCCCGATCTAGAGAGTTATCCTGCAGTAAAGCGAGACAGCACTGCTGTAGAGTGGCAGCTTAAAAAAATGGGTTTATCGCCACACTCATTTAGCGGTAATCGCCCCCAGTCATTGGCTAGCAGAACAAGTTAAACAGAGCTTATTGAATCGTTTTGAGGTTTACTGTATTCCCAATGGAATTGACACAAATATTTACCAACCTCTCAATCGCCAACTCTGCCGTCAGAAGTGGGGCATTCCTCTAGACAAGAAAGCCATTCTTTTTGGTGCGGCCAATGCAATTGATTACCGCAAAGGACATGATTTGCTACAAAGCTCTCTTGCTCGCCTGCCCAAGTTTTTAAAACAAGACTTAATGCTGCTGACTTTAGGGAGTAGTAGCGATGCGATCGCCCAGGGATTAGATATCACCGCAAAAGGGCTAGGATATATTAAAAATGAACAGCATAAGGCTGAAATTTATAGCGCAGCCGATTTATTCCTTTTTCCCACTCGCGCCGATAATCTCCCCCTGATGTTACAAGAGAGTATGGCCTGTGGAACGCCATCCGTTTCCTTTGAGGTAGGTGGCGTTCCAGATTTAGTCCGGCCGGGAATAACGGGTTTACTCGCTCAAGCCGAAAACATCGATGACTTCAGCGTCAAAATCGTTGAACTTTTGAAGAATGATGATTTTCGCCATCGTCTTAGCCACAATTGTCGCAACATTGCCCTTGCAGAGTATCGTTTGGAAGACCAGGCACAACGATATTTACAGCTTTATCAACAGTTACTCAGTGGTTAGGTTTTATTGAAGCTTGCGTCAACAATTTAATTATCAAAAATTTAAAATCGCTTCAATTAGATTTTAATCTATTTAAAAAGCGAAACCAGGCTAGCTCTAGTTTGAACGCCAGTGGGTGGAAAACTTCAGCTATCAGCTCATCAAACCGCTTGCTTACAAATTCATAAAATTCTATATCTAAATCATTGTATTTTTCAATAATTTCGATTGCTGCCGGGGAAATAGTCTTGCCGTCAAACGTCTTCTTGGTAACATTCTTTTTCTGATAGAACGGATAACCTCGCCAACCGTCTCGCCAACCCAGCTTCTTAGAAAGTAGTAGCAAAAACTCGTCAAATTTCTCCTGCACTCCCACCACAGAAAAATGTTGGTAAACATTATTGATAGCCAAATTCAGCATTTCCCTAGAGCAATGGCTAAAATCAGGCTTTAACCTGGATAAATCTCTCACTTGTCCATTATTTAACTCGCGGGAAATCCCGCTGGAAACGTATTCTTCTAGAGACAAATTTTGTGACATAACAGTATTGTATAAATAATGCTCAGGAGTTCTTTTAACGTAAAAATAATGGGATACGACTCTTTCGATGGGATTCCGCAACAAGGTGATATAGATCGAAGGATTTGGAAGATGTTCGTGTAACCCAAATATACCATGACCTCTTAATAGATGAATGTTTTTCCGATCCTCTAGAGGTAATAAGCTAAATTCATCTATTTTCTTCTGCTGATTTGGTTCATAGATGCTGTGAATTACGAAATTCTTGTACTTGTAATCCAGGATGGAATTCAGGGTTGTTCCTGCGGTTTTAGGCACATGGAGAAAGATTAGGGTATTGGCAGCACCTTTTTCGGTTTTGTCGGGGAGCTTGTGAGAATTTTTCATGATTTGAGCGCGGAGAAGTTGCGAGTCTACTTACTAAATATTAGATCATATTGTTCTGTCTGGTGACCTTCGCTTCATTTTCTGAAATCCATCTTGATTAATGGACTTTTTTCCATACAGGTTAATTTCTTATCCTACTGCCCAACCCTATTCTCCAGAGTGCAAAAACTCCACGAAAATCAAGATTTGTCAACCGCCTTTCGAGGAATTTTTATGATGCGTCCCCTGGAAATTTTATCTATCTAAGCCCATCAACAAACAAGGTGTCTGAAACCCCAAAATGACCTTTTTAGGCAGCATCTTGGCGAATTAGCCTGCGCATTTTCCGTTGGTAAAATGCCTTGAAATCTGTAAGCAATAGGGACAGTCACAATATGTGCGGCCCTAATAAGCTTAAGCTCGTTTTTTTAAGCTTGCCAGCTAGCCCGATCGCACTCACGGCAACCAGGTCTAGAAGCGCTCCCGGTTCGAGAACCGCTGACCCGAGTTGGTCAAGACCGTAGACAACCTTAAATTGACCGCCAAGGGGGAACCCAAAGGAAAACCGCCATCCCAAGAAAAGCGTCGTAACCCCCTTGAAATGAATGATGGATTATTTAAATCAGAAATCAGTAGATAGTCGACATCGCTGCCAGCGTCAACACAAGACCCATTCTCGAAGCGTAATTAGTTACAAAAGCAATCTAATTAACTCGAACTGGTTTGGCCGTGGCCGCAGCCATGGTGCGATCGCAATTGTTTTGTGGCATTATTTACGACGAGATGTGGTGATCGACATTAAGCATTGCGAGTGCCCTAACGGGGATGAAAGTAGTCATAGATTTGCGCTGCTAAGTGGGGGCCGATGCCGGGGACTTCAGCCAATTGTTCAACGCTAGCTTCCCGGATGTAGTCAATGGAGCGAAAATGAGCTAATAGCTGCTTTTGTCGCTGAAAACCCAGCCCCGGAATCTCCTCTAATCGCGATCGCCGACTTTGCTTGAGCCGCTGCTGGCGGTGGAAACTCACCGCAAAGCGATGGGCCTCATCTCGGACGCGGCGCAGCAATTGAACCCCCGGCTGTTCCGCTTCGGCAGGCACGGGAGCAGATTCTCCCGGCAAGAAAATTTCTTCCCGCTGTTTCGCTAGAGAGCAAACTCGGATGTCTGACAGCAAGTCTAGTTCCTGGAGAACCGCAACAACCGCCGAAAGTTGTCCTTTACCGCCATCGATTAAAATTAAATCCGGTTTTTCCCCGCTTAAGGATTCACTAGCCAACGCCCCTTCAGTATAATTGCGGAAACGACGGTTAATGATCTCGGCTAAACTGGCAAAATCATCGGAATGCCCGGTTCTAACGTCGGGATTTTTGATTTTGTAATGACGGTAATATTGCTTGGCGGGAATGCCTTCAATGAAAACCACCTGGGACGCCACCGCGTTTGCCCCTTGAATGTGGGAAATGTCATATCCTTCAATGCGGTGAGGCAACTCCGGAAGATCGAGAATTTCTGCGAGATCTTGCAAGGCTTCCCCGTTGCGAGCGGCCGCTCGCTGCGTCCGTTCCAGTTCGTAGTGGGCATTGCGCTCCACCATTTCGATCAGCTCCGCCTTGGTCTGTCGCTGGGGAACAATCAGTGAAACCTTGCGCCCTCGACGTTCTTGCAACCACTGGGCCAGCATGTCTCCCTCCGGTAGTTCCCACTGCACCATCACCTCCGCCGGAATCTCCACCGCATCAGCCGTGCTGTAGTGTTCTTCCAGCACCCGCTGCAAAATTGCCCCCGGCTCTCCCGACTTGGCATCGGCAAAAAAGCCCAGGCGACCCACCAGCGACCGGCTCGAATTTGAAACAATTGGATACAACAGTGTTGCTCGTCCGCCGCTAGCGCGATCGCATCGCGGGAAATTGTATCGTCTGGAAGGGAGACTTTTTGGTCGCTGTTGAGATTACTGAGGGCTTTGATTTGATCGCGACAGCGGGCAGCCTGCTCGAAATTCAGGGATTCTGCTGCCTTTTCCATTTGGGCGGTCAAAATATCCACCAGCTCCCCAGTCCGTCCCTGAAAAACCATTGCTACTTTTTGCACGGTTTTATGGTAATTCTGCGGCGACACCAGGGCTTGACAAACGCCGGGACAGCGCCCTAGATCGTAATTCAGACAGGGACGGTCTTTAAACAGGGGACGGGGCCGCTGCCGCAGGGGAAAAATTCGCTTGATGATGTGCAGCGTGTAGCGTAGCAAGCGAGAATCCACGTAAGGGCCATAGTACTTGTCTTTTTCGTTACTTAAACGCCGCTTGCGGGTGATAAAAATACGGGGATAATCCTCTGACCAGGTGATGCAAACAAAGGGATATTTTTTGTCATCCTTGAGGAGAACGTTGTAGTGGGGCTGGTGTTGCTTGATCAGGTTGGATTCCAGCGCCAGTGCCTCTGCCTCCGTATCCGTGACAATAAACTCAATTTCATGAACTTGGCGCACCATCAGCGCAATCCGCTCGCTTAACCCCCCCGCTTCACGGAAATAGGAACGTACCCGCGATCGCAACTTTTTGGATTTGCCGATGTAGAGAATGCCCCCAGTGCGATCGCGCAGCAAATAAACGCCTGGTTCGCCTGGAATTTGCCGCAGGCAGCTCTCAAGACGCTCTGAATCGCGATGGAGCGGAACAAGGTTTCCCCCTGGGATCACAGTCAAGATTAGCCAATTTAAGTGTCAAGTTATGTACCATTATAGGTCACCAAGCCAGGCCCAATAAGTATTTAACCAACCCCTATGCTGAAATTTTTAAGGACTCGACTTCAACGACCAATATTTTCCGTATTTTTGCCAGCAACCCTCCCCTTAAAACTACTGGGGCACTGCTGGAATCTCATCAGTCCTTCACCATTGGCGATCGCCATTACGCAAGTATAATCGCCCAAGGGTTTCTAGCCCCTGTTTTTGCCTTAAACAGGCAATATTGGCTGAATGGTCAAATAAACAAGGCATTTACCCATAAAAGAAAAATAGAAGAAATATAAAGAGAAACTTTAAAAAAAAGCCTTGGTTTTGGGTTGCCAGAGCGAAAATTACAAGTTAAACTTTTTACTGTGCTTCCCAAAGTCTCATGGCTGACAAGCTCAATTGTTTTGCCTAACTGGAAGCTGAAAACCAAGCAAAGGCAATTTTTTTGTAGAAGTGGACTGGTAAGCTTTTCAAAATTTTAGATCTGCGATTTATCATCTAAACATTAGGCATTCTTTCATGCTAGTGATGACAGCGGATGGTAATCTTTCGGCACTCAACCATTCCTTGAAAAGCTCATTAGGGTTACGACAACACAATTAGGTCGGGCAATTCATCGGGATTTTACGACTGCCTGTTTGCTCAGTAAAACCTAAAGTTGATTCACATATATTCGGTTAATTAAACACCAAAGAGGGAAAATGACAACCATAACCATTTCTGGAAAATCAGCAACCGTTCCTTTAACCATTGTTGCTCCTGCCAACTCTATATCTCTGTCTAGCTATCTGTTTAACGTCATTAATAGTAATGGACTCGCCAGTTCGCCCCAATTTATTTCCATTTCTATTCCGACTTCAGTTGATGGTATTGACTTAACTTCTTTTGGCAGGACGACAGTAGAGACTGCTGGCTTTAACGGAGCCGCCTTCCGGCTTCGCAATGGTTCTGACGCGGATACAGACAGCACGCTTCAGGGTTTTAATTCACAATTTTCTAATTCTTATAGGCTGCCTGCCAATACCGATACCTTTGTTATTTCCCCCTTCGTGACCGGTTCTGCAACCCATATTCTCAGAACCAGTGGTAGCAACATCACCAGAGCCGCTTCTAACGCGGTTTTTCAATTCGGTCTGGATGTTAGCGGCAACAGTTACACCCTCATTGGTGGCGCGGGCAACGACCAACTGACCGGCGGCAACCTAAACGACGTCCTTATTGGTGGTTTGGGTAATGATACGCTCAATGGCGGCTCGGGCAACGATACAGTCGACTACAGCAAGGCGACTTCTGGTGTGACGGTCAATCTCAATTTGGCTACACCCACAGCCACCTTTAGCAGCGGCGAAACCGATACCCTGAGCGGCATCGAAAACGCCATCGGAACTGCTTTCAACGACACTTTAGATGGTAGTGGTGGGAGCAACATCTTTAATGGGGGAGAGGGCAACGATGTGTTATTTGGTAGGGGTGGTAGTGATACGCTTTTTGGCGGCAGCGGTAACGACCAACTGAACGGAAACGGTGGTAATGATACGCTTTTTTGGCGGCCAGGGCACCGATACGCTACTCGGTGGCGGTGGCAATGATTTGTTAGTGGGAGAAGAGGAAAACGACATCCTAACAGGCGGCAGTGGTGGTGATATCTTCCGCTTCACCAATCAAGGTATCGATAGCGTTACTGACTTTAACTCAGGTGCGGCGGGGGAGCGCTTTGAATTCCTTTCCTCTACCTATGATGGTGCGCCCGTTGCTGGAACTCAGGTTGTTGTCAATACCGTGGCTGGTCAATCGGCTACCACGAACATCTATGTTGACACCCTGGCGAATATTCTTGGGGCAGCGGGCAACGTTCGCTTTGCCTATGCAACGGATACCGATCAGTTGCTGTTTGATGCCGATGGTATTTGGAATGCGGGCAGTATTACTATTGCCAATACAAATAATTTAGGGGTTCCCCTGGCCAATGACTTCGCCTTTGTTTAATGCCCGGTTTTATATTGGTTTGCTAGCCATCCTAGCTTTATTTCCCCTTGAGGATGGGTTGACGGAGATGTCTCTATCTCGGAGAGCTAACTGATGTAGTGGCCTGTCCCCGCAGTAGAATTAAAAATCCGTTGATTTCCCAAGGCTCTGTAAGCAGAGCTTTTTTTATAATTTAAATTGTCAACCAACCAACTTCGATTGTGCTTAACAACCATTCTCGTCCCCCAATTGCCCTTCATTATCTGGTCTTGGTGGCGATCGCCGTCTTGATGCTGTTCCCGCTGCTGTGGCTGGTTGCAACCTCCCTGAAAGGGCCCGGCGAAGACATTTTTGGGGCAGGGGCGCAATTGCTGCCCAGAGCGGCCACGCTGGAAAATTTCCCTAAGGTTTGGCAAGCTTTTCCCTTTGTCCGCTATTTTTTCAACAGTACTTTAGTGGCGCTGCTGAGCGTGGCCTTGAATCTGGTGTTTTGCGCTCTGGCAGCCTATCCGCTGGCGCGGCTGAATTTCCGAGGGCGAGAGCTAATTTTTGCCCTGATTGTCGCCACGATTATGATTCCCTTCCAGATCGTGATGATTCCTCTCTATATTCTGGCGGTGCAGCTTGGCTTGAGGAATACTTATCTGGGCATCGTTTTCCCAATTTGGCTTCAGCGTTTGGTATTTTTCTGCTGCGACAGGCGTTTCAGGGCGTCCCCAAGGAATTGGAAGAAGCGGCCCGCCTGGATGGGTGTAGCGAATTGGGCTTGTGGTGGCATATTATGCTTCCCGCTGTCCGTCCAGCCCTAGTAACCCTGGCAATTTTTGTGTTTATTGGCTCTTGGAGTGATTTTCTCTGGCCTTTAATCGTTTTAGACCAGCCAGAATACTATACCTTGCCCTTGGGCGTGGCGACCCTGGCAGGCACCTTTTCCCTGGATTGGCGGGCGATCGCGGCGGGTTCGGTTATTTCCATCGCTCCCGTGTTAGTCCTGTTTTTGCTGGTGCAGCGCTACATTATTCCTACGGAAGTCGGCAGCGGCGTTAAGGGATAGGCCTAGGCTTCCCAAAGGCGGCGGCGGGAGGGGCCGCTGAGGCGCGTGGTGGGTATCGCCAAGGAGGGACGGAATATCGAGCTGTTCGGGACAGCGGGGCAAACAATCGCCGCAGTGAGTGCAGCGATCGCCCCTGCGGCCCGGAAACCAATGGCCGGCATTTTCAAACATGCGATAGCGGTACTGACCAAATTCCTCCATGTCCAGACCAACGGCAAGGTTGCGTAGGCGCAAAACTTCAGGAATGTTAATGGCTTCGGGACAGGGGAGGCATTCATAGCACTGGCCGCAGCGATCGCTGCCCAAAACCTGGGTTTGGTGTTGCTCAAGGCGGCGAAGGCGGCCTGTTCGCCAGGGGAGAGGGGGCCATCGCTGTTGCCCAAGGATAGAGCAAGCTCAAGCTCTTCTGGATGGGCTGCGCCGAGACTGAGGGTGGTAATGCGGGGATCTTGTAGTAAAAAACGATAATTTAATGCCAGGGGGCTAAATGGCTCACACAAGGCGCGGAGCGTTGCCGAGGGTCGATAGAGCTGGCCTCCCTTGTCGGCGGGCGAGATGATAAAAATCCCTAAATCCTGCTCCCAAGCGGCGGCGATCGCCGGGGCATTGCGTTGGAAGAAGTAATAGTAGTGTAAATTGACAAAAGAGAACTTATGGCTGCCAATCGCTGTTAAAATCAACTCCAGCGTTCCGTGGCTGGAGAATCCTAGGTATCGCACCTTGCCTGCCGAGATGGCTGCTTGGATCGCGTCCAGGCAATCGCTATCCCTGAGCCACTGCCACTGCTCCCAAGTGTTGAGGCCGTGGAGCGCCAGACCATCCAGGTAATTAAGTTGCAGCCGGGCGAGGGATTCCTCAATTTCCTGGCTCATTTGGCAACCAGTGAGGGTGGGAGGCAATTTGCTGGTTACAAAAATCTGTTCTCGCGGAATGGCAAGGGTCTGTAGTGCTTCTCCCACATAATATTCACTCTTGCCATAGCTCCGT
This sequence comes from Chloroflexaceae bacterium, assembly GCA_012031815.1. Taxonomy (GTDB): domain Bacteria; phylum Cyanobacteriota; class Cyanobacteriia; order Cyanobacteriales; family JAAUTE01; genus JAAUTE01. Next base: position 13,649 of record JAAUTE010000054.1, read on the forward strand.
GCCGTCTCCAGATGATTAATACCGCTGGCGATCGCCGCCTGGATCGTGGACTGGGCCGCCCGGCTGTCACTGAAGCGCATGGTACCGAGGGAAAACACGGAAAGCAGTTGGTTGGTGTGGCCAAATCGCCGCTGTTTCATGCCATAACGCCAACTTCTGGCGATGAATTGCGGATGATGCTAGGAATCGGTGCCAGCCGCACGACCATGCTGACTGAAATCCTCCGGTCGTAAATTCGAGATAAAATCTCGAAATGCCTGGCGTTCCTCTTCGTCTGCCTCTCGATCTACCGGAATTGACGCATCTGCTACCACTTCTTCCATCACCCAAATGGGGCTGTTAGCTCTCAAGGCAATGGCGATCGCATCGCTGGGCCGGCAGTCAATTTCTTTTTTGATTTCGCCCTGTTGCAGGCAGAGAACCGCATAAAACGTGTTGTCTTGGAGCGTATGAATGATCACGCGCTCCAGCTTCAACTCCCAAGCGTCCATGAGGTTGGCAAACAGGTCGTGAGTTAAAGGACGAGGCGGCTTTTGTTGTTCTAGAGCACCGATAATTGCCTTAGCTTGGTCTTGTCCAATGTAGATGGGCAGGGCGCGGCGGTCAGAACCATCTTTGAGCAGCACAATTGGACTGCGAGTAACGGCATCTAAGGCAATTCCAGCAACTTTCATTTCAATCATTGGCTTAGCCTCAAAAACTCGGTGGGCAGCAGGAGTTAAGCGAAGGAAAAACGGGTCTAACGACAGCGCAAAACAGTATTTCGACCAGGTCACTGGCAATACCAAGTCAATGCCCCGACGACATTTCGACCGAGTAGGTTGTCCTTTTTCAGTATGCCCTACGATGAGAGCAATAGGGTCAGCTTAATTAAAAATACATACCCTATGTCGTTAACTGCATACCATCGCCCCAACTAATTCCTATAAACCCATGTTAGGAGCTTAATTCTTGTGTTTACTGGATTAATTCAAGGACGAGGAAGATTACGCCCTCTCAGCAGCGATCGCTTTGCGGTGGTTCCGATGGGAACCGGAGATTGGGCAGATTTAGCCGTTGGCGATAGTGTAGCGGTGGATGGAGCCTGTTTGACCGTGGAAGCGCTTTTATCTCCTGGATTTGTGGCGTCTTTGTCTCCTGAAACCCTGGGACGGACAACCCTGGGGCTGCGCTCTCCCTCGGCGGAGTGGGTTAATGTGGAGCCATCCCTGCGGGTGGGGAGATTAAGCTGGGGGGGCGATTTTTGGTCGAGCCGGCCACGTGGATGGGTTGGGCTGTCTCACCGAGCGATCGCCACGGAGCGCTCTTGGGAGCTAACCTTTGGGCCGCGGCCGGCTACGAAAGCCAGTGGCAGCAGCAAATTGCCCGTTATTTAGTGATCAAGGGCAGTATTACGGTGAATGGCATTAGTCTGACTGTGGCGGACTGCGATGGGCAAGGCCACTGGTTTAAGGTAGCAGTGATTCCTCACACCTACGAACAGACCAATCTCAGCACCCTGCAAGTGGGAGACTGGGTAAACCTGGAAAGCGACCTTCTGGGAAAATACGTAGATAAGTTACTTTCGGTTCGTTCCCTGCCACCCACGCCAGAGCAATCTGCTGTTAGCCTTGGTTTCTTGGCAGAACATGGCTATGTTTAGGGTTTTTTAAGATTTACTGGCGACCCATCCTTGAGGCTAAGTCAAGATTAACAATCCGCCGCTGGTCAGAAAAACCGCGCTAGAATCTGGAAACTTTGCAGACTACCTCAGCCTCCAGAGAGAAAGTGAGAGTTAAGGCTCACCATTGACTCAAGGTCGGGTTTGAGGTCTGTATTTCTCCTGTTCTTGCCTTCGATTGTCCTATTTCTGCCAGCTTAATCCTGAGGAAACATGCTATGGCTCGGAAATTGAAAGTTGCCATCAACGGTTTTGGTCGCATCGGTCGGCTAGTATTGCGCGGTGGCATCAACCACCCCGATCTGGAATTTGTTGGCATTAATGACCTGGTTCCCCCCCATTGCTTGGCTTATCTGCTGAAATATGATTCTACCCACGGTCAATTTGCCGGAGACGTAAGCGCCACTGAGAGCGGAATTACCATCAATGGGCAAACTATTCCTTGTTTCTCCAGCAAAAATCCCACGGAATTGCCCTGGCAATCCCTGGGAGTTGACTATGTCGTGGAATCGACGGGATTGTTCACCGACTACGACGGGGCGGCCCAGCATCTCACTGCCGGAGCCAAGCGGGTCATTATTAGCGCCCCCACCAAAGACCCCGATCAAGTCCCGACTCTCCTGATGGGCGTCAATCACCCCACCTTCAATCCCGATCGCGATCGCATCGTTTCCAATGCCAGTTGCACAACCAATTGCCTGGCCCCGGTGGCGAAGGTCATCCAGGACAATTTTGGCTTTGGAGAAGGGTTGATGACCACCGTTCATGCCATGACTGCCACCCAGCCGACGGTGGACGGCCCTAGCAGGAAAGACCTGCGGGGCGGGCGCGGAGCGGCCCAGAATATTATTCCCGCTGCCACGGGGGCGGCCAAGGCTGTAACCCTGGTATTGCCAGAGCTGAAGGGCAAACTGACGGGCATGGCGTTCCGTGTGCCAACCCCGGACGTTTCTGTGGTGGATCTTACCTTTAAAACCGAGAAAACCACCAGTTACGCTGAAATTTGTGCGGCCATGAAGGCAGCCTCCGAGGGCGAATTACGGGGAATCCTGAGTTATACAGAGGAGCCGGTGGTTTCGATGGATTTCCGGGGTGACAGTCACTCCAGCATTTTTGATGCGGGGGCGGGCATTGAGCTAAATGGCAATTTCTTTAAGGTGGTGGCTTGGTATGACAACGAATGGGGCTATTCCATGCGGGTGATTGACCTGATGCTGTCAATGGCTCGCACAGAAGGTCTCTTGGCAATCCCGGAGCTGGCCGTAGCGGCTTAGTCCAGGGAAACCTCTCCCCCATCCCCTCCCCTGGGAGGCTGGGAGGAGAGGGGCATAGAATTTACTGGTAGCTAGGGAGATTTTCCCAACTGCTCCCGTTCTTGCTGGACTTCGGGGTCATGAAGGCCGGGATAGGTGAGTAGTCGCGTCTCCCAACCGAGTAAGCGGCGCAGTTTGACCCAACCCACGTCTCGGAGCCAGCCCACTAACCCATCAGGCAATACCGAAACCACGATTAAAAAGAGTGCCCCCTGGAAAAATAGCCAAATTTCAGGAAATTGCTCGCTGAGCAGCGTGCGCCCAAACTGTACCAGCAGGGTTCCCACGATCGCGCCCACCAGGGTCGCCCGTCCGCCCACGGCCACCCAAATGGCCATTTCAATGGAAAAAGCCACCTCCATCGCGCTGGGGGTAATAATTCCCGTCTGCACTGTGTACAAGGCCCCGATATGCCGGCGATCGCCCGGAGAGGGCAAAGACCAGCACCTTAAACCCGTGGGATTGTAGCCGGTGAAACGCACGCGGGTTTCATCATCGCGGATGGCCACCAGCAAGCGCCCGAAACGGCCAGAGGTCAGCCAGCGGCAGAGGGCATAGATCAGCAGCAGAAACAGGAGGCTAAATTCAAAGAAAGCTAGCTGAACCCCAGGAGAACTGGCTAAAAGCCCCAAAAAAGGTTCCAGTGTCGGTCTTGAGTCCGTTGGTGCCGTTGATCAGTTTTTGCTGGCCGTTGAAGAAGTTGAAGAAGACCAGCAGGGCCGCCTGGGTCAAAATCGAGAAATAAACGCCTTTAATGCGGTTGCGGAAGACCAGATAGCCAAATAGCGCCGCCACAATCCCCGGAATCACCGCCAGTGCCACCACCGTAAAGGGAAAGGAATAAAAGGGTTGCCAGAACCAGGGCAGTTCGCTCACCCCGTAGAGGGAGAAAAAGTCCGGCAGTTGTCCCGCTGGCAGTTGCAGCAAAATGTGCATGGCGATCGCATAGCCGCCCAGGGCAAAGAAAATCCCGTGGCCGAGGCTGAGCAAGCCCGTGTAGCCCCA
>JAAUTE010000322.1 GCA_012031815.1 Chloroflexaceae bacterium
TTAAAACTGAAAGGGACATCGCGACCTGAATTTTATCAAATTGGACAAATCAAGCGGGTTCGGATAGTGAAGCGCGCAGATGGCTACTACGTTCAATTTTGCGTATCCATTGAACGCAGTGAACTGATAACACCATCTGGTCGCGCCATTGGGTTAGATGTTGGATTAACTGATTTCTACACCGATAGCAATAATGAGACAGCGGAGAACCCCCGCTTCCTTCGCAAGGGTGAGCAGGTTCTTAGACGTTCACAGCGGCGTGTCAGTCGTAAGGTTAAGGGTTCAAACAATCGTCGTAAAGCCAGAACGATTCTTGGCAAACGCCATCTCAAAATAAGTAGGCAGCGTAAAGATCATGCCATTAAGCTGGCACGATGCGTAATCACATCCAACGATGTAGTCGCCTATGAAGACTTGAGAATCAAAAATATGGTGAAGAATCATTGTCTGGCTAAATCGATTAACGACGCATCTTGGTATCAATTTCGTGTGTGGCTGGAATATTTTGGCAAAGTGTTTGGAAAGATAACCATTGCCGTTCCAGCCGCAGGAACAAGCCAAGAATGCCCTGAGTGTCATGCAATCGTGAAGAAGTCTCTCAGCACTCGTACCCACGCCTGTCAATGTGGTTGTGTCATGCCAAGAGACTACGCATCCGCTCAGGTAATCCTCAGTCGGGGATTGGCTACCGTAGGGCATACGGGAAGCTTCATGCTAGACATGAGCAACGCTTCAGGAGAATCAACCTCTACTTTGGCTGGAGCAATCCTGTCAAAGCAAGTTGGCTCGTAGATTGAAGAATCCCCGTCCCTTTAGGGCTGGGGAGTGTCAACGGCTTTGACGAATCTTAGCGAAGGATAGTCCTGTTGAAGCGATCTAACTATTGGCAACTGCTTCCCTATCTGCGGCCCGAGCTGCGCACTATTGGTCGGGCGCTGTGGTGTACGGTGGTATTTACGGCGTTCTGGCCGCTGCTGGCTTGGTTAGCGGGACGAATGGCCAATTATTTGGGCCAGGGAAATGTGGAGGATTTGGCCCGGCTGGCTGGGGTGGCGGCGGTGATGTTTTTGGTGCGAGGGGCGGCCCAATTTGGGCAAGATGCGTTGATGGCTAGCGCATCTTTGCAAATCGTCCTCAACCTCCGCGTCCAGACCTACGCTCACCTGCAAGCCCTCAGCCTCAACTATTTTGAAACGGCTAGAACCGGGGACTTGGCCTACCGCCTCACCGAAGACATCGATCGCATTGGGGAGGCGATTAATAAATTCTTCCACGACTTTACGCCCTGCGTGCTGCAATTGGTGGTGGTGTTGGGATATATGGTTTATCTCAACTGGCAGTTAACGATGGCGGTGGCGGTCATTGCACCTATGATGGCCCTGCTCATTGGGGCCTTTGGGGAGAAGTTGCTGCAATTTTCCCGACGCGCCCAGGCTCGGATTTCCAATTTGTCGTCTCTGCTAACCGAGGTGTTGAGCGGGATTCGCCTAGTGCAGGCCTTTGCGGCCCAGGAGTATGAAATTGGCCGCTTTGTTCAAGAGGCAGAGCAGAATCGGCGAGTGAAGTACCTGGCAGAACGAATTAAAGCGGTGCAGTTTGTGGTGGTGGGGTTTTGGAGGCCATGAGTTTGGTGGTGCTGCTGCTGTTGGGGGGGTGGCAGATTTCCCGGCAGAATCTCACGGCCAGCGAGTTTGTCAGCTATGCGGTGGCGGTGGCTATGCTCATCGATCCCATTGCTCACCTCACAGACAATTACAACCAGTTCAAGCAGGGAGAGGCCTCCGTCGATCGCATATTTGAGTTGCTGGCCCTCAAACCCCTGGTCATTGAAACCACTGGGGCGATCGCGCTGCCGCCGGTGACGGGAAAAGTGGAGTTGCGAAATGTCTGGTTTTCCTATCCGGGGACGGCGGGCAACGGGTCGGGGCCGGTGTTGAAGGGGATTAGTTTTTTGGCCTGTCCGGGGGAGAGCGTGGCGCTGGTGGGGTCTTCGGGGGCAGGTAAGACAACCCTGGTGAATTTGTTGCTCCGGTTTTATGATCCGGAGGCGGGGCAGGTGTTGCTGGATGGGGTAGATGTACGGGCGGCAACCTTGGAGAGTTTGCGGCGGCAGATCGGGTTGGTTCCCCAGGAGACGATTTTATTTACGGGAACCATTGCTCAGAATATTGCCTTTGGTCAGACCCACTGGGAAGCGGATGCGGTGGAAGCGGCGGCGAAAATTGCCAATGCCCATCAATTTATTGTGCAGTTACCCCAGGGTTACGCCACCTATGTGGGGGAGCGGGGCGTGAATTTGTCGGGGGGGACAGCGACAGCGCTTGGCGATCGCGCGGGCAGTGCTGAAAAATCCCCGGATTTTGATTTTAGATGAGGCGACTTCGTCCTTGGATGGGGAGTCGGAGGCGCTGGTGCAGCAAGCCCTGGAGCGGATTCGACAGGAACGGACGGTGTTTATCATTGCCCATCGTTTGGCGACGGTACGGCGGGCGACGCGCATCTTAGTTTTAGAACAGGGGGAAATTATCGAGTCGGGAACCCACGAAGAATTACTGGCGCAAAATGGCCGCTACGCTCAGTTCCATGCGAGGCAGTTCCCTGATTTTTCCTGAATCGCTTTTTCCCCTCTGTCTGCCTATGGGCACTGGTCGGGGGGGGGTTCAGCCATACTGTGCAGTTTGGTTACCCGATAGTTTAAAGGCCAGGAGTTTATAACATCTTCAGAAACGCTATATCATAAATACCAAGCACAAGAGAGATAAATGATTATGCAGGCTATTTTCTGGAGTGTAGAAGAAGTTGCCCAAAGAGCTAAGGGATTTTACGAGAGTGGCATTCGTCAGCAGGTCGAACAGGAGAATAACCTGGGCAAAATGATCGTAATTGATGCCGAAACCGGTGAATACGGCATTGATCAAACTGGCGTAGAATCTGCCTTGAAGTTAAAGCAGAAAAATCCCCAGGCCAGATTATTTACGATGCGTATTGGTTTCGACGTTGCCGTTAGTTTTGGAGGGGCGAGCGAGCGGACTGTCCAATGATTTACGGAAGAATAATCGACGGTAAAGCGATAGTGCCGATAATTTTTCGCCTGCCGAAACAGCCCGATTTTTCCATCGATTTTATTATTGATACTGGCTTTAACGACCACCTCACCCTACCTCCACAAGCAGTGAGTACTATGAATCTTCCGTTATATTCCAGCACGCTGGCGCGGTTAGCGGATGGTAGCGAAGTATTGTTATCAATACATTTAGCAACAATCGTTTGGGACAATTTAGAAAAAATAGTTCCTATTTTAGCTTCAGGATATAAACCGTTACTGGGAACGGCTTTGATGACGGGGTATCATTGGGGATTGATTTTGAAGACGATGGTTTAGTTTCGTTGGAACCGCTCTCTTCCTCAGTAGCATAAAATTCCAAACCAGAATCGGCGGCGATCGCTTTTTCCCACTGTCTGCCTATGGGCACTGGTCGGGGAGGGTGGAGGCCAGGGTCTAAGCGGAATAAATGAAAGATTCCAAGGAATAACTCAATCCCGCCAAGGAATGATCGGGGGACTCCAAGGAATAACCCAGTCCCGCCAAGGAATAACTCAGTCCTACCAAGGAATGGTCGGGGGACTCCAAGGAATAACTCAGTTCCGCCAAGGAATTGCACCAGGTTTCCAAGGAAAGTTGCCAGGTTTCCAAGGAATGCGATCGGGTTTCCCAGGAGAGTTGCCAGGTTTCCAAGGAGAGCCATCAGGTTTCCAAGGAGAGCCATCAGGTTTCCAAGGAGAGCCATCAGGTTTCCAAGGAGAGTT
>JAAUTE010000323.1 GCA_012031815.1 Chloroflexaceae bacterium
AACTTGACGAGTTCTTTGAGACGCCTCCAGGGTCTGCCGATGAATCAGAGGCGAGTCCGCCCGAAGATTCTGACCCTTCCGCAGGATTTGGGGAGTCGCAGGCAGCCTCAACGCGATCGCCTGATGCCCGTAAGATTCGCCAGACTTTTTTGCGATTAGCGGAAATTTTCCACCCCGATCGCGTCACCGATAGCGAAACGCAAGCGCGGCACACGGAAATCATGAAGGAAATTAACCGCGCCTACAAAGAGCAAGATTTTGCCCGACTCTTGGAAATTGAGCAGCAGCATCAGCAGGGCCGGGCCGATTGGCAGCCCAGCGAACAAAACGATCTGGAGCGGCAATGCGATCGCCTCGCCCAGGACAACCAACTACTGAAAACCCAGTACGAAACCATTAAGCTAGAGTTGCGAGAGCTGCGAAATACACCGGAAGGAGCAACGGTTTCCGATTACCGTCGGGCTAAGCGCGATGGCATTGACCCCATCGAAGAGATGCTAGAGCAGGCCCGCACCGAAATGAAAACCCTGGAAAAAATTCGCGACTTTGTGCGGAATTTCCGAGACAAGAAGATGTCGGTTAAGGATTTCCTGGCGGGGCCGGACTTGGGCAGGCGGCTCAGCCCCCAACAGCTAGAAGACCTGCTCGATGAAATGTTCGATCTGCAAGTCTCCGTCGTCCGGTATTGACCCACCGCAGTGAACCCTTTTGCCCAACGGCTGAAAACCTTTGCTGACAAAGCCCTGGCCGAGAAAAAAGTCTGGTATGAGTCCGTGGCGGCTGCTTATCATCGTACTCGACCCCGCTATCCCCAGGCTCTTTGCGATCGCGCGGTGGTGGCGGCCGAGCTGAATGCCCGCTCCAGAATATTAGAAATTGGCTGCGGGCCGGGGACGGCGACGGTGGCTTTTGCCCCGCTGGGCTGTGAAATGATTTGTTTAGAGCCGAATGCGGCTTTATATGAGCTTGCCCGGACAACTTGCGCTTCCTATCCCAACGTCACCTTCCACAACTTGGCTTTTGAAGACTGGACGGCAGTTCCCTGCGATGCGGTGTTAGCGGCCACCTCCATTCACTGGATTGCGCCGGAAGTGCTATCCCAAGATTGCCGATACCCTGAAAGCCAACGGGCGGTTAATTTTGCTGTGGAATGTTGTTCCCGAACCCCGCCCAGAGGTTTACCAAGTACTGCGCGACCTCCACGAAACCTATGCTCCAGCAATCGAGCCGTACCAGGGCCAGGCATCCCAAGGGGCGGACTTAGAGCAACTCGGCCAATTGATTCTGGATTCGGGACGGTTTCAAGATTTAATCTCAGACACCCTTTCCTGGCAAAGCACCTATCGTATTGACGATTACTTAACCCTTCTCAGTACGCTTTCGGCATATATTAAGCTTGATGATCGCGACGCACGGGCCTTGTGGGAGGGGGCAAAACCGAGACTAGAGCAGCACTTTGGCGAGACGATTGAAGTTGCTTTTCTCTCAGCCGTGCAAATTGCTCGCAAACTTGTCTAGTTTTTGTCTTCCTCGATGGGGTTTGGGACGGCATTGCTAGGGTCGGAAACGCCAGGGTTGAAGAAATTTTCTGGGCCGATGGAGAATTGCACCTGACGGGCCGAGAAAAAAGCTTGGCGCTTTGAGAAAAAAAACTCCCCGATTGCAGTTCCGATCTCGAAACTTTGCCAGAAAGATTAGAAAACCTTATCTCGGACTCCAGCCGTTGAGAAAAAAGCTGGCTCAATTGAAATTTTCCGCTGAACGGGCGGGAGGTTGGGGGCGATCGCCTATTCTAGACAGAAACTCCCTGGTGACTGGATGCCCTAGGACAACACCTGTAAATTTATCCCCATTTCGCTTAAAGCAGGTAGATTTTCTTCTGGTGGCACGCCTCAAGAAACAAGTAGCGGTTGGTAGTTGGCCGCAGCCCCGGGGTTGGTTTGGGTGGTTTCCAGGAGTTCGAGGGTGGCGCTAACGACGGTTTCTGGTTCGAGGAGGCGCAGGCAATTGTAGTGGCCTTCGGGACAGATGCTCTTGTAACAAATGCGGCAAGGAACGTCATGAAACAAAATTTTACAGGGAATTCCCCAAGGCGTATGTTGGGGATTAGTTAAGGCGTAGAGATCGACCACCGGCGTCCCCACCGCCGCCGCAATGTGAACCGGGCCGGTATTATTGGAGATTAACACCGGAGCCAGGGACAACAAGGCTGTCAGTTCGCCCAAGTTCAATTGCCCCACCAGAGAATAAGTCTGCGATCGCGCTTTTTCCCGAATGACTGTTACTAAGGCCTGTTCTGGTTCGGTTCCGGTAAAGAGAATTTGCATTCCGGCAGTTTCGCTTAATTTTTCGGCAACGGCAGCAAAACTCTCCGGGGAATAACGGCGGGAAGGGGCTGTGGCTCCCGGATGAATGACCAGCCAAGGCCGGTTGCGATCGAGGCCAAGCTCGGAAAGCAAGGATTTTACTCGCTGTAGCGCCGGGGGCGGAATGGTTAACTTCAAACGATTGTCACTGACCGAGGAGCCGATACTGGCCACTAAATCCAGTTGCCGCTGCACTTCATGGCGGATCAGTTTTTCCGGTTCCGGGTCGCGGAGGCTGTGGGTCAGCAGTTGGTAGGGATTTTCCCGACAGTGGGCTAAGCGTAAGGGAATCCCAGCCATGTACAGTAAAAATGCGCTCGGCAAAGGATTCTGGCTATAAACCGTAAAAATAAACGGCTCCGTCCAACTTCAGGCTGCGAAGATAATCAATCATGGCATACTCTGGGCCGCTATCCTGGCGCGGAGCCGTGGCTTTTAACCAGGGAGCATCGTAAACAATCAAATCATCTAATTCCGGGATTTGCGGGGCAATCTCTGCACCAGCACCAGAGGTTAACAAGACTAATTGGCGATCGCCGCTTTTTTTGAGGGCACGGAGAGCGGGAGTTGTCATGATAACATCGCCGATGCTATCCAAACGCACACACAAAATCCGTTGCGCCTGTTTCCAAACCTGCGCCCAATCAGGTTCGGAGGTTTGACGATTAAGATTAGCGCCAGTGGTTGCTAGCATGTTTCAACAAATTTGATAACGCCCATTTCCATAAGTAGCGCAATTAACTTGTTCATTTTTCATACCGTCAGAACTTATTTAGGGCTAGAGGGGTTGCGCTCTAGTGCTTGGATGCGTTTAATGATGCTGGTGGTGGAGCGATCGCCAAGGAAGGGCAAGATTTTAATAACACCGCCTAATTGGGTGACCAGGGGGGCTTCAGCCAGGGTTTCCGGGGTATAATCGCCGCCTTTGGCAAAAATATCGGGTCGGACGATTTTGATTAATTCCCTGGGGGTCGATTCGTCGAAGGGAATGACGTAGGTAACGCTTTCGAGGGCGGCGAGGACGGCTAAACGATCTTCGAGGGGATTAATGGGGCGAGTCGGGCCTTTTAAACCCTGGACGCTGCGGTCAGAGTTGACGCCGACCATGAGAATATCTCCCAAGGCTCTTGCTTGGGCCAGGTAGGTAACGTGACCCGGATGCAGGAGGTCAAAACAGCCGTTGGTAAAGACGATTTGCTGGCCCTGATGGCGATGATGGTTAACAATAGCTTCCAAGGAATTGCGATGGAGGATTTTAGGAATTTGGCTCAGGGATTGGCGTAGAAGGGCGAAATTACAAGTATTGGTTCCCAGTTGTTGAACGACGAGGTGCGAGGCCGTGGCGGCGATGCGGGCGGCGGCTTTGGGATCAGCTCCGGCAGCGATGGCCAGGGTGAGGGCAGCAATGAACGTATCTCCGGCTCCGGTGGATTGG
>JAAUTE010000324.1 GCA_012031815.1 Chloroflexaceae bacterium
GACTCCAATCTCTATAAAAAATGTCTACCCGAACATGTTGTCGTGTTTCAGCGCGTAAGCTGCTCCCCACAGAAAAACAAGGTCAAAAGATACCACTGGGTTTCAATCAGTCCATTGGACGTTAAATTCTGCCCCAGCAACCGTCCCAGATAGCGGCCCGCCACATTCCACGTCCCCAATAGCACCATCCCTAACACCAGCCAATAAATCAGGCGGCCCATCCATTCATTCAGACGATCGATCACTCTTGATAATTGCAGTAGTTTAGGCAAGGGAATAGCTCCTTGAAGACCTTAGACAGCGGGCAGCGCAATTGTAGGAATATTTTATGCGCTAAGTGCCTGCGTTGCGATCGCCTTTTCCCCAGAGTCTTCCTAAAATTTATAGGGGTGACCTAGCGCTGACGGCGACGATACCAGCGAAAAAGAGTTTTTCCAACTCTACCCAGACAAACATCAGGGAACTAAAGCCCAAGCAAATCAGCAACTGTTGGGCCGTGAGGTACTCCGTTTCAAAAAAGTCACGCAAAGGCGGCACATACACCAGCAGCAACTGCAAAATCGTCGTTACCACCACCGCTACCAGCAAATAGGGATTAGAGAGGGGGTTCATCTCAATCGTCAGGCGATCGGAGCGAACGGCCAAGGCATGACCCATTTGGGCAATACACAGGGTCGTAAACACCATCGTCCGCCAAGAACCAGGATTGCCCAACTCCTGACTACTCTCAAAGGCGAGAATCATCAACGAGATCGAAATAATTGCGAAAATAATGCCAATGCGAACGATGTAGTTCCCCAGCCCCCTGGCAAAAATGCTCTCCTGGGGACTAAAGGGCGGTTTATTCATAATTTCAGGGTCGGCAGGCTCCACGGCTAGGGCCAGGGCGGGCAAGCCGTCGGTGACCAGGTTCATCCAGAGAATCTGCAAGGGCGTTAAGGGAACGTCCGGCAATCCCAGCAAGGGCGCGGCGGCAATCGTTAACACTTCTCCCACATTACTGCCGAGGATATATTTAATAAATCGGCGGATATTGCTGTAAACGACCCTGCCTTCTTCGGTCGCCGCGACGATGGTGGCAAAATTGTCATCTAGCAAAATCATGTCGCTAGCTTCTTTACTGACATCCGTGCCCGTGATGCCCATCGCAATGCCAATATCAGCCTGTTTGAGGGCGGGCGCGTCATTAACCCCATCCCCAGTCATCGCCACAAATTTTCCCTGTTTTTGCAGTGCTTTGACGATGCGAAGCTTGTGTTCTGGAGACACGCGGGCGTAAATGCTGACCCGATCTACCATTCCTCCAATTCACTCTGGCTGATTTGCTCTAGCTCCTGTCCAGTCAAGGTCTGGTCTTCAGGGGTGGCAATGCCAAGCTGGTGGGCGATCGCCTGGGCGGTGAGCTGGTGATCGCCGGTAATCATAATGGAACGGATGCCAGCGGCACGGGATTTAGCTACCGCCTCGCGGACTTCGGGCCGGGGTGCATCTAACATGCCAGTTAACCCCAGCCAGGTCAAGCTCTGTTCGATGGTGTCAGCGTCGATATCGCCATCGGGGAGCGCGTCTAGGGGTTTAAAGGCCAGCCCTAGCACCCGCAAGCCGCGAGCCGCCAGGTCGTTGTTGGCCTGGAGAATTTGCTGGCGCACCTCTGAATTTAGCTCTAGAGTGCGATCGCCGAGCTGAAAGAATTGGCAATGGTTTAACACCAGCTCAGGGGAGCCTTTGGTGAAGATGAAATAGGGACTGGGATGGCCGTTGGCGGCGGCTTGCTGGCGGTTGGCATCCTGACAAACAACGCTCATGCGCTTGCGCTCGGAGGTAAAGGGAATTTCTGCGACCCGCTCCAAGCGCTGGGTAACCGCCTGTTGTTCCAACCCAGCCTTAGCGGCCAGTACCAGCAGTGCGCCTTCGGTGGGGTCGCCCACAATATCCCATTGCCAAGGCCCAGGAGCGGTTCTGGCTTCGTTGTGATGCACCAAAGCGGCGTCGTTGCAGAGGACACACCCCATTAATAATGCCTGTAACTCCCCGTATTCGAGGGTTTTGATGCGCTGGCGATCGCCATTGAGAAACTCGCCTTCTGGAGCATAGCCTTCCCCCGTGACCTGAAAGGTTTCGCGAACGAGCTGCACTTCCTGTACCACCATCTTGTTTTGGGTGAGGGTTCCTGTCTTATCCGAGCAGATGGTATTAACCGAACCGAGGGTTTCCACGGCGGGCAGCTTGCGTATCAGGGCCCTGCGGCGTACCATGCGCTGGGTGCCGATGGCTAAGGTAACGGTGATTACCGCGGGCAGTCCTTCAGGAACCACGGCAACGGCCATACTCAAGGACACTTCAACCAATTCCTGAAGCCGTCCCCAACCTGCTTGCAGGACGCCGACGGCAATCGTCAGAGCCACCAGTATCAGCGACCCCGAAACCAGCACATTGCCTAGTTGGTTCATCCGCTGCTGAAGCGGCGTCGGTTCATTCTCCACCGATTGGAGCATCTGGGCGATTTTGCCCAATTCTGTGCCCATACCGATGTTAGTAACCATGAATTTACCGCGCCCCACCACCACTTCCGTCCCCGTAAAGACCATGTTCAGGCGATCGCCGAGCGGAGTATCGGCTTCCAGTCCGTTGGCGTCGGTGCTTTTGTTAACGACTTGGGCTTCTCCGGTGAGAGCAGATTCTCGAATTTGCAGGTTAGCCGCTTCCATAATGCGCCCGTCGGCGCTCAGTTGGGTTCCCGTCTCAATAAAAACAATATCTCCCGGAACCAGGGTTAGAGCATCCACTTCCCGCCGCCGTCCATCCCGCAAGACTTGCACCTTGGGAGAAGAAAGGTTTTTCAGGGCTGCCAGCGCTTTTTCCGCACGACTTTCCTGTAAATACCCCAAAATGCCGTTGAGGATGACGATCAGCAAAATCGCAATGGTGTCCTTAAAGGGAATTTCCCTCACCCCAATTTGACCCCCCCGCAGGGCAATCAGATCCAAAATGCCGGAGACGATGGCCACAGCGATCAGCATGATCAGCATGATGTTTTGGAACTGCTCCAGGAGAATTTGCCAGGAACTGCGACCTGCCGTTTCTTCGAGTTCATTGCGCCCGTAGCGTTTTTGCCGCGCGTCCACTTCGACAGTACTCAATCCAGTTTCAATGTTGCTCTCCAGGAGTGCGAGAGTTTCCTCACGAGAACAGGTATGCCAGGGATGGGGAGGAGCAGTGGGGCAGACGAGGGGGTCGATTCACAGAAGTTGCTTGCGTGGGACTACCACCATCGATCTTAGGACTTTATCCCCCCGACGACTGCCGATTCCGGGCAGAGTTGGCGATCGCGATTCCTGGGGGCTGGCGGAACTGGGATCAGGAAAATGCTTAGATGCCTTGACAAACTCCCCTACCTCTCGGTAAAGTTTATCCAAGCGAACTCATAACGAGTCCGAGTTATCTCACCAGAGGAGTTAAAAATGCTACCCAATCGTGAAGGCCAGACCGTTCCCGAAGTTACCTTCCGCGTCCGCCGCGACGGCGAGTGGACTGATGTTTCCAGCAGTAACCTCTTTAAAGGTAAAA
This sequence comes from Chloroflexaceae bacterium, assembly GCA_012031815.1. Classification (GTDB taxonomy): domain Bacteria; phylum Cyanobacteriota; class Cyanobacteriia; order Cyanobacteriales; family JAAUTE01; genus JAAUTE01. Next base: position 3,568 of record JAAUTE010000324.1, read on the forward strand.
CAGTAGCGCTTTTCTCCCTACCAGGGGCTTTTACCCCCACCTGCTCGTCTACCCACGTTCCTGGCTATAATGCCCTCGCTCCCGCCCTCAAGCAATGCGGCGTTGATGACATTGTTTGCGTCTCGGTCAACGATACCTTTGTCATGAACGAGTGGGCAAAGGATCAAAATGCGCCC
>JAAUTE010000055.1 GCA_012031815.1 Chloroflexaceae bacterium
TGATCGGCTGCTTCTGCTACATGGGTCGTCAGTGGGAGTTGAGCTACCGCCTGGGGATGCGTCCCTGGATTTGCGTGGCCTATAGCGCCCCCCTGGCCTCCGCGACCGCTGTTTTCTTGATCTATCCCCTGGGTCAAGGGTCTTTCTCCGACGGCATGCCCCTGGGTATCAGCGGCACTTTCAACTTCATGATCGTGTTCCAAGCCGAACACAATATCCTCATGCACCCCTTCCACATGCTGGGCGTTGCAGGCGTGTTCGGCGGCGCACTCTTTTCTGCCATGCACGGTTCCCTGGTAACCTCTTCTCTGGTTCGGGAAACCACCGAGAACGAATCCCAGAACTACGGCTACAAATTTGGTCAAGAAGAGGAAACCTACAACATTGTGGCGGCTCACGGCTACTTCGGCCGCCTGATCTTCCAGTACGCGAGCTTCAACAATAGCCGCGCTCTGCACTTCTTCCTGGGAGCCTGGCCGGTCATCGGTATCTGGTTCACCGCCCTCGGCATCAGCACGATGGCCTTTAACCTGAACGGCTTTAATTTTAACCAATCCGTTCTGGATTCCCAAGGTCGCGTTGTTAATACCTGGGCGGACGTACTGAACCGCGCCAACCTGGGCTTCGAGGTCATGCACGAGCGTAACGCTCACAACTTTCCCCTTGACCTGGCTGCTAGCGAAGTTGCGCCGACACTCCCTGGCTAGGTTTAATTAACGATTAGTTCGCTCAATTTAACTCAAGCGCTTCCGTTCACGGGAGCGCTTTTTCCGTGGCATGAAGGGATTTCAATTCGGAAATTTTTGACCAGCCTGGGAGGAAAAGGAGTATAGAATATATAGCTAGTATCAAATTAATAAGTTGGGGAGAAAAACCGAAATTTTTATCCCCCTAGGGGCAGGTCTTTAAAACTGCGAGATTAATCCCGATATTAAAGCCAATTTATGAGCATTCGCCAACTCCTAGAACAGCGACAGAGCGAAAATTTTGCGCTGCACGATCGCTATCTCAATCAGCAACTGGTACGGGTACTCCAAACCATCGGCTACGATCGCCGCTATGTGAAAGCCGAAGGGGCCTACCTGTACGATGACCGGGGCGATCGCTATTTGGATTTGCTCAGTGGGTTTGGGGTGTTTGCCCTGGGGCGGAACCATCCACAGATTGTGGCGGCGCTGCAAGAGGTGCTGACGGCTGACTTGCCCAATTTGGTGCAGTTGGACGTGTCGCTGTTGGCGGGGATTTTGGCCGAGCAGTTGGTGGCGATCGCGCCTGCGGGGTTGGAGCGGGTTTTTTTTGCTAATTCCGGGACGGAAACGGTGGAAGCGGCGCTTAAATTTAGCCGTTGTGCCACGGGACGCAGCAAAATCGTCTACTGTCAGGGGGGCTATCACGGACTGACCCTGGGATCGCTGTCTGCCACAGGCGATCCCCACTATCGGGAAGGGTTTGGCCCGCTGCTGGCGGATTTTGTGGAAGTGCCCTTTGGGGACGGGGCCGCCCTGGAGCGAGCGCTGGCGGGGCGGGATGTGGCAGCTTTTATTACGGAACCGATCCAAGGACATGGGGTACGAATTCCCCCACCGAGCTATTTACCGACGGCAGCGGCGCTGTGCCGGAATTACGGGACGCTGTTTATTGCTGACGAAGTGCAGACGGGGTTGGGCCGTACTGGCAAAGTTTGGGCCGTCGAACATTGGGGGGTGGAACCGGACATTCTCTGCGTGGCCAAGGCCCTTTCCGGGGGATTTGTACCCGTGGGAGCAGTGTTGTGTCGTGCCTGGATTTTTGAGCGGGTGTTTAGTCGCCTAGATCGGGTGGTGGTTCACGGTAATACCTTTGGCAAGAATAATTTGGCCATGGCCGCCGGCATTGCCACCCTGGAAGTCATTCAATCGGAAAAGTTGGTAGAGCGGGCCGCTCAATTAGGCGATCGCCTTCTGACGAAGCTGCAAGCTTATGTAGGGCAGTATGAATGTTTAAAGGAAGTGCGGGGTCGGGGCATGATGATCGCCCTGGAATTTGCCGAACCGAAGAGCTGGTCGCTGAAGGCTGCCTGGGCCATGCTGGAAACCGCTAATAAAGGCTTGTTTTCCCAGTTAATCGTAGTGCCGCTGTTTACGCGCCATCGGGTCTTAGCCCAGGTGTCGGGCCACGGCATGAATGTAGTCAAGTTTATTCCGCCCCTAATTTTGAGCGAGGAGGACTGTGACTGGCTGGAGACGGCTGTGGCTGATGTGGTAGCCGATGCCCATCGAGTTCCGGGCGCAGTTTGGGAATTTGGCAAAACCTTGGCGACCCAGGCTCTACGCATGAAGGTGGGGAGAGCCGGATAATGTCCAGTTTGGCCATCCGCTCTGTGGCAGCAATCTCCCTCGGCTATTACAGTTGATTATTAGCAACGGAGGCGTGGATTGGCGCTATTTACCCCAGGCCAGTTTGGCTGCGGTCGTTTCCCTGGCGCGGCTGCCCTTTTCTACGGCGGAATGGCTGTGGATGACGGGGAGGGAGGAACAGATTAAAATCACGGCTCCAGTTTTTATTGTGGGCTATTGGCGGAGTGGCACCACTCATTTGCACAATATTTTGGGTCAATCCCCAGAATTTGGCTATATTTCCCCGCTCGCATCGGGATTACCCTGGGATATTTTGGGGCTGGTGCGTCGCCTGGAACCGTTGCTAGCCCTGGCCTTGCCCGAAGACCGTTACGTGGATAATGTGGCAATTACCCCCGATTCCCCCCAGGAAGACTCCATTCCCCTGGCGAGCATGGGGCCGATTTCCTACTACCACGGGCTGTATTTCCCGAAACGCTTTGCCGAGCATTTTCGCCGGGGAGTGTTTTTTGAAGGCTGTACGACCCAGGAAATTGAGGCATGGCGGCGCTGTCACGTTCATTTACTGAAAAAAGTTGCCCTCCATCAGCAGGGCAGGCGCTTGCTCTTGAAAAACCCGGTTTACACCGGGCACATCGCCCGTTTGCGAGGAATCTGGCCCGATGCCAAGTTTATCCACATTGTCCGCAATCCCTATGTGGTTTTTCAGTCTACGCGCCATTTTTTCAGGCGGCTGCTGCCGGAACTGGCTCTGCAAGCTTACGACCCATTGGCGATCGCCGAAATTGAATCTTTGATTTTAGAGAGTTATCCGCGATTAATGGGGGCGTTGGCATCAGACAGCGCGGTTTTACCCCAAAATTCCTTTGTGGAGTTGAGTTTTGAGGCGTTGGAAGCGAATCCCCTGCTGGAAATTCAACGGATCTACGCCCAATTGGAATTACCGGGATGGGATGCAGCCGAACCCCGGTTTGAGACCTATATAGCCAAATTAGCTGGCTATCGCAAGAATGCTTATGCTTACGATCCCGAAGTCGCTCGCTTGGTGGAATCCCACTGGCAACCCTATCTAGAGTGGTGGCAGCAGCGCAAACCGGATTAAGGCTGGCTAAATGCTAAGAATTACGCTCCAGAGCCAGTTGAATCAGGCGATCGACCAATTGGGGAAAAGCAACGCCGCTGGCTGCCCAGAGTTCGGGATACATGCTGGTAGCCGTGAAACCGGGCAAGGTATTAATTTCATTGATTAACAGCTCTCCCGTGGCCTCAAGGTAGAAAAAGTCCACTCGCCCCAGCCCGGCCCCATCGATCGCCGCAAAGGCTTGCAAAGACAGGGCTTGAACTTGCCGGATTATGTCCGCTGGCAGGGGGGCAGGAATCAACATTTGGGCGCGGCCTTCGGTGTATTTGGTCTCATAATCGTAAAAATCACTCTCAAAGCGAATTTCCCCCACCACCGACGCCTGGGGATGGTCGTTGCCCAGTACCGCACATTCCACTTCTCGCGCTACCACCCCCGCTTCCACAATCATGCGGCGATCGTAGCTGGCCGCATTGTCCAGGGCCGCTTCTAACTCCGATCGCGATCGCACTTTGGCCACGCCCACGGAGGAGCCGAGATTGGCCGGTTTAACAAAGGCAGGATAGCCGAGACTGGCTTCGATTTCGTCGCAAAGCTTCGGAAAAATGCAAGGATTCGAGTAAACTTGTTCTCTGGTGACAGCCAGGTACTTCACTTGGGCCAATCCGCCTTGGGCAAAGGCCGTTTTCATGGCCAACTTATCCATGCCCGTCGAAGAAGCCAGAACACCACTGCCCACAAAAGGAACCTGCATCAGGGTGAGCATCCCCTGGATGGTGCCATCTTCGCCATTGGGCCCGTGCAAAATCGGAAACCACAGGTCAATATCAGCAACCTGGGCAGGAAATTGCCAGAGTTGGTCTTTTTTATCGGAGGCGGTGGTCAGGGGCGTCTTGGTCGCTAGGACTTGCTCTGCCAGGGAGCCGGCCTGCCAAACCCCATCTTTCTGGATATAAACCGGCACCAACTCGTATTTGTCTTGATTTTCCGCCGCCGTAATTCCTTTGGCGATCGCCCTTGCCGAGCGAATGGAGACCTCATGTTCGCCAGAGCGGCCCCCAAACAGTAAGCCAACGCGCAATTTCCTCATGCCCTACTCCTAGGAAGGTTAATGGCGATGGGGAGTTGGGCGATCGCAGTTGCACACCACCCCTAACCCCTTCGCCACCATAACATGGCAAGCCATGACTAGCCTGCCTTAGCAGTTGTTCCAGCCAGAAAGGGGCTAGGCTTAAACCGTAACCGCTTCCGGTAGTTCCAGCCCTCGGAAAGTAAAGGACGTATCCTGGTCGGCGGCGGAAATCTGCAAGGTATCAAAGAGTCCGTCGCTGATGAAATTAAGCGTTTGAGGGCTGGCAACCTGACCTAGATTAAAAACTTGAGAGTCAACCAATTCATTTTCGGCAAAGGCTTCCACTAAAATGCTGGCTCCATTGTCAGAGGCAAGGCGATCCACGGTGAGAATCCCCCGGTCTGCGGCAAAATTCTCCACGGCAATCCCCAGGATCTCGTCTTTCTCAATACGCTTTGCTGTGGCAGGGGTACTGTCTTCCCCATCGGTAATTCCGATCCCTTCTCCCTGGTCGAAAAAAGTGCGATCGCGAAAACTTTGTCGCCGTCTGGGCGCGAGAAGATCAGAACTATCCACCGCAAAAATTTCAAAGAGGTCGCTTCCGGGTGCGGGTTGATTTTGCCGTCCATTGGTACGTTCAATGATTTGTCCTTCCAACAGGGTTTCCATCTGAAGCTGGTTAGGACGCTGGCGAAATTCCAGGGAAGTCACCAACCCAATGGGTTCTTCTCCCTCAAAAACAATGTCAATATTGTTTTCCTGATTGACCGTAATGTTAACCAGGGAGGTGGCATTCCCCCCCGATAAACTCAAGGCGATGGCAATGCTAGTAATATCGCTAAAATTACTCTGGAAAATTGAGTTAAATAGCGAAGACAGGAAAACTTGCTCCTCAAAGGAGTCAACCTCAAAGGTAAAATTATTGACCTGATTGATGTCAATGTCAACAATGGCCGTGGCATCGCCGTCAGAATTACTAACAGCAATGGCAACGGCAAAGATATTGCTGATATTCTCTTGAAAAATGCTGTTGAGCAGGAACGGAAACAAGTTTGCCCCAGATAACAATAGCATTTCGTCGATGCTGTCCTCACTAAGCGGCAGCAGTTGAGACAATGTAGATTCCATTTGAGCAACCTCCAGGGATTCACGCAAAAAAAACGCTTCCTTGGTGGGGAAACGTCGGGGATAATAGGACGGAAAATCGAGAAATCTTGGTCTAGCTGAGGAAGGAGCGCTGATTTAATGGTTCCAAAAACACAAAAACCCTATCCCTTTAGCAGAAGTATGGATAAGGTTGCCTTAGTGTCTTAGAAAGACAAGTGTTTTATGGAAAAAGCTTGGCTCAATTCCTGGGGAAGCAAAGACAATCTCCTCCCTTGCCTAGGGATTTCGACTGCACGCTAAGGTGTCTTCTCGCCAATCCCTCAAAGCCAACGGTTTAGCTTTGCACTAAAGAAGTATGCGCTGCTCTCTAGCAGTTTGCCCACATATTAATGCCTTCTCTCTAAACTCGTCAAGGTCATTTGAATAATTAAAAAGTCTCCATATTGGAAAATAAAAAAAAGGTATCTACCCTAGGTTCAGTTCGACCTAGACCAGCCCAGGCGGTTGTCTCTTCCGCAATAGTATTAGGCTGGGTGAGGATGCGATCGCAGAAAATGTCCTTAATAACTGATGGGAGCGAGGGGATGGAAAAATATTACAGAGAAGATCTTGCCTACATTCATGATATTGGCTATGGCGATTATGCGCTCCAATCTGCGCCGGGCATCCTCAAAATTTTGGCTCAAAACAACATTCAAGCAGGGCTAGTCGTAGATTTAGGCTGTGGCAGTGGCTTATTATCCTTAGAACTCACGAAAGCTCATTACCACGTTCTCGGAATTGATATTTCGGAATCGATGATTGCGATCGCTCAAACGAGAGTTCCCGACGCCCAGTTTCGAGTTGAATCCCTGTTTAAGGCGGATATACCCGCTTGCAATGCCGTTATTTCCATCGGCGAATGTTTTAACTATCTGTTTGACGAAGACAATAGTTATCAGGCACTCACTCAACTTTTTGAGCGTATTTATCTTGCTTTAGGTGCGGGAGGGATGTTCATCTTCGATATTGCCGAGCCGGGACAGGTGATGCCAGGACAGAAAACGAAGACCTTCACAGAAGGGAAAGACTGGATAGTTCTGGTGGAAAAGCAAGAAGATCGCGCACAATCAGGGTTAACTCGCCGCATTATTACCTTGCGAAAAGTCGGAGAGTTCTATAGGCGCGACAACGAGATACATTGCTTGCGTCTTTATGAAGCCAAAAATATGGCTGAAAAACTACGTCAAGTTGGTTTCCAAGCTCAAATCCTAGACTATTATGGCAACTACCAACTTCCAGAAGCCCATGCAGTCTTAATCGCCCGCAAGCCAACCTAAAATTACAGGGAGCCGGTGCTTAGGCGATCGCCATTTCCCCCTAGCCCGGTGCTGTCTCCAAGCCAACGCCGAGGAGTAGCGATCCACCTCTGGCAGGGCTTCGCTTCCCGCCAAAAACCAACAAGGTTTAGCCACGGAATCAATAAGGTTCAGCTCCCAGACCCATAAGGTTTTGCCCCTAAACCCGTTGGGAAAATCCTCGCTAGACCGAGAAGCAAACCCCAGCTACCCCTACACCCCGATCAGGCTCAGCTCGAATAGCTTGCGAATGACCGCTTCCACGGAGCGATCGGGGGTTGAAGCTCCTGAGGTAATGCCCACCGTAATCGGGCCGTCGGGAAGCCAGTTTTCGCTCACTGCTAAGGGTTGGCCCAGGGGTTTATGCTCGATGCGGTTGCCGGGGCCGATGCGGGCGGCGCTATCAATGTGATAGGAGGGAATGCCGCGCTCGATCGCAATTTCTTGCAGGTGAGTGGTGTTGGAAGAATTAAAACCGCCGATGACAATCATCAGAGACAAGTCTTCCTCAACCAGGGTGAGCATGGCATCCTGACGCTCTTGGGTGGCGTCGCAGATGGTATTGAAACTCATGAAATGCTCGTTCAGCGCGATGGGGCCATATTTTTTGAGCATGGTGTGCTCGAAGAGTTTGCCGATCGCCTCGGTTTCGCTTTTGAGCATGGTGGTTTGGTTAGCAATACCCACCCGCACCAGGTCGCGATCGGGATCAAACCCCTCAGAATAAGCCCTGTGGAATTTGGCCAGGAAGCCTTCTCGATCTTGGGGGTGGAGAATATAATCGCAGACAAACTGGGCTTGCTCTAGATTCAGCACCACCAAATATTTATCGGCAAAGGAGCTAGTGGCCACCGTTTCCTCGTGACCGTACTTGCCGTGAATAATCGAGGTGTAGTCGTGCTTTTTGTGCTTCTCAACTGCGTTCCACACCTTGGAAACCCAGGGACAGGTGGTATCGACAATGGTGCAGTTTAAGTCTGTGAGCAACTGCATTTCGCTGACACTTGCCCCGAAGGCTGGCAAAATCACCACATCCCCCGCACCAACCCCAGAAAAATCCTTTTGCGAGTCTTTTACCTCGATAAAATCCACGCCCATCTCCTGCAAGCGCTGATTTACTCCCGGATTGTGGATAATCTCGTTGGTAATCCACAGCCGCTGGGAGGGAAAATGCTGCCGCGTTTCGTAGGCGATCGCCACGGCCCGCTCCACCCCCCAGCAAAACCCAAAGGCTTCCGCCAGCCGAATGGTCACATTGCCCTGTTGCAGGCGATAGTCCTGGTTGCGGATCTCTTGAATCAACGAACTTTGATATTCCGAGTTTAAAGTTTCTGTGACCGCTTCCTCATGGCCAAACCCCTTGCGGTGATAGCGCTCCGACTGATGCAAGGCGCGTTTAAAGGCTTTCGTATCAACTTTGTTATCGCTCATTTTTTTAGTGCTATCTCCTTTCAGCCTTGTTATAACAAAAATCCGCCCTCCCTAATCAGGTTAGGCGGCTCGCACTAGGACAACCCAAAACTGTCTTGTTGAAAGTAATTAAACCGATTCCTTGGGGAGATTGTCAAAATCACTGATGGCGTTCATGGAAGACAGACCCAAAATGTCCTCAGACTCCTTAACAAAGCCGCTGTAGGCTTCCATGCCATGTTCGCCGATGTCAAGTCCCTGGATTTCCTCTTCCGGCATAACGCGCAATCCCAAGGTATATTTCAGCGTCAGCCAAACTACCGTACTAAAAAGAACGGTAAAGCCGCCAATGGTCAAAATACCAACTACCTGACTAATAAGCTGTTGAGGATTGCCCGTAAATAGCAGGCCCGTTTGGATGGAAAACAGCCCCACGGCGAGAGTTCCCCAGATACCGTTGACCAGGTGTACCGAAATAGCCCCCACCGGGTCGTCAATGCGGATTGAGTCAAAAAAGCCTACGGAATAAACCACAATTACCCCGGCGATCGCGCCAATAATCACTGCGCCCCAATAGCTAACCGCATCACAGCCCGCCGTGATTGCCACCAACCCAGCGAGGATACCGTTAATGACCATTGACAGATCAGGTTTGCCGTCCTTTAACCAAGAAACAGCCGTTGCTACCACCCCGCCTGCCGCAGCGGCCAGGTTAGTCGTTACCGCAATGAAAGGGACTGTCTCGTTAACGGCTAATGCCGAGCCGGGGTTAAAGCCAAACCAGCCAATCCAGAGGATCAAACAGCCTAGGGTCGCAATACTCATGTTGTGGCCGGGAATAGCACTTGTGCGGCCATTGGCGTACTTGCCTTCACGGGGGCCGAGAATAGCTGCACCCATCAGCGCAGCCCAACCCCCAACCGAGTGAACCACCGTAGAGCCAGCAAAGTCGCGGAAACCTCCGGCGTCGCCGTTAAGGTTAAATAACCAGGCACTTGCGCCACTCCAAACCCAGTGACCGGTGATGGGGTAGGCAATGCCAGTTAGCAACAGGCTAAAAATGATAAAGTCAACAAACTTGATCCGCTCTGCCACCGCCCCAGAAACGATGGTAGCCGACCGTTCCTGCGAAAGCAGCCTGGAAGAGGAAAAACACCGGAACCGGCAAGCCCCCTTCAGCAAATGGCGATAGCCCATAAACATCCGGCTCACCGCTTAAAAACCAGCCACCTAGACCAGTAAAGGGCGTAGCCTGATTAAACATCAAAGAAAACCCGATCGCCCAGAAAGCCAGGGTTGCCAGGGCGAAGACAATCAGGTTTTTTGCCAGAATATTGACAGCGTTTTTCTGTCGGCAGAAGCCCGCTTCGAGCATGGCGAAACCAGCGTTCATGAAGATCACCAGAATGGCAGCAATCAGTACCCAAATCGTATTGAGGGCCGCTTGGACGTTTTCTGCCGTCAGTTCTGGTTCCGCCTCTTGGGCCAGGACAGCCGCATTCCAAACAATGACAATAAGCGCTGTCAGAGGAATACAAGCAAGCCAATAGGGAGAAAAGACTCTACTGAGGGACGCAAACCAATCATCAAAAGTTGATGGCTTACCCATTGCTCGATTAACAGAAGTTGGTTTAGACATTGTTACAGTAGTTGTTAACTCGTCAAAAAAATGAGATTTTCTCTGGAGAAATCTGACAAGGCGATGTTGGCGTTAGGATCAATTTGGCGAGCTTTTAGCCCATTAGCGCCTGATTTGCCCCAGACAGTCTTGGGGACTGGTTTGAACGATTGAGCCTCTCTATTAGCTTCTCGTAGGGAGAGCAACCAATCTTGAAGTTCTGCTAGCAAGAGTGTTTAAGACAACTCATCGGTAATCACAACTTGTACCCAAGGCTCTTGGCTTCCCTGCTAGGGAGATTTTCAGGGAGAAAACCCAGCGGAAATTTAGAAATTGTTTACTTTTTTCCAGGAATATTCTGTATAAGAAAATACGTTTTTCCCCGCATCGGGGCCGCAGGAATCGATTTCTCTTGGAAGAGAAGGGGGATGTTGCAGTTGCTCAGTTAGGAGGATTTATGACGAAAAACAGGATTTCTCGCACCAAAACCCTATTCGGGAATCCTTGCGATTGTTAGGTTTGTCGGGATTCGAGCCAGGCCGGAATGGCGATCGCGCCTACAATACCCAGGAGAGCGAGGACGCCGAAGAGGGCGACGCGATTGACCAGGGTTGCCAGGGGAACGATGCGACCGAAAAAGTAAGCCAAGCTGACCATAACCGAGGCCCAGGTGGCAGCCCCTCCTAAATTGCACCAAAAGAATTGGCCATAGGGCATTCCGGCAATTCCCGCTAGGGGCCCGGCAAAAATTCGTAGCAGCGTCACGAAGCGACCAAAAAATACGGCACGGGGAGCATTTTCGGCAAATTTCTGCCGCAGTTGTTCTAAACGCGGCGTTTGGATGCGAAAAAACCGCCAACCCGCAACAGCAGCGGCCAGCCGCCCACTTTTCCCACCCAGTAGCCCAGGTTATCGCCAAATACTGCGCCTCCCGTGGCGATCGCTAAAACCCACCAGTAGTTTAATTCGCCGCTTCCCGCCAAAAATCCGCCAATAATCGTAATTGTTTCCCCAGGTAGGGGAATACCCATATTTTCCAGGTGATGCCCATAAAGACTGCCCAATACCCATACTCGCGAGCCAGGGATTGCAGAGATTCCAGCGAAAAAAATTCTACCGACATGGGGGCGAGCGGTTTATAAAGATTTACACTATCAATTATCGGTTATCGGCTTTTCAAGGTCAATTATTTAGATTATTCGAGTTAACTCGCCAATAACTGCAATCTGACAGCGGTTCTCGACCCTAGGTAGGTACAGCTTCTCCTGGACGCAATTTTGCCCATTTTCCCGTTTCCCGCAGGAAACTCTGGCAGCCAACCACATCCCATTCCATTTCAATATGATCTTGCCGAGGACGGATGTTGACGTTGATTTCTGGTTTCTTCGGCTCAAAGTCGGGATTTTGCGTTAAATGGGGCTGTTGGTGCTGGGTTTCAACCGCATGGTAGGTCTCGCAGCGATCCACGAAGTAGCAGTTTACACAAATACACATAGTGCTAACAGCGTCTTTTTTGTTAATCTAGCTCAGGCAAGGCGATCGCGGTTGGTGCGCGAGGTTGATTTTTGTATCTACATGGCTATCGATCGCAATCCTGCGGCGCTAAATTACCCGGATTGGCCGTTTAGCCGCGAGTTTTTACCGGCGGGGACTTGTTGGTAGGCGGTGCGGTGCGGGATGCCCTGCTGGGACGGCGTAAGGAAAGCTGGGATCTGGATTTTGTGCTGCCCCAAGGGGCCATTGAAACGGCTCGACGCTTAGCCCGCCACTACCACGGGGGCTTTGTGGTGCTAGACCCAGCGAGACAGATTGCCCGGGTGGTTTTCCCGGATGGAACCGCAGATTTTGCTCAACAGGAAGGCAATAGCCCGGAACAAGACCTGGGGCGGCGGGATTTTACGATTAACGCGATCGCCTACTGTGTGGAGTCTGGGCGGCTGCTTGATCCCCTGGGCGGGTTGCAGGATTTGGAAACGGGCATAATTCGCATGGTTTCAGCCCAAAATCTCAGGGATGACCCCTTACGCCTGCTTCGCGCCTATCGCCTGGCCGCCCAGTTGGGGTTTGCGATCGCCCCAGAAACGCGACAAACCATCCGAGAGCTTGCCCCATTGCTTGGAGGTGTAGCCGCTGAACGGGTACAGATGGAATTAGGCTATCTTCTCGAAAAACCAGCCGGAACGCCCTGGATCGGGTTTCTTAAGGAAGATGGACTGTTGCGCCCCTGGTTGGGCCCTGTTAGTCAAGAACAACTGGAGCAACTTGCCAGGGTTGATGACTGGGGATCGCGGCTGATGGGAGCTTTTTCAGAATTCAACCAGGAAAACTGGGTTTATTGGGCGAAGTTAGCTTGCTTAGTCAGCCCTGAGCCAGAAACAACCCAAGCTCAACTCCTGCATCTCAAATCCTCCCGCGCCGAGTTGAAGGCGATCGTCACGGCTCGCCAATTTCTGCCCCAATTTTTAGCAGGGGCTGCGTCCCTAGGTTTAAGAGGGCAATATTTCCTATTTTTGGAGGTGGGAGCAGTTTTTCCCGTCTTGGCGCTGTTAGCTCTGGTCAATGGTGCCGAAGCGTCGATAATTTTCCCCTGGCTGGAGCGCTACTTTAATCCCCAGGATCTGGCAGCCATCCCCAACCTCTGATCGATGGCAAAACGTTGATTGAAGCCCTAAACTTGAAGCCTGGCCCCAAAATCGGCGAACTTCTCACTGAAATCCAAATCGCCTGCCTAGAACAGCGAATTTCTACTCCCAAGAGCGATCGCCTTTGCCGCCACCCAACTGGAGAAAGAGTTGTCTTCGTGAAACTTCAGCATCGGGAGTTGGCAAACAATTCCCCGGCAATCGCTACAATCAAATTCTAAAACGATGGGAAAATCTCAGGGTTTCACGCCAGAATGCTAAAGCCGGAACATCGGGTTGCTATCTTACTCCATGAGGGGGTTCGCGGCGAAAGTGGGAAAACGGGACTTGCCTACTTGCGCTACGGGGCGGCTCAGATCGTAACCATCATTGACTATCAATCTGCTGGGCAATCCCTGGCGGAACTGACCGGAATTGACAGAGATATCGCCATTGCCCCCGACCTGAAAACCGCCCTTGCCTATCGTCCCGACGTGCTATTGATTGGCCTGGCTCCCTCAGGGGGGATTTTGCCGGAGTGGATGCGCCAAGAAGTGGAGCTGGCTTTAGTTGCAGGCTTGTCCGTGGTTAATGGACTACACCAACCCCTCGAACCGTTGCTGAGCCGTTTGGGCGATCGCGCCTTGGAGCTGGGTCAGTGGATCTGGGATATTCGGCAAGAACCATCAGGATTAGGGATTGGCGGCGCTAAGGCTGCGGCTTGTTCCTGTGCGCGCATTTTAGCGGTGGGAACGGACATGGCCGTAGGAAAAATGTCAGCTAGCCTGGAATTGCAGCGAGCCGCCCGGCACCAAGGACTTAACGCTCGGTTTTTAGCGACGGGACAGGCGGGAATTATGATTGCAGGAGAGGGGATTCCTCTGGATGCGATTCGGGTGGATTACGCGGCTGGGGCCGTAGAACAACTTGTTCTCAAGTATGCCCAAAATGCCGATTTACTGTTTATTGAAGGGCAAGGCTCCCTGTTGCATCCTGGTTCAACCGCAACCTTGCCCCTGCTGCGGGGCGCTCAGCCAACGGGTCTCGTCCTCGTCCACCGCGCCACCCAAACCCACATTCGCAATTTTCCCGACATCTCAATTCCGCCCCTGCCCCAAGTGGTACAACTTTACGAAATGACAGCTAGTGCGGGAGGCGCTTTCCCCCCAGCCCCGGTCAAAGCCATTGCTCTCAACACCGCTGGCCTGGATGAAACCGCCGCACAAATTGCGATCGCCCAAGCAGAAGCAGAAACCGGACTGCCCTGTGACGATGTGGTGAGATTTGGCGCGGATGGGCTGTTAGCAGCCATGTTGAGCTTTGAATGCTAACAACAGGGCAAACACCTTGAGTTTCCACCGCCGCCAAACTTGGGGCCCGACCAGGTGGCGGTAGCAACGGCTGCCCCCGATAATGTTCCGCGAAGTGATAACCCGTTCCTTCCCCGGTAGGTCGGGAATCGCTCGCTGGTCGCCCCTGGCAATGATAATTTTTCAGCACTGATTTGGCGATCGCCCGTTAGCTCTGTCGGGGAGCAGATTTTTCCGGCAAGGCCGGTTGCAGCGAACTTCCCAAGGGACAAAATTGAGCCTGGGACTTTTTAACATGGAAGAAGAACCACTCAACCTTAAGCGCCCGTGTCCTGGAACCGAACCTTTATTTATCTCGGACTGCTGGCCTGCCTGCTCGGAATCGGTGCTTGCAGCGAAGACAATTTTGCCGCCGATGGCAGTTTGCAAGGGTCGCAGGAAAACGTTACGCCTGACTCGCCCGATTCCCCCGGGTTGCCCCCGGATTTTCCCCGACAGATTCCGCCCTATCCCCGCGCCCAATTACTGGAGGTTGGCCCCGAAGCCACGGCCCGCCAAGGCATGATGCGCTGGCTCAGCCCCGATCCCCCCCAAGGAATTCTGAGTTTTTACCGCGAGGCTTTCTCCAGGGACGGCTGGCGTATTTTGGCAGCCAACGACGATGGCATCGATTCAGCCACTCTAACCGCCCAAAACGACGACCTACGAGCCGAACTCACCCTCCCCAACCCCGAAACTCCCAATAACGGCGGCACTGAATTTGCGATCGCCTACCAGCGGGGCGCGGCCCTACCTAACACCACCGAGCAAACCAGTCCTGATCCGTCAGCCACTGCCGAGGCCATTGACGAACCAGACCCCTCCCCGGCGATCGCCAGCGCTTCCCCCCAAAGCTTCAGCGACCTCGACCAAATGCCAGAGCAGATGGGGCAGTACGTGGAAGACCTAGCCAATCTGGGCATCCTCACCCCCGGAACCGACAACAGCAGCCCTCAACGCTTTAATCCCAACCAGCCCATTAAGCGCCGGGACTTTGCCCGCTGGCTCGTGGCCGCCAATAACCAACTCTATGGCGATCGCCCCGGCCAGCAAATCCGCCTGGCCTCCGACGCCGCCGCCCCAGCCTTCAGCGATGTCAGCCGCAGCGACCCAGATTTTGCTGTCATTCAGGGCTTAGCCGAAGCGGGAATCCTGCCTTCTCCCCTCAGCGGTGACAGCAGCGCTAATCTCTTTCGTCCCGACGGGCCCCTGACGCGGGAAGAGATGATTTTGTGGAAAGTCCCCCCTGGATCTGCGCCAGGGACTGCCCAGCGCTTCCCTGGAATCCATCAAAGAAACCTGGGGTTTCCAAGATGCTGCCAAAACCAATCCCAAAGCCTTCCGCGCCCTCTACGCCGACTTCCAGAATGGAGAAAACGCTAACTTACGGCGGGCCTTTGGCTATACCATCCTCTTGCAGCCGAAACAAACCGTCACTCGCGCCCAGGCCGCAGCGGTTCTCTGGTCTTTTGGCGCTCAAGGAGAAGCCGTTACCGCCGCCGACACCCAGTCCATTCCCTAAAACCCCTGTTCAAATCTCCTCAGGCCCCACCCGGTTGCCAACAGCAGCAGTAATCCCACCGCTCCGGCTAGGGGTAACTCCCGCCATCCCACTAACCAGGCTGGGCCGCGCCCAGTATAAACCAGAACCCCTGCTTCTTTAAACACCGTCAAAGCCCAAATCCAGCCCGCGTGCAATCCCCAGGCCAGTCCCAAATTCCCCCCCGCTCGGTAAGCTTCGCTCAAGACCATCCCCATCACCCACAAACCCGGTAGTTGGGGTAGGGTCTCTCGCTGCTCCCAGACCAGATGCAACAGCGCAAACAAAAGACTGGCGATCGCCGCAGCCTGCCAAAAGCCATAGTCTTGCTGTAATTCGCCGAGCATGAACCCGCGAAAGACCAGCTCCTCGACCAGGCCGATGGCCAGGGCTAGGGCTAAAACAGGCAGGAGCAGTGGCCACAATCGCGGCAGATTTTCCCGCTGCCATTGCACCCATCCCCCATATCCCTCCAGCGCCAACACCACCAGAGTACTTCCCACTGCTAACACCCACCCCAGGGCTGTCTGTAGCAACAACTGCGGCTGCCCTGGCAACCCCCACTCCGCCCAAGACCGACCCTCTAAGTGGGCGGCTCCCCAGATCGCGATCGGGGCGATCGCATAGAGAGTGGCCAGGAGGGGTAACTTGGTCTGGGGAGTGAGGGGCAACCCAGAACGCCATTGCCCGCGCTTAAGGTGCAAAGCTACGGGCAACCACAGTCCGGCCCAGACAACGAGAAAAATCCCAATCTTAACCAGGGAATTAGCAGCCAGTAGCCATTTCAGCCACTCCTTCCCGGTAGATAACCAGAGCGTTTCCATCAGGGAAATCTCATATTAAGCAAGTCGATAAAAATCTCTCCTCAATCCGAGCAGACAGATTTGCCCAAGACAATCACCCAAGTCAGCGCTCGGATCTGGTCTAAACCGTAATGGGTTCTTCGACTTCCCCTTCCTCAATATCTTCCATATCCTCAATGTCCTCTGCCTCGGCAAAGGTTCCTGGCTCACTGCTATTGACATCAAGTTGCTTGAGATGAATGTGCTTGTAGCCCAGCTTAATCTCAAATTCATCTCCAGGCTTTAAGCCCATTGCCTTGGTATAGGTTGAACCGATGACAATTTGGCCGTTCTGGTGAACGCTGACGCGATAAGTCGGCTCGCGACCACGACCATCTTTACTGCCTTCGGGATCGAGGGGAACCCCTTTGGCTTCCAAAACCGCGTCATAAAAGTCCGTTAAATTGACGCGAACCTGATTATTTTTGGTAACGGTGTAATAGCCGCAGCGTTTAGCGGTTTCTCGGCGGGGTAAGTGGGAGAGTTCTTTGACTTTTTGCAGCAGTGCCTTCCCCCTTAACGGGGCCGTTGCAGTTTCGATGATCATTCTCTGAAGGTTCCTTATTTTCATTTACGTTAACTTTCAGGCTAACGTTTTGCAAGGGTTGACTTAATAAAAAATATAACCTCAAACACCAAGGTTGTGACATTTTTTTTTTGGTCAACAAAAATTAACCCCTTCAGCACTGGCAAGAGTAGATTGAGGGGGAGAGCGCATCCCTTGCACTGTTGTTTTCCCTCGGTGGCTTGCTTGCCTTGGGCGCGAATTCAAGCCTTGGGAGATCGGGGGGCGGCTTAGGAGGAAAAGGCTGGCCGTATCGGGAACTTGCTCCCTGAGGGACGGGCAAAAATTTGGCGATCGCCGCGGTCTTAATGCTGGCTTTTTGGGAGAGAGCTTCTAGCTTTTTCAAGGTCTGTCTGG
>JAAUTE010000325.1 GCA_012031815.1 Chloroflexaceae bacterium
ATTCCCGCCGCTTCCAGGAGGTCTACCGTTAAATTTTCGGTGGGATAGGCCCGCAGCAAGCCAATCACGCTCAGTTCGTTCATTTGAGCCACTGCTTCCCGCAGGGCCGCCGCAATGCGATCGCTAGAACTGCCGGGTAGCGCTTTTTGAAGCTGGCCGACCAAGCGCTGGCCGTCGGGAGAGGCGAGCAACTCTTCCACGAAGGAATGAGCGGTGTTAGGCGTCAGGGGCAGGCCCAGCCGCAGCAGTTGCCGCACTTCCTCGGTGAGCAGCAGTTGGTAACGCTGGAGGTCTGGGGGCAGTTGGCCGCTGGTGGCAAAGGTTTCTAGATCGCTGACAGACACCGATTGCTGCCAAGGGCCCACTTGCAGGGTTAAGCGCTCCGCCGCTACCCCTGGCCCGGCCAAGAAGGCGCTGAAGATGGCTCCCCAGCCTAGCCCCCGCCAGAAAAGACGGACAGAGCGACAGGATGATTGGCGATCGCCACTAGACTTATTTTTCATCGTTTCCAGGGGGAGATTAACTTTCTCGTTCATTCAGAGGCTTTTGGCGATCGTGGCGACAGGCTTGCTGTCTCGAGGCGCTGAGGCTGGGTTAATCTGACCGCAGAAGGCGGGAGTGCATTCCGCACCCGGAGTTCGACTCTGGGGAACCTGTGACCAATTTTTACTGTTTTTTTGAGTTCTCATATCTCTACCCCTAGGATTGGCTTGCTCAAGCAAATTTTCTATCCCTTGCTAGAGCCAATCGCAAATAAACGATGTCCCTACATTAAAAAATTTCCCGGAGTGCGGCAGACTTTGTATCGATTTAGTTACGTTTCGCCAAGGGTTGCGATCGCCGCTGAGAGTAAGTCCTGGCCTTCGGCAAGAGATTCCAACCGCGAGAGTTTTTCCCGCAGTTCCGCCGCCCCCGGAAATCCTTTGCAGTACCAGGCTAAATGTTTGCGCGATTGCAGGAGGCCCCGCTGCTGTTTGTATTCCCACAGTCCCTGGAGGTGATCGAGGGCGCAATTGAGGCGTTCTGTAAACGAAGGCACAGGTAAGGGACGGCCTTTAAAGCAGGCGTCAATTTCTCCCACCAAAAAAGGATAGCCCAGGGTTCCCCGCGAACACATCACCCCATCCGCGCCGGTTTCCACCAGACAGCGCACCGCTGAGGCCACCGAGACGATATCCCCATTGGCAATGACCGGAATGGAGAGAACTTCTTTAACCCGGCCAATCCAATCCCAGCGAGCGGGGCCGTGGTAGCCTTGGGCGCGGGTACGTCCGTGGAGGGTAAGCAGTTGTGCCCCCGCATCCTGCAAGCGTTGGGCAAATTCGATGATGTTAATTTCTTCATCGCTCCAGCCCAGGCGAGTTTTCACTGTTACGGGAACATCCACGGCCTCAACCACCGTGCGCACCAGGGCTGCGGCTAGTTCCGGTTGGCGCAATAGGGAAGAACCGCCGCCTTTTCGGGTAATTTTGTTGACCGGACAGCCCATGTTGATATCAATGGTTAGCGCTCCTTGGGCGATCGCCTTGCGGGCAGCTTCTGCCATAAAGTCCGGGCGACAGTCAAAAAGCTGAATGCTGATGGGCTGTTCCTGGGGGTCAATCTCCATAATTTTGGGAATTTTCTGGAGGTGGTGGATTTCCCTGGCGCTGACCATTTCAGTGTAGGTCATGGATTGGGGAGCATAGCGCCGTACCAGCCGCCGAAACACCAGATCCGTAACCCCAGATAGCGGCGACTGCAACACCCGACTATTCAGACTCACCGAGCCAATTTTGAGCGGCGATGCCAATTTTTCCCGTAAGCTAGCAGCAATAGCGGTCATGGGTTTTCAGATGAGGGTTAAACTATTTTCCTAAACTTCCAATCGCCGTGAGTGACGTTGGATGTGTCCCAATCGCGTTAGGCAAAGGCATGCCGGAGGCTTATCGCCCCCCAACTAGAGGAATTGGGAGAAAACTGCTAGCCAAGATCAATGCCAGACTTCAATTACCCAAAACAATTTAGGCAACTCGCTACATTTCGTCTGCGCCCCATTATATCTGCTGCAATAAAATCAGCTCATTGAAAACGAGTATCCCTGAAACCTTCTACCAGCAAGGTCGCTAAATTCTTGCCTAATATTTAGTTTTTTTTTAAGAGGATTTGTATTGTCAATAAGCTTGGTTGAAATCCACTTTTTTCGTCCGTTATTGAGGAAGTGCTATCGTAAGCCATTGTAACGAATTCTAGTCCGCAAAGAGAAGGGCCTAGATAAATCAAGGGTTTCAGGGATTTTGGTTGCCAATAACGTCTGTCTATTGCGGTGAATAATTACGAAACTTATAGCTTCATCCATTCATCTGGCAATAGATTAGCCACTATCTTAAAACCACCTTTACCATCTGGTTTGAGTACATAGGCCATGCCTTGGGGATCTGGATAAATGCCAGTCGCTGCCTCAAAAATATCATCATGCCCAACGATGACAGTGTTGTTTCCACTAATAGGAACTGCCGTCAACAATGGCATAACGTTATTCTTCATTTCCTCAACCTGTGTATCGGTGTAGTCTTCAAAGGGCAAAAAGTTGAGCTTGGAATTTTTCTGATACTGGCCAAAAGCTAGGTCTGCGGTTTTCCAGGCTCGGCAGTAATCACTGGTGATGACATCACCCACCGGAATACTTTTCGCAGTGAATGCTGCACCAATATCCTTAGCCTGCTTTTCCCCCACATCGCTCAGTTTGCGCTGAGTCTCGCAATTTTCCAAGTCAAGGTTTGGATCGGCTTGGTCGGCATAGTCCTCGGTCGTTTGAGCATGGCGGAAGTAGATGATATACCCTCCTTTCTTTAGGTCACTCAAGAGTTCCGCGCCACTCAAGATATCCTTAAACTCTGCATTCGCTTTTTCACCTGCACTATATTCTTCACCTTCACCCCCTTCGCTCAGAGTCTGTGAGGCTTCAGTTTCGGGTGTGCTGGTGGGACTAGTTGCATCTCGACTTCGCTCGCCACCACAGGCCGAGAGGGTGGCAACTAGCCCCATAGATAAAAACAATTTCACGGTCTTGGACATTCTGTTCACGATCACTTACATTTTACAAGCATCATCATAGCTCTAACTAAGAATAATTGTCAATTGCCTATTGCTAAAAGAGCATTGCTCGACCTGATGAGGCACTGGATAACTTTTTTTGTCAGTCTCCGAGTTCAGTTGTCTAAGAAAAAATCAGTCATGAGATTAGTCACGTACTATCCCACAGTTTGTTAAGGTGTTTTCAAAACGTTCTTTCTTTGATTTTCGTTGGTCTTTATTATTCCAATAGCGAACTTCAAAGTCAATGACTATAACATCACCAGAGTCATACCCCAGTATTCGGTCTTCAAAGAAAGACTGCCCAACTTCATAGGGACCTCCAGGATCAACTTTACAACAGGCTGGATGAATTTCAAGGTATTTATCAAAATTTTTATATTTAGTATGCGGATAAAGCTTTAACCCCTCACCTGGAATATCGACATATAGATTTGACCGAGCATTTTGATAGTTAAAAACTGATTCAATCTTTTCTTTGTCGCTCAAATAACGGCCTTTTTTTAAAACAAAATCCTGAATAGTTTAAGCCGAAAAAAGTAAGAATGACTGTTAAAATTACTAAAGAAGTAACTTTTTCTAAGCAAGAAATAAAAACCAAGATCTTCGTTCCGTCCGCT
>JAAUTE010000326.1 GCA_012031815.1 Chloroflexaceae bacterium
ACCGTAACAGATTTGGCGAGATTGCGAGGCTGGTCTACATCTAATCCCCGTAACGCCGCGATGTGATAGGCCAATAGCTGCAAGGGAATTACTGATAAAATCGGCGACAGGATTTCATCGACTGTAGGAATTGGTAGTAAATCGTTAAAAATAGTCTCCGCCTCCGGTGCATTGGTTGGGACAACTCCGATTAATCGCGCATCTCTCGCTTTCGCTTCCTGGGCATTGGAAATGACTTTCTCATACACGTTTCCCGGCATTGCGATCGCCACCACGGGAACCTTGGCATCCAAAAGAGCGATCGGCCCGTGTTTCATCTCCCCGGCTGGGTAACCTTCAGCGTGAATGTAGCTGATTTCTTTGAGTTTTAAAGCTCCCTCCAGGGCGATTGGGTGATTAATCCCGCGTCCAACAAAAATGAAATCGCGTGTTTCGGCGAATTCGTGGGCTAATTCCTCAATTCGATGCTTTAAGCTCTCCAACACCAACTCCATCTGGGCCGGAAGTTGGGACAATCCTCGAATCAGGGTCTCAATACGCTTTAGGGGTAAGGTTTGCCGCTGATAGGCTAGCTCCAGAGACAGTCCATAAAACCCCATTAATTGGGCAATAAAGGTTTTTGTCGCCGCTACCCCAATCTCGATTCCCGCCTGGGTATCAATGATCTGAGTCACCATCTGGGCTAGGGTGCTTTCAGAACGGTTAGTAATGCCAAGCAAGCGGGCGCGATAGTTGTCCGGTTTTTGCGATCGCCGCTCCCGTTCCATTTCCAGGGCTGCCAAGGTGTCTGCTGTCTCTCCCGATTGAGTTACCCCGATGGTCAGGGTATTGGGCAAGATCGGCGTCGGCGCGTAGCGAAACTCCGAAGCATAGCTGACTGTGGTAGGAATCCCGGCAAGCTGCTCCAGTAAATATTTGCCGACTAAACTGGCGTGCCAACTGGTTCCACAGGCGACAATTTGAATGTGTTCCAATCCCGACAATAAGCTTTCCTCTAGCCCTAATTGGACGGGCCGGGACGGAGCTGGACTGTCCTCATGCCAGTGAGAATTAAATATGTTTCCAAACAAGTCCGCACCACATTGGGCTGCTCGTGGATTTCTTTGAGCATAAAATGGCGAAAACCCTGCTTCTCCGTCAAAATCGGATTCAGGTTCAGGGTTCGGGGCAATTTGCGCAGACGATCACCTCCGAAGGAATAGACCTCAGCTCCTAGGGGCGTTAGCCTAGCCACTTCGCCATTTTCCAAACTCAGCACCGCTCGCGTGTGGGGAACCAAGGCCGTAACATCAGAAGCACAGAAAAATTCACCCTGGCCAAATCCTAAAATTAAGGGCGCTTGTTGGCGGGCCACAATCAGCTCATCGGGATAGTCCGCAGCCACGGCGGCGATCGCAAAGGCTCCTTCCAGCCGGCTCACCGCTTGCAGCACCGCTTGCAAAAAACTATCGGGACTGGGGGACTGGCCAGAGAGCAGCTCGGCAAGCAGGTGAGGAATGACCTCTGTATCGGTATCAGAACAAAATTGATGGCCTTTGAGGGATAGTTCCTGACGCAGCTCGCGATAGTTTTCAATAATTCCGTTTTGCACCACCGCAATTCGCCTGGCTGAATCCAGATGCGGGTGAGCATTGTATTCTTCCGGTTTGCCGTGGGTAGCCCAGCGCGTGTGGCCGATACCCAGTTGGGAAATAATGACTTCTCGCTCTAATTTTTCCCGGAGATTGTGTAATTTCCCCTTAGCTCGTACCAGTGCAGTTTGCCCTCGCAAACCGTGGCAATCCCCGCCGAATCGTAGCCGCGATACTCCAATCGCTCCAACCCCGACAGCAAGATCTCCGACGCCGTTTGCGTCCCAATGTAGCCAACAATTCCACACATCTTCTGGTTACACTCCTCACTAGCTATCAATGCCCTTGGCGATCGCGCACTTCCAGGAATTTAGGACGCCTCTTCAGTCTGGGGGTTTCCCTTGACCTCAGAAACTGCCGCTTTCCGGCCGGGCCCCGGCAACACCTGGCTGATTTAAGAACAGATTTCCCGCCGCATCGTTTTGATAAATACAACTAATGTCAGGTTTTCCCTCCAAAACCCCGGTATAGCCAAAGGTATTCATGCGCTGCTTGCAATCCCGCACCTGTTCGCCTGTGAGCAAATTGCGCTGCTCCAAAATTGACCAGTTGTTGCGCCGCATCACGCACCCCGGCAACATGCGAGGTTGGGTCACAAAAACATTAAAGGGATTGAGTGTTACAAAAAAACGCATATCCGTCACAATAGCGCTGGCTCCAAACTGGACGCACAGCTCGGCATTGGGCGCGCTTCGGTCAATCACCTCGCGGGAGGCCACGTTTTCCGGATTAAAACTGGCCGTGGAGCTAAAGGCGATACCAACGCCAATTCCCACCACAAATATCATTCCCAAGAGAGCAACGGAGGCATAGTTCAGATTGAACCATCCCGATTGACGGGGCGGGTCAATGGGAGCAGAACGGCGGGGAGGTTCGGTACGGGGCGGCGCGTAGCGGGGTTTGCGAGCCATATTGCAGGGGTTTCCAAAACATCGGGTTAGAGCTATCCCCATTCTAGTGATCTCTTAACTAGAGCGTTGTCTATTGTCTAACTCGCTTGTTTCATCAAGACAGGCAGTTTGAGGGCGGAGGCGGCGATCGGCACTTCTTCGACTTCTGATAATTTTTCAATGACCAAGCGCGTTGCTGAGGTTCCACCAGAGAGACGCTTGAGCAATTTTGGTCTGGAATCGTGCAGCAAAAAGATGATTTCATCTCCGGCTTGCCATTCCTCGGCGGCTTTGACAATTTTCAGCGTGCTATCCCGCTTAACCAAAAGCGGGAGCAATTCTCCTTCCTCGATCAATCCCGCAAAATGAGCCTGCTGAAAGGCAAAACCGCTGTCATTGAGTACAGTCTTGCCCAACTTAACCTGTCCATCGCTCAGGTATTGATTCCAGGTTTTAATGGGGAGCTGACCCAGAAAAGCAGGGCTGATTTTGGCAAGATTAACCTTGTTTTTGGCAGTTTGTGAGTTATTCGGGCTGCCGTGGGGAAAGACAGCAAACACCCGCGGAGGGCTAAATTCTTCCATCGCTCGCTGGGCCAAGACTAAATTGACTTCGCCATTATTGGTGAGTGCGATGAAAGTTCCCATGGATTCAATGCCCGCTTCTTCCAGCACGTCAGGGTCGAGGCCGCTGCTAGCAAATACCGGCAGATTTTCCGATTCTGCTTTCTTGCACAACTCCGCATCGGTATCAATAAGAACCACAGATTCGCCCTGCTCTTGGAGTAAGCGACCTATCAAGCGACCGAGAGGGTTGCAGCCAATAATTACAGCTCCCGTGGCCGGAGCAGAGCTGATTCCTAGGCAACGGGCAACCCAACGGGCCGTCAGCCCCTGGAAGAGAACCGTCATCAGAATAGTCAAAAACACCAGGGCTTTGATGGAATCGCCCCCATTAACACCACGTTCAGTGAGCAAAATGGCAAAAAGGGAAGCAACAGAGGCCGAGACAATTCCCTTAGGTGCAATCCACGATAAAAAGAATTTTTGTCGCCAATTAGTTCCACTATTCCAGGTACAGACAATGACACTAATGGGACGCACCACAAACATGAGTGTCAGGACGGTTAACACGCTGCCCCAGCCAAGGGCAATGACGCTGG
>JAAUTE010000056.1 GCA_012031815.1 Chloroflexaceae bacterium
TGACATTGCCTGCGATCGCCACAGTTTGAGGAAGGTTTTCGCTGCCGATGGTGATATTGCCACCATCTGTAGTTAGGCTACCCGTATTGATATTACCCGCAGCGTCCAAGTCGATCGATCCACCAGAGTTAATGGCACTCCCATTGAGGTCGATCCCGTTAGTTGTAGCGGCGATCGTGATATCGCCAACTCCACCGACACTATTGAGAGTCGTTAAGCCATCGGTGAAGACTGTAGCGACTGTGCTGCCATTGATTGTGATATTGCCGCCGCTGCTGAAAATTCCATTGTCGGGAAGTAGTACTGCTCCGCCTGCGGTAAGCGTGACAATTCCACCCGATGTATTAGCACTTCCGAGAAAATCGCTGAAAACAATGTCTCCTGAGCTGCTTGCCCTGAAATTACCGCCATTGGTAAAAACAGTGCCTCCAATCTCCACGGTTTGTGGGAATGAGAAGCCCTCGGTGCCGATTTCAACATCGCCTCCCGCCGCCGTTAAAGTCCCTACATTCGCGTTTGTAGCAGCATTTAATCTGATTAGATTGCCTGAATCAATGCTGCTCGCACCGAGGTTGATGCCGCTAGTCGTGGCAGTGATTGTAATATTTCCACCAACGCCGCCCGTGCTGTTAATGGCAACGAAAGGATCTGCATCAGTAAAAATACCAATGCCAGAACCGGTAATGCTAATGTCGCCGCCATTCGTTTCAATGCCATCACTGAAGAGTAAAATGGAGCCACCTGCCGTTAGCTCGAAAATTCCGCCTAATGTCTGGCTCGTGTTTCCCGCTGCGCCAAATTCAAGACTGCCTGTGCTATTGACGCGGAGATCGCCGCCACCTGTGCTGACATTGCCTGCGATCGCCACCGCTGTCGGGTTAATCGTGCCATCGCCGATTTGAAGGTCTGCGCCGTTACTAGAAATACTAAAACTGTTAAACTCGACTGAGCCGGGGGTGAAGACGCTTAAGGGGCCGCTATCGACTCCTACAGCCGATCCCAAAGCAATCATGCCGCCAGCAGCACCAACAATATCGCCTTGGGCTGTTAAAGTAATCGCGCCGCCTGCACCGCTTTCAGAATTGCTGTCCAGAGAGGTAAAGGCGATCGCGGGATTGATGCCGGTAGGATCGCTGGCCGCCGTTAGGGAAATATCGCCACCATTGCTAGTAATGTTGTTGGCTGCGACATCGCCGCTGTTACTGATAATCTCAACCCCACCGCCATTGCTAGTAATATCAGAGACACTAATTCTTCCATCGGCTTGCAAGTTCAGTAGATTGCCGCTGGTACTGATGGTGAATGGGGTGAAGATGCTACCACCTGTGCCCGTTGCTTGAATGCTCGTTGGATCGACAAACGTAACCGTCTCAAGCAGTTCAATCTGGCCGCTGCTATCGTCTCGACCAATCACAATCTGACTAAATCCGTCACCTAAAGCGGCTAAATCGCTCGTTTTCAGCGTTAAAGTTCCCAGTTGATTACTCGAAGCGGCGATCGCAATGGGTTGTGCCGGGTTTAGCGGTTGCAGAAGCAGTTCGCCCTGGGAGATCACGCTGGTCGATCCGCCGATTAAATCAATTTCATCTGCTGTTACTGTAATATTACCGCCATTGACCAGGCCGCTGGCATCAATCGTTTCGGCGCTGAGATTACTGTTGGACAGCAGATTAACTGCGCCCCCATCTCCTTCCGGATTGATGGTTGAGAGTGCGCTGACAAAAACATCGCCTAGATTAACAATGGTCGCTCCATTAACGCTTGGCAAACCATTCTCCAGAGTAATACTCCCTAATGCTCCATCTCCAGCCTCAGTAAATAGTTCTGCCAGGCTCAAAACAGCCGGATCAAAGGGATTGGGCAGGGTGGCTAGGGCTGTCGCAGGAGTCGTCGTTAAATCGGGATGAGAACGGTTCCGCCCGCAACCGTGGCAATGGTGATGCGATCGCCGCTCAACTGCCCCGTACTAATTACCGTACCACCAGAGAGTTGCAAATCGCCGTTAGGAGTGGTGAGGTTAGCGCCGCTGATGATTGCTCCGGGTTGAGAAGTGGTAAACGCCGAGGCTCCGGGCATACCATTCAGTAAGCTAGGGTCGAACAGCCCACTCCCACTAAACCAAGCGTCGCCAAACAAAATACCATTGGCTGCGGTAGCGGTGAAGGCGGCGGGAACATTGAGCTGTGCCGAATCGGCAAACACGATTCCGGCTGGATTAATTAAAAACAGGTTGGGATTGCCCCCTGTAAAGTCGGTAATTTGAATCGTGCCGTGAATATCGGAAGCATCGCCACTAGAAACCCGCGCCAGCAGATTTTCTAAACCCGCTGTAACGACAATGAAATTGGCGATTTGATCCGATTGAGGCAGATCGAAGCGGGTAAAGCTATGGAAAAGATTGAGATTGTCTCCAGAGAGCAAGCCCCCTGAAATATCAAAGGTCAAGCCATCTGTCGTACTTACCATTGAGCCAGTCCCATCATCGGCGGCAACAATCGGCAAGGGCGGCGCGGCCAACCCCAGAATTTGGATCGTTCCGTCAGGGCTGGTAAAGTCGCTGGAGAAGGTCAGGGTAGGATTTAGGGTTTCCGTTTCCGTGGAAATTGCTCCTGCCGTGCCGTTGCTGCTAATACCGCCAACAATGAACGGCGTTACGGGAATGTCGTCAAAACCGCCTTGACGAATGGTAATCGTGCTGCCGGGAGAGGTTAACAAGCTGTTCCCCAGATCGTCCATGCCAGTGGCTTGGAAACGTTCTGCTATGACATCAATATTGCCTCCACTGCCATCGCCAGCACCGCTGGCATCAATGCTGCTCACCTGGACAGTGCCTGGCTGTGAGCTGCCGAGGGTATCCGCTCGAAGCCTTACTTGACCTGCACTGCCTCCATTGTCAGAAGAGGTATCAATATCCCCCACTCGAATATTTTGGCCGGCTTGCAAGGTAACAACACCACCACTGCCATTATCAGCAGTCGTTATCAAATTATTGCTAAATGTAGGCGTTTCAATGAGTATGTTGCCACTACGGCTGGTCAGGGTAATATTTCCACCGCTAACGGTTGCACTGCCAAAAGAATAAGCCCCGGCATCGATCGCCGTCGCTTCGCCATAGGTTCGCTCAATAGTTTGCTCGGCGGTAACATCAACGCGGCCAGCGTTCCCTCCGATTGCTGTCGTTGCGATCGCTCCGAAGGTAACCCCACCCTGGGAAGACGTGATGTAAACATTCCCCCCCTGAGCCGCCTCCGAGGAGGTTGTGTTAATGTAGTTAACTTGAATCTGCTGGCTTGCCTCCAGTGTGACGGTACCGCTGTTTCCGCCCCGAGAAAATGTGTTGAATTGTCCCCCTGTAGTCCCAGTAATAATGCTGCTGTTCCTACTGGTTATGGAAATGTTGCCGCCGCCTGATTCCTGAGTGGAACTACCGCTAGAGGTATCAATGGAATCTATCTCAATGAGTCCCCCCGCATCCAGGGTGACTGCTCCCCCGCTCCCAGGAAGGTCAGCAGCAGCAGAGGAAGGATTAGCCCTGGTATCAATTGTGCCAGCACTGATGCTGCCGCTGCCGGTATTGAGGGTATCCGCCGTTAGGGTGACCGATCCGGCTGTTCCAGCACCTGATTGGGATTGGGTTGTAACGTTGGCGATCGCAATATCCGTCCCGGCCGTGAGAGTAACGCTGCTATTGGTGCCAACGGGAGAATTGGCAATCAAGTCGCCAGTACCACTACTGATGTAGCTGTTGCTGCTAGTAATGGAAATCGTGCCGCTGGATGAACCGCCAACAGAACTATCATTGGAGGTGTTAATTGCTCCCGTGACAACCGCTCCACTTGCACTTAGGGTGACATTCCCTCCCGTTGCTGTAATGGGATTACATCATTCAACTGGTCATCTAACTCCGAGGTACGGACACTGGTATCAATTATCCCGACGGTAATGCCGCCACTACCGCTATTGAGCGTGTCGGCAGTTATGGTCACTGTACCTGCCTGGATTGGTATTGAGACCGAAGCATTAGTGCCGCCGGTAGTAATATTGCCAGCAGTAACGTTGTTCCCCGTCGAAACAGTAACACCTCCTCCGGTTTGATAGCCGCCGCTCACAATATCGCCGTTGACAGCCACATCGCCACTATTGCTGGTAATAACTATGTTGCCGCCCGTTGCCACCCCTCCCGATCGCAGGGTTCCCGTAGTGATAGTGCTGGCTGCCTCTAAGGCGATGTTTCCGCCGTTTAGGGCGGCCGTTCCCGATTGGATGGCAGCGGTATTAATTTCAGCCGTGCTAATTATGCCCGTTCGAGCCTCAAGCCTGACATCGCCGCCAGCCGTTGTCAGGGGCGTATCCAGGGTAATATTCCTGCCTGCCTCAAGTCTGACAGACTCCCCGGTTTGTTGATTGGAAAAGGCTAAATCGAAGGTGCTGGAGGAGGTAATATCCCGCTCGGCCTGGAGGAGCACGTTACCATCTAAGGCTGTCAGGCTGTCATTGGTAATAACGAAACTCAAGCCCGGCCCCTCTGTCTCAAGGATTTCCCCATCTGCGATTTGATCGTTGTTATTCGGGGAAGCGTTGTCAACAATGATGATGTCTAGAGGATCGAGCAGGATCGTGCCACTGGCTCCGTTGGGGGCGCCGGCGTCAACCCTACCGGTAAATCCCAAAGCTTCTTTGCCAGAAACTTCTACAAAGCCGCCATTACCGCCTTCAGTCCCGCCACGGGCGCTAATCTCTCCCGCAAAGGCTGTTGCTTGCTCTGACCAGACAATCACCTGACCGCCACTGCCGTTGTGGAGGGCGTCGGCACGGATCGTCGTTGCGGCATCCACCACGGTACGACTGGCATTGGGCAGGGTTCCCTGTCCTTGATAGTCACCGCCAATGCGCACCACGCCGCCGCCATTGTTGCCCGATGCCTGAATCTGCGCCCCGACAACTCCTACGCGATCGCCCACCACGGCAACTTGTCCGCCTAAATCATTAGCGGTTGTGGAAAGCTGTCCAGAAACAATGGCCGTCGCGCTTTGCGGGGGAATGATCGTTCCGGTGGCCGTGAGACGAACCTCCGTGGGCGTTGCAGTTAGCCCTGTATCGACGCCGCTTCCCGTAAGCAATTGGGGCAGATCCAAGGCGCGTACCGGCAACTGCTGCCCCTCAACAGTGGTGGGAACCTCAATTTCCAGACTCAAAAGCGCCCCTTCCTGGGAAAGTCGTACGCGGCTGGTTCCGGGAACGGCGGCGACGGTAATGCTGCCGCCTGGGGCTTCCAGGGTTCCCGTGTTGATGACCGTTCCCCCCACTAGGGCCAGGGATTGACCTTCAGCCACGGCCAGGTGTCCGGCGTTGATAATCGCACCGGGTTGGGCCGGATCGAACTGAAACACCTGGGGATTGCCCACCAGACTCAGGTAATTGTTGGGGCCGAGGACATTAAACCAGCCTCCGTCAAAGCCGATGCCCGTGGCCGTGGTGGCCGTAAAGTCGGCAGGCACATTCAGGGTGGCATTGGGCCCAAAAATAATCCCCGCTGGGTTGAGCAAAAACAGGTTGGCATTGCTGCCTGTGACTTCGATTAAGCCATTAATTACCGAAGCATCGCCGCCCACGACCCGCGAGAGAATGTTGCGAACGGAAGGTTCGGCAAGGAAACGGGCAATTTCTCCGGCATCTAGCCCAAATTTCTGGAAACTTTGGAAGAGGTTACGACCATCCCCTGAAAGCGAACCGCCATCGATGGTGAAGCGATCGCCGTCTTGGGTAACCACGGTGAAAGTCCCGTCGGCAGCGGGAATAATCGATTGAGCGGATACGGGACGGTTACCAAGGGCAGAAAGTAGGACTAGCAACAAGCCAATCTTGGTAACTAGTTTGGAAATGGTCATAACAGTTCCACGCCAGCAGAAGGAAGCAGAATTTATGTCCTGTATCTTACGGGCTAATTCTGGATTTGACTAGAAAAAGTTCCGGATAAACTTAATGAAATCTAATAGAAGTTATTGACCCATGCTTCCCGACCTGTCGTTTTTTGCCCAGCCGTTGCAGGATATTTTCCTCTCGCTATTGAGCCGCTTTCAGGGTCGAGAAAAACCGGGGAAGCAGCGATCGCTTGAGGTGGGAACCCGACTTAATCGCTACAATAAGCATCGGTTTTATTGGCGCTTTCATGGGAATTTTTCCTAGACGCAGGTTTATGAAGCAGTTACAGGCAATTTGGCGGTGGCAACGGGCAAACCGTGGCTCATTCCCGGGATGGGCGATGTTTGCTGGCTGGTTGGGTTTGCTAGCGGCGGTTTTTCTCTGGCAGTTGGGCAGTACGGGGTTGATCGATGAAACGGAACCGTTGTTTGCTGAGGCGGCCCGGCAGATGCTGGCAACCGGAGATTGGCTGACTCCCTACTTCAATGGCAATACTCGCTTTGATAAGCCGCCCTTGATTTACTGGCTGATGGCGATCGCTTACCAAGGGTTGGGGGTCAATTCCTGGGCGGTGCGGCTGCCTTCGGCCCTGTCGGCGATCGCCCTTGCGGGTTTTTGTGGGGTCACCTTGCGCTATTTTGGCGATGTCTGTCCCCAATTTCGGGATAAATCCCTCAGCAAGCGGCAATTGTGGCTGTTAGCGGCCTTGGGAGCGGGGCTGTGCGCCTTAAATCTGCAAACCCTGATTTGGGGACGCACGGGGGTTGCGGATATGTTGCTGAGTTCCTGTCTGGGGCTGGCGCTGCTGTGTTTTTTTTGGGGCTATGCTGGCGGGCCGCCGCCGTCGCCGTCGCTGTGGTCTTGGCCGCGACCCTGGTATCTGGCTTGCTACGGATTCCTGGCCCTGGCGGTGCTGGCGAAGGGGCCGGTGGGACTGGTGCTACCCGGATTAATTATTTGCAGTTTTCTCGCCTACACAGGCAATTTAAAGGCAGTTGTCCGGGAAATGGGCCTGGTTTGGGGGGGGGGCGATCTTTTTGGCGATCGCCGGGCCCTGGTTTGCCTTGATTATCCGCAGACATGGGCAGGATTACATTAATGCTTTCTTTGGCTATCACAATTTGGAGCGCTTTACCGGGGTGGTCAATGGTCATTCTGCGCCGTGGTACTTCTATTTCGTCGTAGTTTTAGGGTTTTTAGCGCCCTGGTCAGCTTATTTGCCCCTAGCACTGGCGCGGGTTCGCTTCTGGCGTCCCTCCTGGTGGCGACAACAGCCGCGATCGGCCCAGTTGAGTTTGTTTGCTTTGTTCTGGTTTGTGGGGATTTTTAGCTTTTTTAGTCTGGCGGTCACCAAACTGCCCAGCTACGTCCTGCCCCTGAATCCAGCGGCGGCCATTCTCGTTGCCTTGCTGTGGAGCGAGTCGTTAACCCCGGCAGCTCCCCGGCGGCAGTGGGGCTTTTGGGGAAGTGCGATCGCCAATGGGGTGTTGTTGTTTGCCCTAGCCGGGGCATTTTGGTACAGTCCTGAGCTGTTAGGCAATGATCCGGCCATTTCCCACGAGGGAGAGTTATTGCAGGCGACAGGACTGCCCGGACGGGCGGGGGCGATCTGGCTGGTGGCCGGGCTGATAACGCTAGGGTTACTGGTGCGTCCTGGCGGGCGGCAGTGGTTGTTTCTGCCGAACTTAGGGGGACTGCTGGCCTTGATTTGGCTGGTGGCGCTGCCGCTGCTGTTGTTTGTGGATCGCACACGTCAATGGCCCCTGCGAGAGGTGGCACGGGCCATTCCCCAGGTGCAGCAGCCCCAGGAGGAAATTTGGATGGTTGGGTTTAATAAGCCCAGTGTGGTTTTCTATGCTCGGCGATCGCTGCATTTTTTTAAAACCGTGGGCAGAGCGGAGGAATACCTGGCGGCACTGCCGGCCCTTGATGCCGATGCCCGTATTTTATTAATTGGTCGGGCCAAGGAACTGGAACGGCTCGGACTGCACCTTGGTGACTATCAGGTCTTAGAAAAACAGGGCGTCTATTTTCTGGTGCGGGTGGCTCCGGCCCTCCTCAAACAGCGCTATTTAGAAGAGGCGGGGTCAGAGGAATCTTAAATCAGAACCAAGGCGAATCGAGCCATAGTCCAGGCTAACTACGACCGTTCCCACCCATTTTGCGATTCTGTCCGTAGGGCCAGCCAATTTTTCAACGCCGGCCAATCCTTTGGATAAAGCATCAATGGCTTGCTCGATCGAGTCTTTATCTGACGGAGGTTTCCTCAATTTTTCTTCCACAACGCGGATCATGGATTTAGCGAGGATCGTAAGGGCCCCGTGGGTCAGCAACTCCTCGTGGATCGTAGACGCCCCGTGGGTCAGCAACGCCCCTTGGATCGGCAACCCCTCGTGGATCGTAAACTCCCCCCGGCCCCGGAACGCCAACAGGAGCAACATAAGTCCTGGGAGCAGCGACGGGAACTCCGGCAGGCCCTGGAAGTCCCGGGCCAACGCCGACTATGCCGCCGCCGAAACCCGCGCTCGTACCAACCCCCGGCCGGGCACCGAGGGAGCCAGCCCAAGCTTCTCTTCCTGTCAGCACCAGCAGCGGCAGGAGTCCGATTAAAAGCGTTTTCGTCGTTAACTGTTGAGGTTTAACGGTTTGCATGGCTAAATTTCCCCAATTGTTGGTGTTTAAGGTTATTTGAACGATTTCGGCGAAACTGGCGCGGCAATGGGCGGCAGGGTAACTCTTTGCGCTTGTGAGGGAAGCACCGCCGTAAACGTGCTGTCTGCTAACTGGGGCGAACTATTCCAGTTAGAGAGTACCGCCGCGAACTGAAGCTTCTCCGCTTCTGCCTTGTCGGTAATGACAAGCTTTCGGGGGACTGGGGTTGAATCGTTTTCGATCCAGATCTGCCAATCAATATCGGCTTGTCTGAAGGCTAAGTGATGGCATTCTTGACCCTGTACCCGGCTTAATCCGATGTAATAGCCCGCCGTTACTGCTTGGGTGAGGTATTGATAGGCGTTAACATAGATAAAGTCGGACAGGGGCGCTCTCAGGTTGTAGGTTTGGATGCTGTGGCGCAGGGCGCTGTCAATTTCTGGGGGCACCTCCAAGGTTGCATAACGGTTTTGGCTGACATCCATTAACGTCATGGTTTTGCCGTCGTAGAAAAGCTGCTGGTTGCCCAAATCCCCGACGGATTCAACCCGCAGCCCATTGGGACGCCGCACTTTAGCGGTTACGCTCCGGCTGTATTGGATTTTCTGCCCAGAGTCTAACAAGATGTCTTCAGAAATTTCTGCCTGTACTGAAAACTGTGGCAGTTTCCCCAGGTAATCGCTCATTTGTTTGAGGATTTGCAGGGCTTGCGGTTCGGTGGTAGGCGCTTTCACCTCCGGAGTTTGGGCCGTACTGACGGCTGGGGCGATCGCCAGGGGAGACATCCCGCAAAGCAGCAGGGCCAGGATGCGATAAATTCGGCGGGGCATCGTCATCTCCTAAAGTAGTTGACTGGATAGCATTGGAGGAATTCGGGGTGATTTTTGAGCTAGCTATTGCCCATTGAGCAGATTGAATATGTCTTGGACGTTGTTTTCGCAATGCTACGGTTGCAATCGAGGAAAATTTTCCCAATCAGCTTGCTACTAAACTCAAAGATTCCCATCAGGTTCAGCTATCAGAAACATCAAGGATCAAAACCGTTGAGATATTTCTGATCCTAAAACGCTATCTCCAGGATTTCTCGCGGCTGTTACGATTCTCTATGGGAAACCCCTTGCTAAAAGTGCGATCGCCAAAAGTTGAGGCAGCCAAGCCTTAAGGTATCCCGTCACCCCAGGGCAAATCCACCGTTTCCAGCAGCCGCAAACCGTCGGCGATTTCCAGGGGAGCTTTAATTTCCTGGGGATTCCAGCCTGCTTTGCGAAAATGCTGGATCAGGGCGGCGACTACGGCGGGCCGGTTGAGATTGAGCCAGTGGGGAGGCTGATTTTGCCAATGGTTAGAACGATACTCAATGATGCCCTGGGGATAACCAACGCGCCAATTCCCGTTGCTTTGAAAGCGGATTCTTAAGGGGCTGTTTTTTCCTTGCGCCCAATACACCGTCAAAATTTCCGCACCCCCAGACGCCTCCTGGCTGTGGCGAGACTTTCGCTGCCAGAGATAGGGAATTCCCTCGACCGTTATTTTCCTCAAGGGCATATTTACCATCCTCAACCTTCAAAAAATGCGATCGCCATTACGGTGACTTAACCCCTTGGTTCGCCCGCCGCCGGGGATTAGCGGTCGTAAAGGGGACAATTGTTGGCTAAAAACGCAGTGGCTGCGCTGACATCCATTGGCCTAGCGAAAAAATATCCCTGACCAAACTTGTAGCCCAAATCTTGCAGTCGCTTCAGTTGTTGCCGGGTTTCGATGCCTTCCGCGATCGCATCCACGCCGAGCTGCTCGCTTAAGGTGGCGATAATTTCAATAATTTGATGGTTCTTGCCATTTTCTTGGATCTGACTGACAAAAGAGCGATCGACCTTGACGCTATCCACGGGCAAGCGATGGAGATAGCTCAAAGAAGAATATCCCGTGCCGAAATCATCAATACTAATGTGGATGTTCCTGGCTTTTAACTGAGCGAGCAGCTCAATGGTAGACTCCACATCCTCAATCAACATACTTTCAGTGATTTCAAGGGTCAGGTATCGAGCGTTCAATCCCGTTTTCTCCAGAATTTTCAGGATTGTCTCCTGTAAATTGGGCTGCCGTAGGTCTTGGGCCGAGAGATTCACGTTTACTTTGAGATCGCCCTGGGGACAAATTTGCTGCCAGAGGGAGAGTTGTTGGCAGGCGGCTTGGAGTGACCAGGCATCAATGGCTACGATCAGCCCCGTTTCCTCCGCAATGGGAATAAATTCTCCCGGAAACTTCAACCCCTGGGTGGGGTGGTGCCAGCGGATCAGCGCCTCAAAACCCACCAAATTTCCCGTCTCTAGGGCGATAATGGGCTGGTAGTACAGGATAAACTCCTCTTGCGCGATCGCCCGGCGCAGGTCATTTTCCAGGTGAAGCCGATTCAATGCCTGGATGTGCATTGCCGCATCAAAAATTTCATAGCGGGCTTTTCCCTCGCTTTTTGCCCGATACATGGCAATGTCAGCATCCCGTAGCAAGTCGGAAGCGCTGTTGTAATTGGAGTTACCCAGAACAATCCCGATGCTAGCCGTGGTGTAAACTTCACGACCGGATACCTGCAAGGACTTCTGTAATTCAGTAAAAATCCGCTCTGCAACCCCAATAGCTCCTTGGATTCCCTCAATATTTTCTAAAAGAATCACGAATTCATCTCCGCCTAGCCGTGCTACTAGGTCGGTGGAGCGCAATAGCAATCTTAACTTTCGCGCCACGATCTTCAGCAAGTAATCTCCGGCTATATGCCCTAAACTGTCGTTAATTATCTTGAAACGGTCTAAAATCACAGAATAAAACCGCAAAATCATGATTCGGGATGCCTTTGGCCCTGGCGATCGCCAATTGCAGTCGCTCCATCAACAGCGTGCGGTTGGGCAAGCCGGTTAGTTCATCGTGGAGGGCATCATGCTCTAATTGATTTTGAATTTGAATGCGCTCGGTTACATCGCGAGAAGTTGTCTGCAAGATCGCCTGACTGTTGCTACCGGTGATGAGTTTGGTCAGGGTTTCAAACCAGATATAGCTCCCCGATTTTTGGCGCATGCGATAGGTGATCGACCCAGGTTTGCCCCTTAAAGCCGCTAGGTGTTCCTGGTAAATCCGCTGGCAATCCTCTGGATGAAAAAAGCTGTAGGGATCTTGGCCGAGCAATTCATCGTGGCAGTAGCCCAGCAAAGCTTCGCACGAAGGGCTGACATAGAGATAGCGCCCGTCTCGATCGTGCAGGCAGACCAGATCGTTCATATTTTCGGCGAGCAACCGATAGCGGGCTTCACTTTTCCTTAGGGCCGCCTCTGCCTGTTGGCGATCGCTGAGATCGATATCTGCGCAATACATCTCCTCCTCGCCTTCAGGATTGGTCAATAGCATGTGGCTTGAATAAACCAAAACCCCAGAGCCATCTTTGCGTTTTAAGTACAGTTCCCCGGCGGGAATGACTTGTCCTTGTTCAAACGAGCAGCGAACCTTATCGACCATCACCTCCCGCAACTCCTGGGGCAGAATTAAATCCTCTAGCCGCTGGCCGAGGGCTTCCGCTTGGCTGTAGCCATAAAGCTGGGTACTGGCCTGATTCCAATAGACCACTCGCTGCTCGCGGCTATACCCCTGCACGGCAATTTTAGGGATTGACTCCAAAAGGGTGCGAAATCGTCTTTCGCTGGCTTTTAGGGCCGCTTCTGCTTGTTTGCGGTCGCTCACATCCAGAATCAAGCTATCCCAAATGACGTCACCATTGGGCTGGCTCACAGGCTGCCCCGCTCCTTCTAACCATTTAGTTTGGCCCGATGGGGTTGTAATTCGCCAGTGGCTCGACCAGGGCTGTAATGTCAGTGCCGACTCCAGAATTGATTCGTGCAGGGCAGAGAGATCCTCGGCGCAAATCATTTGCCAGAGAATATTGACGTCTTCCATCATTGCCTGTGCCTCAACTTCCCAGAGGCGATCGCAGCCTGGACTCATATAGAGGATAGCGTCGGTGCCATCACGGCGCAGCAGGTAACGACAGATTACCCCTGGTACATTGGCTGTCATATTTTGAAACCGGGCTTCGCTCTCCCTTAAAGCCCCTTCCACTCGGCGGCGCTCGGTCAGTTCGAGCTGCACTTGACGATAGAGCTTGGCCTGATGAATAGCCCAGTTGAGGGGGGCTAACAGTTGCGAGGTTTCAGCCGTGGCGGTGACAATGCCAATGGGAGTCGCCTCTAGACACTGAATCAGACGGCTTTCACCAGCGGAAAGCGCCACATTTGCCAGGAGGAACTCCACCAGTTCTTGAATTGAAGCTGGCGTACTTTCCCAATCCTTCCCGATAATCTGCCTAGAGGAAAAAGGTTGATTGTCCATCGTCATAGCCTAAGCTGTCAGTAATTCCTCGACAAAATCGCCGATTGCCTTGAATTTCATTGCATAATGTGCATTTATCTAGCTTAGTCGTCCTAGGCCACAGACAGTTTAAATACAAATTGTTTGGGGAAAATTCCAAGTCTTCGCGGAGTTTTTTACTTGCCGATCCCAAGAAATTATCATGGATGGGGAGTCAATTCGCCTAAGATTGCCAAATCCCGTCGCTATTGCGGGATTGATTGTTATAGAAATTAAGCTAACTTGACAAATCAATACCTATGACAATAATAACCCACCTGTGGCTAGAAAATCTCACTTTTTTGGCGATCGCAACCGCGTTTTTGGTCATTGTCGGTTGGGCATGGCGGCGGACGAAGCCCTTTACCCTACCCCATCCCTTACCGGGCTGGTTTAAAATCTGGTTTGCTTCGGTACAAATTGGGGGCGGACTGCTGCCGTTGTTGGCGCTAATTTGGTGGGGCGGCTGGCAAGGTTATTCTCTGGTTTCACTGATATTAATCCCTTATTTGCTCATGCTGGGATTGCAAATCCTCTCAGAAATCATGACCTTACGGTGGCAAACCGTTGTTTGGGTCATGGTTCCTTATTTGTATCTTCCCTATCGATTTTGGCAACTTTATGAAGGCTGGCAATGGCTGGCTCCGATTCCTGAATTGGCTGGCGTCCGTTACCTATTGCTGGGGAACCTGATCTTGTGGATAGCCAATTATTGCCTGGATCTAGCTCAACTGCCTCGCCTGCTGCGCTGGGAACCCAATTCTCCCTAGGCGATCGCCGCGATAAGAAACGTGGGGTTTGGGATTACCATAATAGCTAGCCAGTCCAAGGCCCAAGGTTCGGCAAAATCAGGAGAAGATGGTCATGATTCACGCCTATGCAGCCCACAAACCCGGTGGAGCCCTAAAACCCTTTGAATACGATCCCGGTTCCCTGGGCGACGACCAGGTGGAAATTAACGTGGAATCCTGCGGGATTTGTCACAGCGACCTAAGTATGCTCCATAACGAATGGGGCCTGACCCAGTATCCCTTTGTCCCCGGCCATGAAGTGATTGGCACCATTGCCGCCTTGGGTACTGCCGTCACCGACCTCCAGCTTGGCCAGCGGGTGGGATTGGGCTGGTTTGCGGGTTCCTGCTTGACCTGCCAGTGGTGTATGTCGGGCAATCATAACCTGTGTTTAAGCGCCGCCGGAACCATTGTCGGGCGTTATGGCGGTTTTGCCGATAAAGTCCGCGCCCAAGGCAGTTGGGTGTTGCCCCTGCCGGAGCAGCTCGATCCGGCCAGCGCTGGCCCCCTGTTCTGCGGCGGCATTACGGTGTTTAACCCCATCGTCCAATTTGACGTGAAGCCCACCGATCACGTCGGGGTGATTGGCATTGGCGGCCTCGGTCACCTGGCCCTGCAATTTCTGCGGGCTTGGGGCTGTGAGGTCACCGCCTTCTCCAGCAATCCCGCCAAGGCAGAGGAAGTTAAACAACTGGGAGCCACCCAGGTTATCAACTCCCGCGACCCGGAGGCGATCGCCGCTGCGGCCAATTCCTTTGACCTGCTCCTGTGTACAGCGAACGCCGACCTGGATTGGGAGAGCTATATTAATGCCCTAAGGCCCAAAGGTCGCTTACATTTGGTGGGTGTCGTCCCCAATCCCTTAACAATCCCCCTTTTTCCCCTGATTCTGGGTCAAAAAACTATTTCTGCCAGTCCTTTGGGTAGCCCTAGCACCGTCGCAGACATGCTGGACTTTGCGGCCCGCCATCACATTGCTCCCATTACCGAAACCTTTGCCTTCTCCCAGGTCAATGAAGCCCTTGAAACACTTCGCAGCGGTTCCCCCCGTTACCGCCTCGTGTTGCAACACTAAACCCTGACCCTTGGCCAGCCCATCCCACTTCACACAAAGAAACATAGGCGCTAAAATCCTGCCTAGGAGCTTAGCGCGGCCTAATACGATAATTTCAACCTTTATTTTAGCTTAATTGCCTGGGTAGTCCCACTAAGATGTGCTATAAACAGGGTTGAATTCAGTTCCTGTGTCATTCTTCGCCACATATTTCTGCCCTGCCCGTCGCGAAACGGCTACCAACCTAAACCAATTTTCAGCTAGCCCCTTCCAGCCACCCCACTTCAATGACCCACTATCAAGTTGGCGGTAGTCTATCTAGCGACAATCCCTTTTATGTCCAGCGACGAGCCGATGTGGAGCTAGGACAAGCCTTGAGCGAAGGGGAGTTTTGCTATGTCTTCAATTCCCGACAAATGGGCAAATCTAGCCTAATGGTGCGGACAATGGTTCGCTTACAGCAGCAGGGAGCTAACTGTGTGGCCATTGACATGACCCGTTTAGGCAGCGAGACGACGACCCCCGATCAGTGGTACAAGGGCTTGGCAGTAGAACTGTGGCAGGGTTTTGATCTCTTCGCTCGCGTCAATTTGAAGGGTTGGTGGAACGAGCGCCTTGACCTGTCGCCGGTGCAGCGCTTGGGGCAATTTCTGGAGCAGGTGGTGTTGGGCGAGGTTGGGGAATCGTCCCCGTCCCCCATTGTCATTTTTCTGGACGAAATCGATAGCGTTCTCGGCCTGCCCTTTTCTGCCAGCGATTTTTTTGCTTTGATTCGCTCCTGCTACAACCAGCGCAGCCTCAATTCCCGCTACCAGCAGTTACGCTTTGCCCTGTTTGGGGTGGCAACCCCCGCCGATCTGATTGCCGACACCCAGCGCACCCCCTTTAACATTGGTCGGGCGATCGCCTTGGAAGGGTTTTCCGGCGAGGAAGCCCAGCCCTTACTGGGGGGGTTAGTCGGCATTACCCGCGATCCCCAGGAGACCCTGGCGGCCATTCTCGCCTGGACGGGGGGCCAGCCTTTTCTCACCCAAAAACTCTGTCGGCTGTTGCTCAATGCCTACGAAGCCGCCCCTAACCCCGGACTCCTAGCGGGAGCCGACACCATTAATGCCCTGGTAACCGAGGAGATTATCCCCAAATGGGAGCAATACGACCAGCCAGAACATTTGCGGACTATTCGCGATCGCTGTTGCGGGATAACCAGCGGGCAGGCCGATTGTTGAGCCTCTACGAGCGCATCTGGTCAGCCGCCGAGGCAGTTCCCCTCAGTCCCTGCTCTCCCATCGCTTTTAACGACAGCCAGGAACAGTTGGAGCTACTGCTGTCTGGTTTGGTAACCAACCAACAGGGACGCCTGACCGTCAAAAACCCGATTTATCGGGCTGTATTTGACCGCGAATGGATCATGTGTTGCCTGTCCGACTTGCGGCCCTACGGAGCCAGCTTTGACGCCTGGATCGCCTCAAATAAACAAGCGGAATCCACCCTGCTGCGGGGCCAGTCCTTGACCCATGCCCTAGCTTGGGGGTTGGGCAAAAGCTTGAGCAATCTGGATTATCAATACCTCGCCGCCTCCCAAGAGCTAGCCAAGCGCCAAGTTCAAGCGGCCCTGGCCGATGCGGAACGAGCGAGTGAAATTTTAGCGATCGCCCGCAAGCAGGCCCGTCAATCCCTGGCAGAGCAACGGCTGCCTCGAAGCTGGTTACCGGGTATCGTACTGACCGTCACCTTACCGATTCTGCTGCTGCGCCTCGGCGGCGTTTGGCAGGGGTTGGAATGGCATTGGCTCGATCGCTTTTTCCGCTGGCGGAGCTTGCCCGCTTCGGTGCAGCGGGTGACGGTGATTGAGATTGACGAAGCGACCCTGGGGGCAGTAGGTCAATGGCCCGTTCCCGATGGGGTTGTAGCCGCCGCTGTCCGCAAGATTCAAGCCGCCGCACCC
Organism: Chloroflexaceae bacterium; assembly: GCA_012031815.1. Lineage (GTDB taxonomy): Bacteria > Cyanobacteriota > Cyanobacteriia > Cyanobacteriales > JAAUTE01 > JAAUTE01. The sequence continues at coordinate 16,754 of JAAUTE010000056.1, forward strand.
AAGGTCATTGGGCTGGATCTTTATCGAGACTTGCCTGTAGAGCCGGGACGGGACGCCTTAATGGGGGTATTTAAAACCACGCCGAACTTGGTGGGCATCGAAAAGCTGGTTGGGGAAACCGTGGCAGCCCCCCCCCTGCTAGACCCTATAGAACAGATTGGTTTTGCGGATTTGGTGGTGGATGCCGATGGTAAGGTGCGGCGGGGCCTCCTCTCCCTGGCCGATGGAGAACAAGTGCGCTACAGTCTGGCCCTACAGCTCGCCTTGCGCTATCTCCAAGCCCAAAGTATCCAACCTCAAACTGCTCCCAACGACTTCATTCGTCTGGGTAAGGCAATTCTTCCCCTTTTCCGGGGTAATGATGGGGGCTACGTCCGAGCAGAC
>JAAUTE010000057.1 GCA_012031815.1 Chloroflexaceae bacterium
GGAAGGCTTGGGGAGTTGTATAGCGATCGCTTCTGCCACGGCCTGCCACCCGTTGATACCAAAGACAAAAACCCCCATCCGCTGATAAAACAATGGCAATGCGATCCAGCAGGTGCGATCGCAGCGGCCCTTCTTCGGGATTGTAGGTGGCGATGAGGATAGGCTGGCAGGGATGGACAATGCTGATGCCTTCCCGCTCTACCTGGTTGCGGCCCTCGCTGAGCACCGCTAAGAGTTGGTTGGCAATTTGGTCGTCCAGTAGATTTAGTTCATCCACGTAGAGGACGCCGCGGTGAGCCTGAGCCAGCAATCCCGGCTGAAACACCGCTTCTCCCCGCTTAACCGACTCTTGCACATCCACAGAGCCGAGCAGCCGGTCTTCCGTCACCCCCAGGGGAATCTGCAAGAAGGGCGCGGCAACAACTTTCGTGGCGATCGCCGCTGGGTCGGGATAAAGCGTCCGGGTGTATTCGTCCCAGGTGTCCGGCTGGGTAGGATCGCAGTTACAGAAAGATCCCTTGACCACTTCAATGGGGGGAATCAAGGCGTGAATGGCTCGGGCCATGACTGATTTTGCCGTTCCCCGACGGCCGGCAATGGCAACGCCGCCCATGCCAGGGTCGATGGCAGCCAGCAGCAGGGCCAATTTAATCGCTTCTTGGCCGACAACAGCGCTTAAGGGGAAATTTAAATCTGCTTTGCTCAACGTAGGCATGCCAACAGGGCGCGAGGAAAAGGGGCCTTACGTAGGATAGCGTTTTACGGCTGGGGCTGGCGCAACTTTGGCAACCCTAAGCCGGTGCAACCTGTTCTAGGGTCGGGCTACCGTCCGCCGCGATCCAAGCCAGGCGCTGAATGGAACAAGTGCGGGCGTAATCGCGAATTTCCGCCTCTGAACGTCCGAGTAGCTCAATTTCCACCCGAACCAATTGCTGGGCCCCTCTCAGGGTCTTGGCGTAATTAAAGGCGGCGATCGCGGCATCGGGAGAGCGGGGAATCACCAACCAATCCAAGGGCGGCACGGTTTGAGGGAGGCGATCGGCAGCCAGCAAACAGCTATAAAGGTCGTCAATATAAAAAGAAAAGCCAATTCCCGGCGCACTTTCACCTTGGGGATGGTAGATGCCCAAAAGCTGGTCGTAGCGCCCTCCTTTACCCACCACCCGCCATTGGCGATCGCGGCCCACCACCTGAAACAGAATCCCTGTGTAGTAATCAAAAGTTTCCAGCAAACTCAGATCCAGGATTGGAGACAGGGGCACGGAACTACAGTCTGTGATCAGAGCGAGTAGAGATTTTAGGCGATGTACCCGCTCCTGACTGGCTGTATCCAGCTCAAACTCGGCTAATTGCGCTAATACCGCCGACGGTTCTCCCCGCAGATCGAATAACCGCAACGCCCGCGCCTGAAGTTGGGGACTCAAGGGCAGTGCCTCCAACCCCAGGCGATCCAGTTGGGCAATGCAGCGGCGCAAAGGCGATCGCACTTCTGGGGGAAATCCAGCAATGAGCGATCGCGTTAAACCCGCCTCGCCCAAAATCAGTTGCCATTGGCTTAAGCCAAGCTGAGTTAAGCAGTCCCCTAACAAGAGCAACATTTCCCCGTCGGCTAACACGCTGCCAGCGCACAGTAATTCGACGCCTGCTTGATAAAATTCCACCTGACCGCCGTGATGGCCCGCAGCGGGCTGGCGAAACACATTAGCTCGGTAACACAAACGTTGGGGCTGCACCCCTCCGTCCAGGCGGGTCGCGGCGGTTCTGGCAATGGAAGCCGTCAGCTCAGGACGCAACCCCAAACAGCCCTCGCCCCGGTCTTGCAGTTGCAGCACGGCATCCAGATCGATGGCTCCCCCGGCCTGGAGGGTCTCCAACCGCTCCAGGGTGGAGGTGACCAGGCGCTGATAGCCCCAGCGAGCAAACACCTCCTGCAAACGATCGTTAATCCAGGCTTTTTGGACGACTTCTAGGGGCAGTAAATCCCGGGCCCCCGCTAACGGTTGATGGATCACGCTCACCACTCAGCTATCTGCCTCTATTGATAAAATTCACTGTCCCATGATACCCGGCTCGGCTACGACTTTTTCTTACCCCCAAATAGGCTTTTGAAGATGCCGCTGTTGCCGCTCTCCGCCGAATCATTCAAGCGTTTCTTCTCGTCCTCTGGCTTCTTACCTTGCTTTTTGGCGATCGCATTGAGAATGTTGTCGAGTTTTTCCTTGGCGTTTTTGGCGATGGGATCTTTGGGATTGGACTGCCAAGCTTTGTTGATATGGACTTTAGCCATCGAAAGCTGCTTTTGAGACAAGTAGGCCAGCCCCATCAACCCGTGAAAAGAACTGTTGTTGGGATCGATTTTGAGCGCATCGCGCAACTCTAAAACCGCCTGGGAAGGTTGATTAAGCTCTAAATATTTTTGAGCGCGGCGCAAATACCCCGCAGTGGGAGAATCCTCCGTTTTTGTGGCAGTCGCTGCCGCTTTAGCTGGAGAGGTTTTGTCCGGAGGGTTTTGCTGAGCTGAGGGAGGTATGGCGGGAGAGGCAACGGACTGGGGACGAGACGGCGATTTGTCGTCTTTTTTATGTTTTAAAAGCAAATAAATCAGGTTTAGCTCGCTAAGCTGGGCAATTTTGCTAACAACCAACTCTAGGCGGTCAACGGCATCATACTGATCCGCCGCAATGGACTGGTAGAGCTTTTGGTAAGCTGCTTCCAGGTTGTGACCCGATCGGGACAATTCCCGCCCAATATCGCTTCCGAGGGTAATCTTACTCTCTTCTTCTCCCGCTAAGCGCTGACTCAGTTGAGCTAGCAGGGTTTGGTATTCCGTGCGGGTTTTTTCTTTACCCAGCAGTTTGTAAGATGGATTAATCCAGCGGGAAAGCAACTGGTTCGCTTGGCGTTTGTAGCTGGCTTCCACTTTGCAGGTGTCTGGATGTAGTATACGAGCAATTCGATAGTATCGCTCGCGAATGGCTTTAGGATCGGCCCCGACAGGAATCCCTAAGATCGCGTAATAATCAGTAAGGTCAAATTTAAACAGACCAAATTTAATTCTTAAATTCATGCCATTACGCCTATGTTAAAAAAAAGAAATGCGGCTAACAATTCAGGCTATCGAACGCCTTACCTAGGGATGAGCCTTGGTGTTGCCGATTCTCTTATACTTTTTAAGATAAAGCTTAAATGAAGAATGCGTCCAGGGATTTCGCTGAGTTTTTGAACAAGATTAATCAGTGATTGCGGCAAAACTCACCTGTAATAGACCCTGAGCCGGGCTGCAAGCCGTTTGGTAAGAGATAGTGAAAGAGGAGGAGGGAGGAACAAAATCGGCCCTCAAGGTAAGATGGGACTCCAGGGCAGGAGGGCCGTTTTTTGCAGTGCCTGACTAAGGGATTGATGAATTTTGCCATTGGTGGCGAGAATTCGCCCTGATTCCAGTTTAAAGGCGCTGCCGTCGTAAGCGCTGACTAGACCGCCCGCTTCTTGAACCAAAACGATCCCGGCGGCTATGTCCCAAAGGCTCAATCCCCTTTCCCAGTAGCCATCCAAACGACCCGCCGCCACTGAGGCCAAATCCAGGGCTGCCGAACCGCTACGGCGCACGCCTTGGGTTAAATGGGTCAGGTAACAGAACTCAGCGTAGTTGTTATCGGTGGTTTCACGGCGATCGTAGGCAAAACCCGTTACTAAAAGACTCTGCCCTAAATTGAGGGTGGCAGATACTTGCAGGGGTCGGCGATCGCAGGTTGCGCCTAGACCTTTGGCGGCGCGAAACAGTTCGTTTGTGAAGGGATTGTAAACTACGCCAACCCAGGGCTGGCCGTCAAAGAGCAGGCCAATGGATACGGCGGCGATCGCGTAGCCGTGGGCGTAGTTGGTGGTGCCGTCCAGGGGATCGATGGCCCAAAGGTAGTCGCTGCGGGGTTGGGCGAGCAAGCCAGATTCTTCTGCGAGGAAAGCGTGGTCGGGAAAATGCCGCTCCAGAATTGCTAAAATCGCTGTCTCAGCCTCTTTATCGGCTTCTGTCACCAAATCACCGGCCCGGCCTTTTTCTTCAATGGATTGGAGCTGGCCCCAGCGATCGCGCAAAATGCCTCCGGCAGCTTGGGCAGCCTCACTGGCAACGTCAAGAAAGATTTGGAGCGATTGGGAGGAAGGGGGGTGCATAAAGGGAAAATCTGGCAATCGCTTGGGTAGAAGAAAGTTTTGCAGCCAAAGCCACCAAAATCAATTCTACCGGATAATGCCCGCCCGACCAGCTCAGGCAAGAGTGGCTATCCTTCCTGAGCGGTTAACCGGCTAGCTCAAACGCGATCGCGGCGGTAGTGAGGCGGATTTTGGTGTCGGTGTAGTGGGGAACCCAACCTTGGGTATTGGTAAAGTAACGAACGGCTTTAACGCGACGGGTTTCACTTAGGCGAAACCAATGTTCGGCCCCGGCTGGAACCTTAATGTATTCTTCTGGCTGGATGGTTAGTTCCAGTTGGCTGCCGCCGTTGCCAACAAAACCGAAAATGCCTTCCCCGTCGAGAATGTAGCGTACTTCGTCATCGTCATGCTGGTGGGGGGCATTGAATTTGGACAATAATTGGTCTAGGTTGGGGGTTTTCGGGTGCAATACGATTAAATCGCGACTTTGGTAGCCTTCTCTAGCTTGCAGTTCCTCAAAATAGCAATCCACCGCCTGCAAGACGATTTCTCCATCGGCCTCAGCGATCGCAGCCTGGGCCAAGAGCTGTCGTATTTGGGGATGGTCACCGATGGGCCAGCGATTGAGCTGGACGCCGAGGGGGGTGAGATGGCGGGCGATGGTTTCAGGCTGGGTGTAGGTGGTTCCGTCTTCAAAGCGCAAAATTGCCATGTCTGCTGGAGCTTCTCCATAAAATTTTCATCTTTAAGAATATTTTAAACAACTCAGCCCCAAGGGTTTTCACCGCACTCGCGGGAGCAGCGACAGATGTTGCGATCGCGAGAAAATGCGATTGCGTTTCCCCGTTGCCAGTTGCAGGAGCGGAGGCGAAAGAATGTTGAGAATTTTTTTGGTTTTGACCTTGGGCGTGTCGCTGGGCCAGGGGCTGGTCAGGACTTGTCCAATTTCCTGCCACATTTCTCCCAGGGATTGGGCGGCCCTTTTTTGGGGAAGATCTAGCTCAACCTGGAAGCGATCGCCGAGGCGATTGAGGGGTTGCCAGGCGGCGCTAACATCAAATTGCGTCTTGACGTTTTGACCGTGAACGGTCATCAACCACAGGGGTTCGGTTGCGATCTGGCAGTGGTTAAACCGAGTGATACTCGTATGTCCATATTTCAATACAGTCTTAAAACCATCAATGCTTTCAATGAGGGTATAACAGGGAGCCGTTCGCCATTCTCTCAGGTAAAGTTTCTGCTCCTGCATCCGGTAAAGATAGCCAAATAGAAAGTTGACAAACTCCAGTTTCTGCTCTCGAAACTGCTCCTGAACCCTGGCAATGAAATTCCTGGCGATCGCATCGTCACTGTCCAGATTGGTACTGATTAAAAAGCGGGTTTCAGGAACGATTTTAGCGGCGATCGCCTGTTTAAGCCTAGGTAAAAAGACAGACCGATCTTCGATGTAAACAGGATGGATTTTTACCCTAGAAGCCGAGGAATAGTGGGCTATTCGCTCTCTAAATCCCTCTGGCAATCCTGCATCTAAAAGAAGCAACCAAAAGAAATTGAGGTTGGATTGGGCGTTGACTGAAGGCAAACAAGTTTTTTCAAAAATACGAAAACGATGCTCCAGAAACTCGGCGCTGTTCCGCTCCTGCTGCGACCGGCTCTTAGAAAGAAACCAATCTGTATTAAAGCGCGTGAGCAGAGCATGTTGAAAAACCATGATTGCAAACAATTTTTAGAGATTAATGTCTTACTAAAAATTCTACGCAACAGAGCAGATTTGATTCAAGCAAGATTACTCCAGCAAAATCGCGATCGCCAATTCAGAACCAGTAGCAACCCCAAACCTCAGCCCCTACTCTGATTGCAAATAAATTCTAATTCGTTTTCGTTTCATTGCCAGGGGTTTCCTTGGAAAACAAACTAACGGAGGAATTCAGTCGCCATTGGTCGCAGATTTCGCTAGTCTTGGGAGATTTCCTGCCTGCTAGAGGAATGTGCCCTTGAGCCAACCAGCACCCAGAATCCCCAAAACCGTTAACAATCGATGACAGGGTTCTTTCCCCAGGAGGACGAAAAAAACCTTGACGTTCTGCTGATTTCATCCGTTCCGTCCTGATTTCCAGGAACCAGCCCAAAATTCTCCAAGGATAGTCGCTGAAGTCTTCCAGAAATATTAGTATCAGCCTGCCCAACCTCTGCTATCGCTGGCTTAAGGCAAATCCCGAAGGAATTAGCTAACATCCACGTTTATAATCAATACAGCAATCTTCATCTTTCGATCGAGTTTTTAGTAAACTGTCACGAAAACTCAGACAAAATCCTATTTAACGTAATGCCTAGAATACTCGTAATCGACGACGACGCGCGATCGCGGAACTGTCTCGATAAACCTAGAGATGGCGGGCTACGATGTCAATCAGGCACCAGACGGCATCAAAGGGCAAGCCCTAGCGGTTCAGCTACAGCCCGATCTGATCATGCTCGACTTGATGCTGCCGCGGGTAGATGGTTTTACCGTATGCCAGCGCCTGCGGCGAGATGAGCGAACCGCTGACATCCCCGTCTTGATGCTCACCGCCCTAGGTCAGACCCAGGACAAGGTGGAAGGATTTAACGCCGGGGCCGACGATTACTTAACTAAACCCTTTGAAGTAGAAGAAATGTTGGCCCGGGTGCGGGCCCTGCTGCGCCGTACCGATCGCATTCCCCAAGCCGCAAAACATTCTGAGATCCTCAACTACGGCCCCCTGACCCTAATTCCAGAGCGATTTGAAGCGATTTGGTTTGTCCGCACCGTTAAATTAACCCACCTGGAATTTGAGTTGCTCCACTGCCTGCTCCAACGCCACGGCCAGACCGTCTCCCCCAGCGAAATCCTCAAAGAAGTCTGGGGTTACGACCCAGATGATGACATTGAAACTATTCGCGTCCACATCCGCCACCTGCGTACCAAACTCGAACCCGACCCCCGCCATCCCCGCTACATCAAAACCGTCTACGGCGCAGGCTACTGTCTGGAGCTACCCACGGGCGAACCGCTGAATAGCGATCTCAACTCGGCTACCGCCTAGGAAAACCGCCTAGGCATCCAGTTCCCATAAGCGTGCCCAAAAAAGAACCCTTGATGGCAAGGAAAAAAGCAGCGCATCCTAACGACTGCTGCTGGGCAAGTATTTTGGCGGAGCTTTTAGCGTAACTGGGCGGCCTCACCGGTGTTTCTTTGGGTTATGGCATTGTTTAACAGCGCTACGGCCCTGGCATATTGAGGATCGCCGGAAAACGTCCCTCGCTGGGTGGTATCCGTCTGCAAGCGAAACTGTTGCTGAGGTGTTAAGGCGACCTGCACGTTAGGGGCAACCCCTCGCTTATTAATGTCGGTGCCGCTGGGCGGATAGTAGCGAGCCACCGTTACCGCCAGTCCCGATCCGTCGGAAAGAGAATGCACCGACTGCACCGTGCCCTTGCCAAAGGTCTGCGTCCCCACCAGCAGCGCCCGGTCATTTTCTTGCAGTGCCGCCGCCAGGATTTCACTGGCACTGGCTGAATCTTCGTCAATCAACACAATTAGCGGCAGTTTGGTCTGGGCGGTGTTATTGGCCCAATATTTTTGGTCGTGGACTTCCCGGTCTACGGTGCGAACGATGGTTCCCGCTGGCATAAACAAGCGGGCAATATCAATGCTGGCAAACAGCAAGCCCCCCGGATTGCCCCGCAAGTCCAGCACAAACCCCTGGGCCTGCTCCTGGGTTAATTGGGCGATCGCCTTTTCCATTTGCTCGGTGCGTGGGAGCTAAATTCATCCAGCTTGATGTAGCCGACCTTGAGGGGCCCCTCCTGCTTGAGCTGGAAGGCGACGGAGGGAACTTCAATTTGAGCGCGGGTCAAAACGACCTCAAACACCCCCCGTCCCTGGCGGTTTACTTCTAGGCTGACATCCGTGCCCACATCTCCTTCAATTTCGCTGGTGGCTTGCTCCAGGGTCATCAAGGCGGTGGGCTTGCCGTTAATGCGCGTGATTTTGTCGCCCGCCTTGATGCCAGCTTTGGTTGCCGGGGAGTTTTCCAGGGATTCCACCACAGTGAGAATGCTGGAGTGCCGTTCGATGGCCAGGCGCAAACCCACGCCAGTCAGTTCCCCAGAGGTTTTACTGGTTAAATCCTTAAATTGAGCGGGGGTCAAAAAGCGGGTGTAGGGATCGCCAAGGTTTTTTAAAGCTTGTCGAATCGCCCTGTAAGCTTCTTGAGAGTCGCTGTATTCCCGACCTAGGAGTTCCTGGCGCGTTTTTTGCCAATCGACCTGATTGAAGTTGCCATCTACATATTCGTTGTTTACAATCTGCCAAACTTCATCAATAACGGCCTTAGGACTGTCTTGGATGTCGGAGCGGGCGGGAGAGCTTACCGCCGGAACCAGGAGAACGCTGAGGGCAACGGGAGCAATTCCTTTGCTAATAACTTCAGCCCAACCAAAAGCGACACGGAAAAGTTCAGACATAAAACAATTCTTCTAACGCTGGGGACAGATGAAGTAAACTTTCAATTATGATAGCTACTTTTTTAGAATTGTCTTCCTTAGTTGCTACGGAAAATTTACTGTCGCTCAGGGTTTGTGTATAGAAGTTTAACAACTTCGCCTCAAGGAGACAACAACAGCGATCGCCGCTAGAATCCCCTACACTGAGAGACAGTAACCTATTAGATTCACTTTTGCCAAGTCAATCATGAGTATTACAGTTACAGGGCGCATTGAATATCAGAATTTGGGGGCGGGAGCCTGGGCGATCGCCGCCGAGGACGGTCAGATCTACGAACTTAAGGAGGCTCCGGAGTCTTTACGTCAAGCCCGGGGACAAGTGAAAGTTAAGGGTCATATTCGTGAGGATGCCCTGTCTTTTGCCATGATTGGCCCGATTTTGGAAGTTGAATCCTTTGAGGTTCTGTCCTAAGGGCTAGTCCATGTTCATCTGAAAGCTAATGAGAGATTGACGGCAAAAGGCAAAAATTCTGTTTATAGAATAAATAACGCTGGAATCCTGCTAAAAGCCGACATAAACTAGCCAAGAGGAGGGTGGAAAGCTCAAGCTATTGGCAAGGCGTTGGATATTAGTATTTTTACGATTGAGCGAGTAAGGCAGATGTTTGTAGAAGAAACTTGAGCAGCAATAAAGAACTCCGGCAGCGAGAACTGGAAAGGGAGGTTTACGGACAGAGCGATCCCACCAATCAGAAGGAGAAAGCGGCTCCTTTGCACCCAACAACAGAACAAGTCTCCCACCCGGTCGCTGGCAAATTTTCTCAAAACGCGCCGCTAATATCACCAAATTGATCGGTTTAATCGTTGTCGTCGTCGCTCTTATCAAAATTGCTTACTGGCTAGCAATTGCCATAATTCTCGGAGCCGCTGCCGGGATGGGCTATCTCCCGTTTCTCAAGTCTGGCGATCGCCAATTAATTTCTCTGGCAAAAAATGGGACGATATCTGATAATTTCGGCTCTTTCTATTGGCTGTTGGCTCGTGGCAACAACCTGTAGCTTTTTTGAATCTGAAAAAATCAAGACTCAAACAGACACAGAAACCTTGCTGGTCGAACTGATGAATGCGGAAATGGACTATTTCCTGGAGAGGAATGAATTTACCACTAACTTTAAGGAGCTATCCCTAAAATTACCGGCCGAACAAAAAGTTTATATTATCGATTTGGAAGTCATTGAAGGAACCCAACTTTCCTTAAAAGCAACTCCGGTCGATAAATCCTTTAAAACTTATACGGGAGCAGCATTTGGGCGCAAAAGTTCTTTTTTATTTAACAGCGATTTTATGTAAAAGTGAAATAGCAGCGGTCTCAGAGCCTTCAACACCGAGACGCAAAGCACTCAAGCTGGAATGTCCAACAGGGTATCAAGCCTTTCACGAAAAATCCTTCAATTAGCTTATCTGCGAACTTATGCGTAACTGGCTTACCTGGATACCAAATCTCAACGCCTGGATGAGTGCGCTCCTGATCATTTTGCTGTGGCGGGGGCTAGAAATTTTACTGCGCTTTATTTTTCTGTTTAGCAATTCTCTGGTTACCTTACCATCTAAATTGCAGGTTCTTTTGTACTTTGCAGCCTTGCTTTCCCCCATCGCCATCGTGGCGATCGCCCACCACTTTTTGCACCTAATTTTAGAGCGATTTTCTCCCAAAACTCCCATCCCTGGTGGGGAACCCGTCCGGGGAATTTTACCGGGTTTAATTAGCTGGTGGGAAGGCTGGTTTGGCTGGAGCGCGATCGCCCTGGCGATGTTGGTCAGTACGGCGGCTAACGCCATTGTTTTTCACCCATGACCGCTTTTTCACAGTTGCTAGGATGGTGGGATGAAATTCGCTACTTTTTTACTTTTACAACCTTAGTCCGTTTTCTCACCCTAGCTTGTTTGTATCAGTTTGAATATTTGGTGCGTCAACACCTACTATCCGTGGGACGAGAAAACCCAAGTTAATCTTGTCTGTAAGTATTACGAATTCCCAGGGAAAATTTGAGGGCATTTTGCGGATTTTAAGCGAAGCCTTAGCCAAAATTGAAGCCTAACTTGCGAAATTACCTGCTCTCTTAGTTAGAAAATTGGTTGGGGCAGGCGATCGCGCCCGTTACGCCTTGGTTCCCCGCAACAGGCCAAAACGGATCAGCCCCCGCTCGTAACCCCGACGCATTAAATCCAAGGCCAGCGCCCCTCGGAGCGTTTCGGGGCCAGACTGCAAGATTCCCAGAAATGTCGGCAATTCCCAGGCAGAATCCATCACCGCCTGCCAAAAAGGAGCCACCGCCGCCGACCAATCCGCCGTCCCCAAGGCTAGAAACCCGCAGTCGCGGGCAATCTGCTCGTACTCCCCCAGAGAAATTACGTAAGGCAAACAATACACCTGATAAATTGCCGCTAAATGTTCTTTTTCCGAAGACGTTAGCTCCCCCGCCCAAGAATCGGTTCCTCGGTGACACCAGGTTGCCATCACCAGCGTGCCCCCTGGTTTGAGAACGCGGAAACACTCCTGCAAAAACCGAGCCTTATCTGGCATGTGTTCGCCGCTCTCCAAAGACCAAACCAAATCGAAACTATTTGGGGCAAAGGGCATGGCGAGGGCATCTGCCACCTCAAACCGAACCAGCCCCGCCAGTCCCGCTGCTACTGCCCGCTGCTCAGCCCGGCCGGACTGGACAGGAGACAGGGTAATTCCAATCCCCTTGGCGGTGAATTTTTCGGCTAAATACAACGTACTGCCCCCAATCCCGCAGCCCACATCCACCAAACAGGCAGCCCGGCTCACCCCAGCCCAGCTCAACAGGGCTTCCACCAGCTCGATTTGGGCTTGGCGGCGGTTCAGGCGGTAAGTTCCCGACGGCCCATAGTACCCATGATGCATATGTTCGCCCCAGGTTTGCTCCCAAAGTAGGCTTGAAGCATCATAGAATTGTTGAATTTTGTGATAGAGCTGGGAAGACATCTGGGTAATACTAAAGTTAGGGATGATTACGGCAGCTTGCTTGTGAATGCTAATAGGCAGCCTTGCGCCAAGCCAGTTCAAAAAATTCTGTTCGGCCGCCTGGGGAATGGCAAAAGCTATCGCATTTGCTCCACTGCCAGAAAAGAGCTGGGCCTGACCTGGGATCGACTGGACATAGCGCGGGCTGCTGTTGAGGTTGTAACGATAAATCGTAATGACAGGGGGTTTAAGGTCTTATGGCCCAGTCATTTCCCTGGCATAGCGGTCTTGACAGGGGCTGCCCCAGGCCACGCGACCTGCCGCCACGGGTTTGAAAACACTGCTGCGGGCCCCGATCGCCGCATTGGCCCCAATGATGACCCCGGGCCCGATAAAACAGTCCGCCGCAATCCAGACCCCGTTACCCACCTGAATGGGGGCAGTTTTTAAATTAAAGGCGGGATTTGTGAGGTCGTGGCTGCCAGTACACAGATAACATTCCTGGGAAATGACGCAGTGTTCCCCCACCACAATGCGATCCAGGCTGTAGAAGACCACATCGTCCCCAATCCAGCTATAGTCCCCAATTTCTACCTTCCAAGGGTAGGTGAAGCGAGCTGTAGGGCGAATTTTGACCCCAACTCCAATCTTGGCACCAACGGCTCGCAGGATAGCAGAGCGAGCGCCGTGGAGAAAATGGGGCGTCAAGGGAAAGGTGACGGCTTGCACAAACCACCACAGCAAAATTGAACCAGCCAGGCCGGCCCCGATCGAACCAGGATTGGTCGTAGCGGCGCAAATCGATCCAGGGGCGATCGCTAACAGCGGGAGATTCAGGGAGTTTCATTGCTGGAGCCAGGGAAACATCGCTAGAGGGTCGCAGAGGGATGGGACACTCGTTCCCCCAGGGCGGGCTGGGGCCTGGGGGCGGGGTTAGGCTGGTTGAGCTTGCCCCCAAACTGGCGCAGTTCGTAGAGTTTTACCCCAATTTGGTATTCGTATTGACTCAAAAGTCTGGCGTAAATATATCCGGCCCTGCCATCTAGAAAACCGAGCCGCAGGATGTAGAACAGCACAAAGCGAATCCAGGGTTTGAAGGGAAGGCGCACCCAGATTTTTTTGAGAAAGCGCTTGCGCTGCACGGAATCGCCAAAGAATTTTGCGCCAATAGTGCCCTGTTGGCCTTGACCGGTTAGTAAATTGTAATAAACGCGAGCTTCCCAGTTGGAATAACGGTTGTGGCGCTCCAGCCAGTGGTAGATGTCGCGAAAATCAATGTGCAGCATGTCGTTTTTGAGGTGGCCGACCTGGCCCTGAAGGATGACATGCTCGTGAACTTCGTTATCGCCCGTATTGGGAATATCTTCCGTGTTTAAATTTTCGTAGCGCCCTAGCTTGTGGCGGAACAGCCGCAGGTTCCAATCGGGGTATTTGCCGCCGTAGCGAATCCATTTTCCCAGAAAAAAGACCCGCCGGTTCAGGTAATAGCCCTTGTAATCGGGATTTTGAATGGCGATCGCAATTTCGTCCCAGAGTTCGGAGGGGATGCGCTCGTCACAATCAACGATCAGTACCCAGTCATTGCGGAAGGGCAAGTTGTCGAGAGACCTAATTTTTCTTTTTGGGCCAGCGACCATTAAAGTAAAACTGGATTACCTTGGCCCCAAAGTTTTCGGTGATGGCAACGGAGCGGTCTTGGCTTTGGGAGTCAACGACAAAGATTTCATCGGCTCTGGCCACGCTTTCTAGACAGGCGGGCAGGTTTAGCTCTTCGTTTTTAGCCGGGATCAATACCGAGACAGGGATTTTCTCTTGCATGCGCTTCAAATCCAAAACAGTGCAGATTAATACCGGGTTTGGCGTTGAGTGGCTGCCGCAACAGTCACTGGCAGATTTATCGTTAACTGCAAATCATTGTAATGGCTTATCTGTTGGAAACTGCTAGGAAAATTACCCTGGTGACCGGGCGGCGCGCTCCGGCAAGAGTGCCTGGGCCGAACGGCTCGCCCGTGACACACAACTTCCCGTTACCTATATTGCAACGGCCCAATCTAACCCAGATGACCCGGAATGGCAGGCGCGTCTGGAGCGCCACCGCCGACGCCGCCCGGCCAGTTGGCAGTTATTGGAAGTCCCGGAGCGGTTACCGGAGGCGATCGCCCAGGCCCCGTCGGGATGTCTGTTGGTGGATTCCTTGGGAACCTGGGTAGCCAATTGCTTGGAACGAGCCGATCAAGATTGGGAGGAATTCAGCGTTCAATTGCTAAAAAATCTGCAAATTTCGCCCAATCAGTTAATTTTGGTGGCAGAGGAGACCGGGTGGGGCGTGGTTCCCCCTTACCCCAGCGGCCGACAATTTCGCGATCGCCTGGGGGAGCTGACCCAACAAATTGGCGCGATCGCCGATGAGGTGTATTTGGCGATCGCCGGTCGGGCGGTCAATCTGGCTGCCCTGGGCCAGCCCTTGCAGGATCTTGGCTGACCCTCAAAGGATATCTTCACTGATTATTAGCGGCTAAATCCCAAGCAATTCCAACAGCGGCCTAATGAATCAGGGTTCCAGCGTCATAGAATGAAAAATGCAGCCTGTGCAGCCCCCCTATGACCAGCTATAAAATTGGCCTCGATTTCGGGACAACCAACTCGATCATTTCCTACTTAGAGGGCGAGCGGCTGGTGGCTTTCCGCTATGGCACCCCCGGCCAGCAGGAAGAATATGTGCCCTCCTTTGTGGCCTACGATGGCGAAATTGTGGAGATTGGGACAGCAGCGCGCACCACCGCCGTCAATCATCCTGCCGCCCAACATTACGCCAACTTTAAAATGCGCCTGCCCCTGCCGGAGGGGAATTTTGAGCGCTTCTTTACCCCGCCGCGATCGCCCATGAGCGTGACGGCGGACTACCTCCACGAACTGCTGGTGAGCAGCGACAATCCCTACAGCTTTTGCAGCGAACGGGGGGAAATTGCCGCCCTGGTCGTCTCCGTCCCCGAAATTTGGCAGCGCGACATCTATAATCTGGGTCGGTCACGCTTGCAGAAGCTCATCCGGGAATTGGGCCTGCCCCTCGTCCAACTGATTAGCGAACCGGTGGCCGCCGCCGCTTACTACGCCTGGGAAATCACCAACCACAGCCAGGACGCCCAGGAAGGCCCGTTCTGCGGCAATTTACTGGTATGTGACATGGGTGGGGGAACCTTCGATGTCAGCCTTTGCCGCCTCCACGGCAATCAAAAGGTGGAAGTCCTCTATTTCGACGGACAGGGGGAAGGACTGGCTTCCGCTGGCGTGGCCTTCGATCGCCGCTGCGTGCAGCTTGCCTGGGCTAAAAAACACGGCCAGCCCCTGGAGGAGAACGATCCCGAATTTCTGCGGCTGCTCCGGGAATTTGAGCTGGTCAAACTGGCTACCCATCCCAAAATGCTGAAAAAATTTGCCAATTATCTCAAACTTCCCGATGCCTACACCGAACAAATCGCCTATATTTTTGCGGGGGGCTATGGGGTCAGTTTTGGGGAGGTGCGCCAGGCTTTTGCGGAAATTGCCCAGACCATCGGGGAGGTCATGGCTCGCATCCAGGCCTGGCTTGAGCACAACCAGGAAACCATCGATCGCCTGTTTCTGGTGGGCGGTTTTTCCCAATTTCCCCTGGTGCAGCGGGCAATTTTGGAAGCCCTGGCCATGGAGGAGAGCGATCCCCGCTACCGCCGTTTTAACCTGGTGAGCAGCACCTACGCCATTTCCTACGGCGCATGTCTGATCGCCAACGGTTTAATCGACCCCACCGAACGCTACGTCCACACCCTCGGCATCACCATCAATCGCGAAATTGCGATCGCTCCCGCCCAGGGCGAAGCCCACCTGGAAATTCAAGAAGAAGCCGTCACCCTCATTCCTGGCGGCACAGGGCTAAACCAACTGGAGTTGCCCCGCTTCTACCATCAGCCCTTGGTGGCTTGGCAAGCCAGCTTTCCCGTGCCCATTTGGGTCGATCCCCGCACTAGGGGCAAGCGATTCAAGCAGTTCACGCCGGAGCAGGTGAGCTTGCCCAACTTCTCCCCTAGCGCCCAATACCGAGTGGGAATGCGGGTGGATGCCTCCCAGGTTGCTTATTTAGTAATTGAAGAAATTAACTCGGCCGCGCGCTTAGAATACGAACTCGGCAACCTTATCGCCCAAATGTTCCCCGGATTTGTTTTAAGTGAGTCTGGTGAGGTTAGGCTAAAACCAGACGGGCCCTAAACTGCCGCTGGGTCAATTCCCTGGACTATTTCCCTTTTTTATGTCTATTTCGCCTGTTCTCAATCGCCTGCAAGCCTACCTTGATGCCCTTAGACAAGCGGAATCCTTGATTCAGTTTGAGACGGTGGAGTTACCCTTTGTTCTGTCTCAAGGGGGTGGGGGAGTTGTGGGAAGCGGTCTTTCCCGAATCGGTGTTGCTGGCCGTGGCCCAAAACGATCCCGATACCCTCGATGCCTGGGCGATCGCCTTCGTGCAGACCCAGCAGGCCCAACTTCAGCTTTGGCAAAAGTGGCTGCCGCTGCTGGATCGCCTGCCGTTGCCCCAAGCCTTAGCGGGTCAAATCCGGGGAAAACACTGAGCAACTCAACCAAATTTTGCAATCCCGCCGCGCCCTAGTCGAGCAGACTTCGATGATGCTGGCTCAAAGCGAGCGTCTGCGCCAGGAAGCCCAGGAACTGCGGCAATTGCAGGCCCAAGCCGACCAATTACAGCAATGGCAGGCTGAGCTTTCCGGGGTTAATCTGGGAGAGTTTCGCCAACAAATTGCCAGCCAAGCCCAATTTTTACAGCCGCAGCACCAGATTCTCTCCCAGCTTCACCAGGAAAAAAAACAGCTTGACGAGCAGGTTAAAGACCTCCAGCACCAGCAAAACCGCCTCCAAACAGAAATTGAGCAGTTACGCTCCCAGCGGTTTTTGCTCTCTTCCCAAATCGCCCGCTCTGCTGCCCAGTTGGTGACCCTAAAAAAGATCCAGCGCGCTCGCCTGGGCGGGGCAATCACCACCGTACTCTCAGACCTAGAGCAACAGCAACAGGAATATGAATCTCTGCAAGAACGGCTCCAACAGGCTATCCAAGAGTTCAACCACTACCAAACCGCTACCGAAGAACTGCGCCTTCACCTACAGACCCATTATCGAGAGAGCCAAGCCTTGGCCAAGCTTCTCCCGGTCAATCACGAGCAAATTGCCTTCCTTGTTGAAACCGTTGGAAACTACCTGGGCGAACTGGATCGCGAATTAGCGATCGCCCAACAGCACCACCAACAGTCCCAAGCCAAAACCATTTACAATTTCTGAGCAGGGAAATTGGTCAACGCTCTTTTTCTGGAAGAGATGCCGTAAATTTATCGCTGGTTTGCGACCAATAATCGGGACATTGATTCGCCTCTTGGGTCAAAGCTTGAGTCGGATGAACGGTGCATTTAAGGTAAGGATTATTGCTAAAAAGCGACAGCTTAGACAGGGGGATTGCTGGAGCTTTTTGGCGTTTTGTTTTCGCTTG
>JAAUTE010000327.1 GCA_012031815.1 Chloroflexaceae bacterium
GCATCGCAGGTGGAGGTAGAACCCAGCCCTGGTTTGAGGTCGGGATCGAGGGTGGAGGCCGCCGCTAGGGTGTGCTTGGCATCGTCGTCGATGACCTGGGCATAGATGTGACGGTTGGAACGAAACACCGACAGGCGAGGGCGATCGGGGGTGCCGCTGACCTTGCTGCGGATGCGGCGGTGGCGGCGCTGAGTGAGTTGTTGACGAGAGGGCTTCATGGCTATTTTTTCCCGGTTTTACCAGCTTTTCTTCTAACAGCTTCCCCTAGGTAACGAATGCCCTTGCCTTTATAGGGTTCGGGGGGACGGACGTCGCGAATCTTGGCGGCGATGTTGCCAACGGCTTCTTTGTCAATGCCGCTAATGGTCAATTCGGTGTTTTTTTCCACCGCGACCTCAATGCCGCTGGGCATGGTCATCTCAACGGGTTTGCTGTAACCGACATTAAGGGTTAATTTATCGCCCTGGGCCTGGGCTCGGTAGCCGACGCCTTGGATTTGCAGGCGTTTTTGAAATCCCTGGGAAACGCCTTCAACCATGTTGGCAACCAGGGTGCGGCACAAACCGTGGAGTTGGCGGGCGGGGCGGGATTCGTTGACCCGCTGAATGCGTAAGGTGTTATCGCTGTCTTTGGCGATCGCAATCAAGGGGGGAAATTCCCGTGCGAGGGTGCCTTTGGGGCCTTTAACGGTGACCTGCTGCCCGTCGATGTCAACGGTTACTTTAGCAGGGATAGCAATCGGACGTTTACCAATACGAGACATAGTTATTTTCTCCTGGGCGACGCGGCGGGAGGCGTCCCACTTATTGGACTACCAAATGTAACAGAGGACTTCCCCGCCCACATTTTGGCGTCGGGCTTCGCGATCGGTCATGATGCCTTTGGAGGTGGAAATAATGGCAATGCCGATGCCACCGAGGACGCGGGGGAGGTCTTTGCGATTGGAGTAAACGCGCAGTCCGGGCTTGCTGACTCGCTTGAGGGTTTTGATAATGGGCTGGCGGGTGCGACCTTTGTATTTGAGGGCAATCCGCAGTTGACGCTTGATGCCTTCGCCAGTTTCCTCATAATCGACAATAAAGCCCTCTTCTTTCAAGACCTGAGCAATGCTGCGGGTCATGCGGGTGCTGGGAACTGCAACGGTGGGATGGCGCACGAGACAAGCATTACGGATGCGAGTCAGCATGTCGGAAATGGTATCAGTAGATGACATTCTTGCCTCTATTTCCTCCTAAAAGCGGTAAGGTTAGGACTCACGGAAGGGCATGCCCATAGCTTTAAGCAAGGCTCGACCTTCTTCGTCGGTGGTGGCAGTGGTCACAATGGCAATGTCCATGCCTCGGATCTGCTCAATGCTGTCGTAGTCAATTTCGGGAAAAATGAGCTGTTCGCGAACGCCTAGACTATAGTTGCCGCGCCCGTCAAAACTTTTGGGGCTGATGCCGCGAAAGTCCCGAATGCGGGGCAGGGCCAAGTTGATCAGGCGATCGAGAAAGGCATACATCCGCTGCGATCGCAGGGTGACCATGATGCCCACGGGCATGCCTTCCCGGATTTTGAAACCGGCGATCGCTTTTTTGGCGCGGGTAACTACGGGTTTTTGTCCGGTAATGGTGGCCAGTTCTTTGAGGGAGGATTCCAGCGCTTTCGCGTTTTGGGAAGCTTCGCCTAGTCCCCGATTGACAGTCACTTTGACTACTTTGGGGACTTGGTGGATATTGGTGTAGCCAAACTGTTCTTTCAGCTTGGGAACAATGGTCTCTTCGTAGAGATTTTTCAGTCGTTGGGTCATTGGTCTTTCCTTTTCCTGGACTTAGTCAGGAGCTGAGCGTAATGGAAAACTTTTGGCGGTTAACTTGGCTTTAATCGATGATTTCACCGGTTTTTTTGAGCATGCGGACTTTACGCCCATCTTCGGTGTAGGTGTAACAAATGCGGCTGGCAACTTTCTGTTTCTGGGAGTAGTGCATGACGTTGGAGCTGTGAATGGGGGCTTCAAAGGTAATAATTTGACCTGATTCCCCTTCTTGGCGGGGTTTCACATGTTTGGTTCTGACGTTAACCCCTTTAACCACAACTTTGCTCAACTTCGGGAGGGATTCCAGAATTTCGCCGACTTTTCCCTTATCCCGACCGGCAATGATTTGCACCGTGTCGCCTTTTTTGACGTGCATGCGGTAGCGCTGAACGGGCTGGGATTGGGGACGCTGTTGCCGCATGGCCTGAGATTGCTTAGGCATCTACAATACCTCCGGGGCGAGGGAAACAATTTTAGTGAAGTTTTTATCGCGCAACTCGCGAGCAACGGGGCCAAAAACCCGCGTTCCTCTCGGATTGCCATCTTTGTTGATGATGACGGCGGCATTATCGTCAAAACGAATACTCATGCCGCTATCGCGGCGCAGGGTGTGCCGGGTACGGACGACGACGGCTTGCACTACGTCTGACTTTTTTACGGCCATGTTGGGCAGGGCGTCTTTGACCACGGCGACGATGACATCGCCTATGCCAGCATAGGCAGTGTTTCCCTTGCCGAGGACGCGCAGGCACATTAATTTACGAGCGCCGCTGTTGTCGGCAACATTGAGAAGGGTTTGCTGCTGAATCATGGCTTTACAATCAATCAGGGCGTTTTTAAGACAACAAAAAAGCTAGGTCAGCTCATCATCCCAGTTGCCGCTGCTAGCGCAACTTGCGGGTTACTTCTGGGCAGATTCTACAATCTCCGTGACTTCCCAGCGCTTGGTACGACTGAGGGGACGGGTTTCGCGAATCCGAACGCGATCGCCCTCCTGGCAATGATTTTCCTGGTCGTGGGCCTTGAATCGCTTAGTTTTAACGACAATCTTGCCGTATTTAGGGTGAGGGACGCGGTTTTCTATTGCCACCACCACCGTCTTGTCCATTTTGTTGCTGACGACAATGCCAACTCTTTCTTTAACAGCCATAGCCTTACTCCTCCTCACTAGCTAAACTTGCTGGTGTGACCGCTTCCGGAGAACTTTGTTCTTCCAGATCTGCCAACTGACGCTCACGCTCAACGGTCATCAATTGGGCAATCCAGTGACGCATGTGCTTAAACTGGTGAAATTTTTCCAGGCGTCCCGTCGCTCGCTGCAACCGTAACTCGAAAAGTTTTTGCTTGCTGGCGAGGATCTCTTCCGCGATTTCCTCGTTGCTAAGCTTGCGGGCATCGGCAATCTTTGGTAAGGCCATCCCCTAGTCCTCCTTTTCCGTCTGGGCTTCGATTTCAGTACGAACAATAAATTTGGTTTTAATTGGCAGTTTTTGGGCGGCGAGGCGCATTGCTTCCCTGGCGATCGGTTCGGTTACGCCAGCAATTTCAAAAAGAATGCGACCGGGTTTGACCACTGCTACCCAAAACTCTGGGTTGCCCTTACCCGATCCCATTCGGGTTTCTGCCGCACGCATGGTTACGGGCTTGTCGGGAAAGACACGAATCCAGATTTTGCCACCTCGACGAATGTAGCGCGTCATCGCACGGCGAGCCGCTTCAATTTGCCGGGAGGTCATCCAGCAGGGTTCAATGGCTTGCAAGGCAAAATCGCCAAAATTTCAGGGTACTGCCCCGGTGGGCTAGACCTCGCATTCGGCCGCGCTGCTGTTTGCGAAATTTGGTTCTTCTTGGACTAAGCATGACGAGGAATTCTAAAGG